>NZ_JBEZHV010000005.1:0-385610 GCF_040650755.1 Streptomyces sp. NPDC048623
GTCGTCACGGCCGCCCCGAAGACCCGTCGGGTGGACCGGTCGAAGACCGGCCCGACCCGGCCACGCACCAACCGCCCCGCGCCCAGGCGACGCGGGGTTCCCTCCCCGGCACGACCCCAGGGTCGTGTCGGCCAGCGTCCGGAGGGACACGCACCAACGGACCGGACCCGACTGCCCCGCGCAGCCCACCGGCACCAGAGCGTGACCGCGATCAGCACACCCACCACCCGCCGACACCGGCCACGAGGAGCAGCACTGGGCGCCGGATTCCACCGCCACGCCCACGCCTCCCCACCCAGGTGGACCGAACCCATACCGACCCCTACGGTCGACTTGGGATCGCTCAGCTGATCTGAGACGCTTGCCGACATGACGACACCGGCCGCTCAGGGGCTCCATCCGCAGGTTCTGACCACCCTGGGCCTGGCCATCACCGCCGGGGAGTACCCGCCCGGCACGGTGCTCCGCTCCGACGAACTCGTCGAGCGCTTCGACGTCTCCCGGACCGTGGTGCGCGAGGTCGTGCGCGTCCTGGAGTCCATGCACCTGGTCGAGTCCCGGCGCCGGGTCGGCGTGACCGTGCTGCCGACCGAGCGCTGGAACGTGTACGACCCCCAGGTCATCCGCTGGCGCCTGGCCGGCGCCGACCGCCCCCGCCAGCTGCGCTCGCTCACCGTGCTGCGCTCCGCGATCGAGCCGGTCGCCGCCGGACTCGCCGCCCTGCACGCCACCCCCGAGCAGTGCCGCGCGCTCACCGAACAGGCCCTCGGCATGGTCGCCACCTCGCGCGGCCGGCAGCTGGAGGCGTACCTGGTGCACGACATCGCCTTCCACCGGGTCGTCCTCAACGCCTCCGGCAACGAGATGTTCGCCCGGCTCGGCGACGTGGTCGCCGAGGTGCTCACCGGCCGCACCCACCACCAGGTGATGTTCGAGGACCCCGATCCGGCCGCCGTCACCCTGCACGTCCAGGTCGCCGAGGCGGTACGGGAACGGGACGCGGCCCGCGCCGAGGAACTGACCCGCGAGATCGCCGTCGGCGCCCTCAAGGAGCTGGACGTCCTCGCCCCGTGACGGCCGCCCGGGGCGCAAGTTCACCCGTGCGTAACCTCTGAACTACCTCAAATCCGGCCGAACAGTGAGATCGGCCACAGTCAGTGACGGGTGGTTGCCGTCAGGATGTGCGCTGGCCGTGCCGGAAAGCCCCACAAGGGCACGGCCGGGCACCGCACAGACCCTCCCCTCACGAAGGCGAACAACTCCATGAGTGACCGCAGCACTGCGGCCGACACGCTGTCCGCCACTCCGGCGGCACCCGCGGCAGCCTCGTCGGTGTCCTCCCACGTGGACGCCGGCGACCACGGATACCGCAAGGACCTCAAGCACCGGCACATCAACATGATCGCCATCGGCGGCGCGATCGGCACCGGCCTGTTCCTCGGTGCCGGTGGCCGCATGGCCAACGCCGGACCCTCGCTCTTCATCGCGTACGCGGTGTGCGGCGTCTTCGCCTTCTTCGTCGTCCGGGCCCTCGGCGAACTCGTGCTCTACCGCCCGTCCTCCGGCGCCTTCGTCTCGTACGCCCGTGAGTTCATGGGCGAGAAGGGCGCCTACACGGCCGGCTGGCTGTACTTCCTCAACTGGTCGACCACCGCCGTCGCCGACATCACCGCCGCGGCCACCTACGCCCACTTCTGGTCGCTGTTCAGCGACATCCCGCAGTGGGTGCTCGCCCTGATCGCCCTCGCGATCGTCCTCGCCGCCAACCTCATCTCCGTGAAGTACTTCGGCGAGATGGAGTTCTGGTTCGCGATCGTCAAGGTCGGCGCCCTGGTCGCCTTCATGCTCGTCGGCATCTTCCTCGTCGTGACCTCGCACGACGTCGGCGGCCACACCCCGGGCCTGGCCAACATCACCGAGAACGGCGGCATCTTCCCCAACGGCATGATGCCGATGCTGCTGCTCATCCAGGGTGTCGTCTTCGCCTACGCCTCCGTCGAGCTGTGCGGCGTCGCCGCCGGCGAGACCGAGAACCCCGAGAAGATCATGCCGAAGGCGATCAACTCGATCATGTGGCGCGTGGGCGTGTTCTACGTCGGCTCCGTCGTGCTGCTCGCGCTGATCCTCCCGTACACCGCGTACTCCGGCGACCAGAGCCCCTTCGTCACCGTCTTCGACAAGCTCGGCATCCCCGGCGCCGCCGGCGTGATGAACTTGGTCGTGCTCACAGCCGCCCTCTCCAGCCTCAACTCGGGCCTCTACTCCACCGGCCGCATCCTGCGCTCGATGTCGCTCGCCGGCTCCGCGCCCAGGTTCACCGGTGTGATGAACCGGGGCGGCGTCCCGTACGGCGGCATCCTGCTCACCGCGGGCTTCGGAGTCCTCGGCGTGATCCTCAACGCCCGGATGCCCGAGGACGCCTTCGAGCTGGTGCTGAACTTCGCGTCCATCGGCATCATCGGCACCTGGGCCATGATCATGGTCTGCTCGCTGCTCTTCGTCCGCCGCGCCAAGCAGGGCAAGCTCGTCCGGCCGTCCTACCAGCTGCCCTGGGCCCCGTACACCCAGATCGTGACCCTGCTGTTCCTCGGTTCGGTCCTGGTCCTCATGTGGATGGACGGCGGCGTCGGCCGCACCACCGTCGCCTGCCTGCCGCTCATCGCGGCCGCGCTGGTCGGCGGCTGGTTCCTGGTCCGCGGCCGGGTCCGCGCGGCCCAGGGCACCGTCGGCCGGGACTGATCCGCACCCCATAGCCCCCCACGGGACAAGAGACCCCCGCAGGCACGAACTGCGGGGGTCTCGCGTTTTGTCAGGAGATAGTGGTACGCAAGATCCTTACAGCGCAGAGGTTGTCGGCGAAGGGAAGTCCACGATGTCGCAGCAGGTCCTGGGGGTCATCGCCCCCGGCAAGAACGAGCCGGTCCGGGTCGAGACGATCGTGATCCCCGATCCCG
The DNA here is from genome assembly GCF_040650755.1 of Streptomyces sp. NPDC048623. Taxonomy (NCBI): domain Bacteria; kingdom Bacillati; phylum Actinomycetota; class Actinomycetes; order Kitasatosporales; family Streptomycetaceae; genus Streptomyces; species Streptomyces sp. NPDC048623. The sequence goes on from NZ_JBEZHV010000005.1 coordinate 2,955, forward strand.
GTCCGGGCGAGGCCGTGGTGAAGATCCAGGCCTGCGGGGTCTGTCACACCGACCTCCACTACAAGCAGGGCGGGATCAACGACGAGTTCCCCTTCCTGCTCGGCCACGAGGCCGCCGGAATCGTCGAGTCCGTCGGCGCGGGCGTCACCGACGTCGCCCCCGGCGACTTCGTGGTCCTCAACTGGCGTGCGGTGTGCGGCCAGTGCCGCGCCTGCCGGCGCGGCCGCCCCTGGTACTGCTTCGCCACCCACAACGCGCAGCAGAAGATGACCCTCACCGACGGCACCGAGCTCTCCCCGGCCCTCGGGATCGGGGCCTTCGCCGAGAAGACCCTGGTCCACGCCGGTCAGTGCACCAAGGTCGACCCGGCCGTCGCGCCCGAGGTCGCCGGCCTGCTCGGCTGCGGCGTCATGGCGGGCATCGGCGCCGCGATCAACACCGGCGAGGTCGGCCGCGGCGACAGCGTCGCCGTCATCGGCTGCGGCGGCGTCGGTGACGCTGCCGTCGTCGGCGCCCGGCTCGCCGGAGCCGCCCGGATCATCGCCGTCGACATCGACGACCGCAAGCTCGCCAAGGCCAAGGAGATGGGCGCCACCCACACGGTCAACTCCCGCGCCACCGACCCCGTCGAGGCCATCCGCGAACTCACCGGCGGCTTCGGCGCCGACGTCGTCATCGAGGCGGTCGGCCGCCCCGAGACGTACCAGCAGGCCTTCTACGCCCGCGACCTGGCCGGCACCGTCGTCCTGGTCGGCGTCCCCACCCCCGAGATGAAGCTCGAACTCCCGCTGCTCGACGTCTTCGGCCGCGGCGGCGCGCTCAAGTCCTCCTGGTACGGCGACTGCCTGCCGTCCCGCGACTTCCCGATGCTCATCGACCTGCACCAGCAGGGCCGGATCGACCTCGGCGCCTTCGTCACCGAGACCATCGGCCTCGGCGACGTCGAGAAGGCCTTCGCCCGCATGCACGAGGGCGACGTGCTGCGCTCGGTGGTGGTGTTCTGATGGGCGCCCGCATCGACCATCTGGTCACCTCCGGCACCTTCAGCCTCGACGGCGGCACCTGGGAGGTCGACAACAACGTCTGGATCGTCGGCGACGACACCGAGGCGATCGTCATCGACGCCGCCCACGACGCCGACGCCATCCTGGCCGCCCTCGACGGGCGCCCCCTGCGCGCCATCGTCTGCACCCACGCCCACGACGACCACATCGACGCGGCCCCGGCCCTCGCCGCCGCCACCGGCGCCCGGATCCTGCTGCACCCCGCCGACCTGCCGCTGTGGAAGCTGACCCACCCGGACCACAGCCCCGACGGCGAACTCGCCGACGGCCAGGTCCTCACCATCGCCGGGACGGACCTCACCGTCCTCCACACACCGGGCCACGCCCCCGGAGCGGTCTGCCTGTACGCCCCCGAGCTCGGCACCGTCTTCTCCGGCGACACCCTCTTCCAGGGCGGCCCGGGCGCCACCGGCCGGTCATACTCGGACTTCCCGACGATCGTCGGGTCGATCCGCGAGAAGCTCCTCACCCTGCCGCCCGAGACGGTCGTCCGCACCGGCCACGGCGACTCGACCACGATCGGGGAGGAGGCTCCGCACCTGGAGGAGTGGCTCAAGCGAGGCCATTGAGCGGCCGACGGCTCAGGAACCTCCTCGGTTCACCGGTGAACGGGTCGGTGAACACCAGCGACCGCGCGAGCAGTTGCAGCGGCCGCCCGAAGTCCTCCGGCCCGTCCTCACGGACCACCGGGTACAGCGGATCGTGGAGGATCGGCAGCCCGAGCGCGTTCATGTGCACCCGCAGTTGATGGGTCCGCCCGGTCTCCGGCACGAGGTGGTACCGGGCGAGCCCGCCCCTGTGCGCGAGCAGGTCGATCCGGCTCTCGGCGTTCGGCTCGCCGCCCGGGATCTCCCTGGCGGCCAGCACCCCGCGCTCCTTCTCGATCCGACTCCGCACGGTCACCGGCAGGGTCAGCTCCGGGTCGTACGGCGCCACCGCCTCGTACGCCTTGCGCACGGCCCGGTCCCGGAACAGCGTCTGGTACGCCCCCCGGTCCTCCGCCCGTACGACACACAGCACGAGCCCCGCCGTCAGCCGGTCCAGCCGGTGGGCCGGCTGCAGCTCCGGCAGCCCCAGGTCCCGCCGCAGCCGCGCGAGCAGCGTCTCCGTCACATGCCCGCCGCGCGGCATCGTCGCCAGGAAGTGCGGCTTGTCCGCCACGACGATCCGCTCGTCCCGGTACACCACCCCGACCTCGCCCGGCACCCGCTCCTCGGCCGGAAAGTCCCGGTGGAACCACAGATACCGCCCGGCGGCGTACGGCTCGGCCCCGTCCACGGCCCGCCCGTCGGCCCCGACGAACCGCCCCTCGCGCAGCATGGCCTCCACGCGCGCGTCCCCGACGGCCGCCCCGTACCGCCCGACCAGATGCTCCCCGACGGTCGCCCAGGCCCCCTCCGGGTCCTCGGGCAGCCGCACCCGCACGGCGTCGATCCCGTCGCGCTGGGGGAGGGGAGAGGCGGGGGGCTTGCTTCGGCGTCGCACGCCCCCACGGTAACGGGCGGCCGACAGGTGACCGACGTACGCCTGACATGCGGAAAGGCCCCACATCGCTGTGGGGCCTTTCCGGCTGGTGTCCGAGGGGGGACTTGAACCCCCACGCCCGATAAAGGGCACTAGCACCTCAAGCTAGCGCGTCTGCCATTCCGCCACCCGGACGGGGTGTGTCTTTCGGGGCTCGCGGCCCCTTCCGACGAGGAAAACCATAGCAAACATCTGGGGTGGTCGATCACCACCCCGGCGGCGCCCCCAGGCCACCCCGGGGCGGGGGCCCTTGGGCCGGACCGGGGTGGCGAGCGAGGATGGGGGCGACCGCAGTCATGGGGCACGTAGTGGGAGGAAGCAGCGTGAGCGAGACGAACACCGGCCGGGGCGTGACGGGCGAGGACGAGGTCGTCGACCTGTGCCGGGACCTCATCCGCATCGACACCAGCAACTACGGCGACCACTCCGGTCCGGGCGAGCGGGCGGCGGCCGAGTACGTGGCCGAGAAGCTCGCCGAGGTCGGCCTCGAACCGAAGATCATCGAGTCGCACCAGGGGCGGGCGTCCACCGTGGCCCGGATCGAGGGCGAGGACCCGTCGCGGCCGGCCCTGCTCATCCACGGGCACACCGACGTCGTCCCGGCCAACGCCGAGGACTGGACCCACCACCCCTTCTCCGGCGAGATCGCCGACGGCTGCGTCTGGGGCCGCGGCGCCGTCGACATGAAGGACATGGACGCCATGACCCTCGCGGTCGTGCGCGACCGGATGCGCAGCGGCCGCAAGCCGCCGCGCGACGTCGTGCTCGCCTTCATGGCCGACGAGGAGGCCGGCGGCACCTACGGCGCCCGCCACCTGGTCGACCACCACCGCGATCTGTTCGAGGGCGTGACCGAGGCGATCGGCGAGGTCGGCGGCTTCTCCTTCACGGTCAACGAGAACCTGCGGCTCTATCTGGTCGAGACCGCCCAGAAGGGCATGCACTGGATGCGGCTGACCGTCGAGGGCACCGCCGGCCATGGCTCGATGACCAACAACGACAACGCGATCACCGAGCTGTGCGAGGCCGTCGGGCGGCTCGGCCGGCACACCTGGCCGGTCCGGGTCACCAAGACCGTACGGTCGTTCCTGGACGAGCTCTCGGACGCGCTCGGCACCCCGCTCGACCCCGAGGACATGGACGCCACCCTCGCCAAGCTCGGCGGCATCGCCAAGATGATCGGCGCCACCCTGCGCAACTCCGCCGCCCCCACCATGCTCGGCGCCGGCTACAAGGTGAACGTCATCCCCGGCCAGGCCACCGCGCATGTCGACGGGCGCTTCCTGCCCGGGTACGAGGAGGAGTTCCTGGCCGACCTCGACCGGATCCTCGGCCCGCGCGTGAAGCGCGAGGACGTGCACGGCGACAAGGCCCTGGAGACCAGCTTCGACGGCGCCCTGGTCGACGCCATGCAGCTGGCGCTGCGAGCCGAGGACCCGATCGCCCGGGCCGTGCCGTACATGCTCTCCGGCGGCACCGACGCCAAGTCCTTCGACGACCTCGGCATCCGCTGCTTCGGCTTCGCGCCGCTCCAGCTGCCGCCGGAGCTGGACTTCGCCGGCATGTTCCACGGCGTGGACGAGCGGGTCCCGGTGGACGGACTCAGGTTCGGCGTCCGGGTCCTGGACCGCTTCCTCGACGCGAGCTGAGCCGGACGACGGCGGCCCGGGCGCGCGTCGCGGAAATCGACCGCGCGTCCAGGTGCTACCGGAAAGAGTGAATGCCCCAGGGGGCTCGTAGCCCCTCTGATTCCCCCTCGTTACAGGTGGTGCGGTCCGCGGCTGGGACCGCATTGCCAACAAGGAGGAATAATGATCAAGAAGGTCGTCGCTGCTGCGGCTGCCACCGGCGGTCTCGTTCTCGCGGGTGCGGGCATGGCCGTTGCCGACGCGGGTGCCCAGGGTGCCGCCATCGGTTCCCCCGGCGTGCTCTCGGGCAACGTCGTCCAGGTGCCGGTTCACATCCCCGTGAACGTGTGCGGCAACACGGTCTCCGTGATCGGGCTGCTGAACCCCGCCTTCGGCAACACCTGCGTCAACGCCTGACGTTCTGTCTCGACCCCCTGAGGGTCCGAGCCAAGGCCGGCCCCGGAGTGCGTGCCATGCACTCCGGGGCCGGTGGCCATTTCGTCACGAGCCGAGAAGCAGGTAACCAGCAATGCGACAGGTCACACGCGTCATCACACGCAAGAGCATCATCACGGTCGCCGCGGCCGGCGGCATGATCGCCCTCGGCGGCGGTTACGCCCACGCCGGATCGGATGCGAGCGGCACCGCGGCCGGTTCGCCGGGCGTCGCCTCCGGCAACACCGTGCAGGTCCCGGTCCACGCGCCGGTCAACGTCTGCGGCAACACCGTCTCCGTCATCGGGCTGATGAACCCGGCGTTCGGCAACTCCTGTTCCAACCAGGACGGTTCCGGCGGCTACGGCGATGACGGGGGCTCCGGCTCCAGCGCCGGCGGCCACAGCTCCGACTCGCCGGGCGTCGGCTCCGGCAACACCGTCCAGGTGCCGATCGACGCCCCGTTGAACGTCTGCGGGAACGGTGTCACGGGCGTCGGGGCCGGGAACGCGGCCTACGGAAACGACTGCGGCAACGGCATCGAGCCGACCACCCCGGGGCACCCGGGCGGGCCCGAGACCCCTGGTGGTCCCGAGACCCCGGGCGGTCCGGAGACCCCTGGCGGGCCCGAGACCCCCGGCGGTCCGGAGACCCCGGGTGGTCCGGAGACTCCCGGTGGTCCCGGCGAGGAGGGCGGTGAGCACCCCGGTACGCCGGGGACCCCGGGCACTCCCGGCGGCTCGCACGGGCCGAACACGCCCGGTGCGCACACCGTCACGCCCGACCGACCCACCGAGGAGCTGGCCAGCACCGGCGCCGGTCCGCTCGGCGTCGCCGTGCCCGCCGGCGCGGCCCTGCTCCTCGCCGGCTCCGTGATCTACCGGCGGGCCCGCCGAGCCGCGTGACCCCCGCGCCGCGGCGCGGAAAGCGAAGGGGCCCCGCGGTCGCGGGGCCCCTTCCTCATGTCACGTGGGTCACTCGTGCCATGGAGGTCACTCAGGTCACTCCTGTCACCAGGTGGCGCGGATCTGACGGATGATGCGGCGCTTCAGCCGCACTCTGCGGCTCCCGTCCCGGCGCAGGATCAGCCGGTCCAGCTCCCAGTGTCCGTACTCGGCATGGTCGGTCAGAAGCCGCGTCGTCTCCTTGCGGGAGACACCACGCGGCACGTACACGTCGACAAATTCGTATTCCGGCATCGCATCTATTGTGCGGCCAAGGGCCCGGTACGGATAGCGTCTGTCCTATGTCTGATGCTGCGCAGCCCACCGCTGCCGAGGTACGCGCCGCCGTCGAGGCGGTCAAAGCCGCACTGGACCGTCACCTCGCGGCGGTCGAACGCCGCACCGGGGACGACGACCCGGCCGTCTACGAGGCCTTCAACGCGCTCGCGGCGGCGGCGGAGGCGTACGACGAGGTCCTCTACGACCGTTACGACGAGGTCACACCCTTCGAGATCCCGGGCGCTGACGACTCGCTGCCGCCCTACGCGGGCCCGGACGAGCCGCACGCGCTGAGCGTGCTGATCCGCCGCGACTACGCCGTGGTGGAGCCGCAGCGCCTGATCGCCCAGGCCCGGCGGGTGACCGACCTGGACCGGGAGGAGGGGGCGGGGACCACGCACGCGGCGCTCGGGGTCGTCTTCGGCGAGTACGAACCCGACGAAATCGCGTCCCGGCACAAGGAGTTCGGCCTGGAGGAGGGCGACTCCACACTCTGGGTCGAGGCGGCCGAGGAACTGCCCGAGCCGGGGGAGTGGCTGAACGCCCCCTTCGACCAGGCCGACCAGGAACGCCTCGTGTGCCGCTTCGACATCAGCGCCGTCTTCGACGACGACTCGGACGACCCGAACGAGGAGGACCGGGCTCCCGCCCGAGCCCGCCAGGCCTGAGCCCCTTCCGCCCCGGACACGTCAGGGCGCCCTCCCGTTCGCCCACGGGGAGGGCGCCCTGCCGTGTACCGGCGGCGGCCCCGGATCCCGCAGAGCAGGCCGGGTACGAGGCGATCCTTCGCCCTGCGTTCGCCGCCCCGCGGCCCCTCGGCTCCGGCGGGGCCTCGGGAGGTCCCGAGCGCCGGACGGCGCTACGTCATGAGGCTCCGGCCCCGGCGCCCGGCTCGTCCTCGTGCAGCAGTGCCTCCAGGAGGGGGCGCAGGCGGGTCGTGCGCTCCGGGGCGCGGCCCTCGGCCACCGCGCGCGGCAGGGCCTGTTCCACGCCGTGCACGACCGACAGATGCTTCTCCGCGCGCCCGAAGGCCGTGTAGACCCAGGCCCGGGTGAGGCCGCCGGCCGCGTCGCCGGGCAGCACCACGACCGCCGCGGGCCAGCGTGTCCCGGCCGCCTGGTGCGCGGTGAGCGCCCAGCCGTGCCGCAGCGCGGACTCGACCCGCTCCTTCGGTACGACGACCCGCTCGCCCGCGCAGTCCAGGTGCAGGCCCTCGGCGTCGGCCGAGACGACCGTGCCAGTGACCGTACGGCCCGGGGCGGGGGAGTGGGCCACCCGGTCGCCCGGGTCGAAGCCGCCGAAGCGCCCGGGCCCGGGGTTGAGGCGCTGCTTCAGCGCCGCGTTCAGCGCGCGGGTGCCGGCCGAGCCGCCGTGGCCGACCGTGATCACCTGGGTCTGCTCGGCCGGTACCCCGATGGCGCGCGGGATCGAGTCGGCGACCAGCTGCACCGTGCGGTGCACCGCCTCGCCGGCGTCCCGGACCGGGACGATCACGACCTCCTTGCCGGGTGCCTCGACCTGGTTCAGCTCGCCGGCGCCGATGCCGGACACCAGCTCGCCGATCGGGCCCGGGTCGGGCACGCGCGAGGCGATCTGCGGGGCTGCCTTCGCCGCGAGCAGATCGGCGAACACCCGGCCGGGGCCCGCCGCTCCGAGGACGTACGGATCGCCGCTGAGGACAAGGCGGCAGCCGTCCGGCAGCGCCTCGACCAGCGTGGCCGCCGTCTCCACGTCGAGCTGCGGCGCGTCGAGGACCACGAGCAGGTCCAGGGCGAGGGTCCCCTCGGCGTCCCGTCCCGGGCCGGCGGTGCCGGACAGCAGCGCGGCCACGGGCAGCGCGCCGTCCCGCGCGCTGTGCGCCGCGAGCGCGACCCGCAGGCCCCGCGCGCGGGCCGCCTCGGCGAGCGCGGCGGGCTCGGCGCGGGCGGCCTCGCCGCCGGTGTGCAGCACCAGACCGTGCGCCCCGGCGGCGCGGGCCAGTTCCGGGCCGTCCCACTCCGCCGCCTCGGCCGTACGGACGAGGCGGGCCAGGCCGTCCGCCAGGCTCTCCTCCGCGAGCGCGTACCGCTCCAGGCCGAGCAGCACCGGCACCTCGGGCCGCGGCGCGGGCGCCTCGGCCGGCTCGCCCTCGGTGTCGAGGTCGTCGGACTCCTCCGGCTCCTCCTCTTCCTGGAAGACCAGGACCGCCGCCTCCGACACCGCCAGGTCCACGGCCTTGTCCGGCTCGGGCACCGACAGCCTGGCAAGCGCGTCCCGGACGGAGCCGAGCGCCAGAGCGGTGTGGCCCTTGAGGGCCGCCTGCTCCAGGAGCCAGGCGGTGAGGGCCACCGCGCGGCGCGGGTCGGCGGGACCGCACTCCGCGCCGAGCAGCGCCCGGGCGAAGCCGTCCGCCTGCTCGGGGCGCACACCCGGCACCGCGAGCAGCTGCCAGGGGTCGTCCTCCAGGGCCCGGGCGGCGCCCTCGCCGAGCACGGCGGCCACCTGGGCGGCGAGCGTCTCGGGGGCCCCGCCGCGCGCGAGGACCCGGCGCACGGCGTCCGTGGTCTCCTCGGTCACCACCGGGGCCTCGGGCGCGGGCGGGCGCACGGTGGTCTCCGGCTGCGCCGCCGGGGCGGTGCGCTCCTGAACGGGCGCGGGGGCCGGCGCCGCCACGCGCGGGACCGAGACCGGCTTCGCGCCGCTCTCGACGGCCCGTACCGCCGCGAGCAGGTCCGCGGCCGTGCCGGTCAGCTTGCCGCCCGCCTCGACGGGAGCGGCCCGCTCGGCCTTGCGGCGCTCGATCCTCTCCCGCAGCTCCCGCTGCGCGGCCAGCTCCGCCTGCGCCTCGGTCAGCTCGGGCGCGGCCTTCTCGGTGCCGGCCTCCGCGGAACCGGGTTCCGTCGACTCGGGCTCGCCGTCCCCGGGCCGTTCCGGCGTCGTCTCCGGCTCCGAGCTCTCCGCCCGCTCGTCCGGCTCCTCGCCGCCCGCGGGCTCCGTGCCGGGGGCGGCGGGCGGCGCGGCGGGCGCCTCCTGGGCGTCGGCGGTGGGCTCGGCGGCCTCGGGCGTCGGGGTGTCGCCGGAAGGCTCGGTCACAAGGTGCTCCAGTCGTGATCCGGATAGCGGTGCACGGGCGCCGACACATCGTCGAGGGCCCGGCAGATCTCGTCAGGAAGACTAAGGCTCTCCACTGACAGCACGGCCGCGAGCTGCCGCGCGTTGCGCGCGCCGACGATCGGGGCGGTCACCCCGGGGCGGTCGCGGACCCAGGCGAGGGCGACGTGCAGCGGAGTGGTGGCGAGGCCGTCCGCCGCCGTGCGCACCGCGTCCACGATCCGGCTCGCCGTGTCGTCCAGATACGGCTCCACGAACGGGGCGAGGGCCTCCGATCCGCCGCGCGAGTCGGCCGGCGTGCCGTGCCGGTACTTCCCGGTGAGCACCCCGCGCCCCAGCGGCGAGGACGGCAGCAGGCCGATGCCCAGGTCGAGCGCGGCCGGCAGCACCTCGCGCTCGATCCCCCGCTGGAGCAGCGAGTACTCCATCTGTGTCCCCGCGAGCCGGGTCCGCTCCCCGGCGAGCTGCCAGGTGCCGGCCTTGGCCAGCTGCCAGCCGCAGAAGTTGGACACGCCCACATAGCGCGCGCGTCCGGTGCTCACCGCGATGTCGAGGGCCTGCAGCGACTCCTCGAGCGGGGTGTGCGGGTCGTGGGCGTGCAGCTGCCACAGGTCCACGTGGTCCGTGCCGAGCCGGGCCAGCGAGGCGTCGAGCGCGGCGAGCAGGTGCCCGCGCGAGCCGTCCGTGCGCCGGTCCGGGTCGGGCACGCTGCCCGCCTTGGTCGAGATCACCAGGTCCTGGCGCGGCACGAGGCCCGCCCGCTCGTCGATCAGCCGCCCGAGCAGATACTCCGCCTCGCCGCCCCCGTACACGTCCGCGGTGTCCACGAGCGTGCCGCCCGCGTCCCAGAACGCCTTCAACTGTTCGGCCGCGTCGTGCTCGTCGGTGTCCCGGCCCCAGGTGAGGGTGCCGAGCCCGAGCCGGGACACGCGCAGGCCGGTACGTCCGAGATGCCTCTGCTCCATGGCCGCGAGATTACTGGCCACGGCACCACGCGGAGAGACCCTGTGGACAACCTGTCCACAGCCCACTCGTTCGAGGCCTCCCGGACCGTTCCCGCCGGCCTCCTCCGACCCGTCCCCGATCGGTTCCTGACGAATGCCGGGGCCGCGCGCTAGAGTCCCCGCACAGGACGTTACCGATGGGTAAGGGGTACGTGGCATGCGGCTCGGCATCAACCTCGGCTACTGGGGCGCGGGCATGGACGGCGACAACCTGGCCGTGGCCCAGGAGGCGGACCGCCTCGGCTACGACGTGTGCTGGGCGGCGGAGGCGTACGGCTCCGACGCCCCCACCGTGCTGTCCTGGGTCGCCGCCAAGACCGAGCGCATCGACGTCGGCTCGGCGATCATGCAGATCCCGGCCCGGCAGCCCACGATGACGGCGATGACCGCCGCCACCCTCGACTCGCTCTCCGGCGGCCGCTTCCGGCTCGGCCTCGGCGTCTCGGGCCCGCAGGTCTCCGAGGGCTGGTACGGCGTCAAGTTCGACAAGCCGCTCGCCCGCACCCGCGAGTACGTCGAGATCGTCCGCAAGGCCATGACCCGCGAGCGCCTCAGCTACCAGGGCGAGCACTGGACGCTGCCCCTGCCGGACGGCCCGGGCAAGCCGCTCAAGCTCACGGTCCACCCGACCCGCCCGCACATCCCGCTCTACATCGCCGCCATCGGCCCGAAGAACCTGGAGCAGACCGGCGAGATCGCCGACGGCGCCCTGCTCATCTTCCCGGCCGCCGAGCACCTGGAGGAGACCGCGCTCCGCCATCTGCGCGCGGGCCGCGAGAAGGCCGGGCTGACGATGGAGGGCTTCGACGTCCACCCCACCCTGCCGATCGCCCTCGGCGACGACATCGACGCGCTCGCCGACATGTTCCGGCCGTACACCGCGCTGTACGTCGGCGGCATGGGCAGCCGCAAGCAGAACTTCTACAACCAGCTCGCTCAGCGGATGGGCTACGAGAAGGCCGCCGCCGAGGTCCAGGACAAGTACCTGTCCGGCGACAAGGCGGGCGCCGCGGCGGCCGTGCCCCGGCAGCTCATCGACCAGACCGCGCTGCTCGGCTCCGTCGACCGGATCGCCGACCGCATGCAGGCCTACGCGGCGGCCGGTGTCACCACCCTGACGCTCTCCCCGGCCGGCTTCACGCTCGACGAGCGGATCGCGGCGCTGCGGGCGGGCGTGGAGGCACTGGAGCGGGCCGGGCTCGCCTCGTAACGCGTGCCCTGACGCGCAACGGCACGCCTCGGCGCGCGTACGGGAGCTCTGCGGCCGTGGTGGGGGCTCGGGGGGTCTTCCCCGCCACGGCCGTCACGGAGCACAACGCGTGAGGGCGCCCGGAGTTACGCGCCCGTGCGCCCCCGCCCGTGCGGCGCCCGTACGTCGGCTCGTACGCCGTTCGGCCCAGTGCCCGCCGCGCTCGTGTTGCCCGACCCGGCGCGGCGCACTTGACTCGTACTCCACGGGCGTACGGAGTGCGGACGTCCGCATGGAGGTGTCAGCCATGCTCACGGCCAAAGGGCTGTTCGAGGAAATCATCGCCAACGACGAGTCGTTCCGGCTCTTCTGCTCCATCGCCGCCAGCGGCGAGGCCCAGGGCGGCTGGGAGAACGGCCGGATCGCGGCGCTCGTCGCCCCCGGGATGCGGGATCTGGCGCCCAAGATCGTCCGGCACGGCGCCGACGAGGACAAACACGGCCGGATCTTCAACGCCCTGCTCAAGAAGCGCGGCCTCGAACCGGTGCCCGTGCCGCCCGAGACCGACTACACCATGCTCCTGGAGCAGCGCGGCATCGGCCTCGCCCACGACAAACTGCGCCGTGAGGAGCCGCTCAGCGAGGAGGACATCATCGTCTACCTCGCGCACAGCCGGGTCACCGAGCAACGGGCCGCGGACCAGATGATCACGCTGGTGAAGTACTTCGGGGACGACCCGGTGCTCGGCAAGGCGATCCGCATGATCGACAACGACGAGACCAACCACCTGTCGTACTGCCACGAGGAGCTGCTCCGCCTCAACTACGCGGGCCACGGGCGGCTCATCCAGCGCACCCTGCGCGAGTGCGCGCTGGCGGAGATCCAGGTCTACCGCGACGTCAGCCTCGCCGTGATGAGCCACATGGGCCGCATCCTGGGCTGGCCGAAGGCCAAGGCCGCCGCCCTCGCCGCCGGCATCCACGGGGTGTACGCGTGGGAGCGTCTGGCCGGCTGGCACAAGATGGTGGACCTGCGGATGCCCGAGCGCCGCGACGCCCTCGGCGGGGCGCCGACCCCGGCCCCCGCCTTCTGAGCCGGACGGCTTTCAAACCCCCGGCCCGGCCGCGGCCGGGCCGGGGGCTCACATCCAGCCGCGCCGCTTGAACAGCCGGTACAGCCCCACCTCGATCACGGCCATCAGCAGGATCACCGCCGGGTACGACCACGTCCACCGCAGCTCCGGCATGTGGTCGAAGTTCATGCCGTAGATCCCCGCGAGCATCGTGGGGACCGCGGCCATGGCGGCCCAGGCCGAGATCTTGCGCATGTCGTCGTTCTGGCGCACCCCCATCTGCGCCAGATGCGCCGAGAGCACGTCCGAGAGCAGCCGGTCCAGGCCCTCGACCTGCTCGTTGGCGCGCAGCAGATGGTCCTGCACGTCGCGGAAGAAGGGCATCGCGTCCTCGTGCACGAAGGGCACCGAGCCGGCCGCGAGCCGCGCCATCGGACCGGCCAGCGGAACGCTCGCCCGGCGGAACTCCAGGACCTGCCGCTTGGCGGTGTAGATCCGCGCCGCGGTGCGCGCCGGGTTGCCGCCGGTCGGCTCGAAGACATCGGTCTCCAGCTCCTCCAGATCGACCTGGAGTTCACCGGCCACGTCGATGTAGTGGTCCACCACCGTGTCGCTGACCGCGTAGAGCACCGCCGTCGGCCCGTGCTTCAGCACGTTGGGCTCCGCCTCCAGGCGCTTGCGGACGGCCCCGAGCGGTGAGCCCACTCCGTGCCGCACGGTCACCACGAACGAGTCGCCGATGAAGAGCATCAGCTCACCGGACGAGACCGTGTCGCTCTCCGGCTCGTACACCACCGGCTTGAGCACCACGAACAGCGAGTCGTCGTAGATCTCCAGCTTGGGCCGCTGGTGCGCCTTGAGAGCGTCCTCCACGGCCAGGCGGTGCAGCGCGAACTCGTCGGAGACATGGCTGAACTCGGCCTCCGTCGGCTCGTAGAGCCCCACCCACAGGAAGGCGTCACCGGTCGCCCGCGCCTCCGCCAGCGCGTCCGACAGGTCGTCGGGGCCTTTCGTCCGGCGTCCGTCACGGTAGATGGCAGAGTCCACGATCACGGGCCGTATTCTCTCCCGGCCGCCCCCGGACCGCACCTGCCGGGCCCCCGTACCGCATCGAGAGCACCCCGACCGCCCCCCACACGCGCGTGGGGACGCCTACGCTGGCCCCCATGGCCACCCTGATCCTCGTACGGCACGGACGCTCGACCGCCAACACCTCCGGCGTGCTCGCCGGGCGGACGCCCGGGGTCGCGCTCGACGAGCGGGGCGCCGCACAGGCCGCCGCCCTGCCCGGACGGCTCGCCGGAGTGCCGCTCGCCGCCGTCGTCTCCAGCCCGCTCCAGCGCTGCCGGGAGACCGTCCGGCCGCTGCTCGCCGCCCGCCCCGGTCTGCCGCTGCACACCGAGGAACGGATCAGCGAGTGCGACTACGGCGACTGGTCCGGCCGCAAGCTCGCCGAGCTGATGGACGAGCCGCTGATGCAGGTGGTCCAGGGGCACGCCTCCGCCGCCGCCTTCCCCGGCGGCGAGTCCCTGCGCGCCATGCAGGCCCGGGCCGTGGACGCGGTGCGCGACTGGAACGCCCGGATCGAGGAGGAGCACGGCGAGGACGCCGTCTACGCGATGTGCTCGCACGGCGACATCATCAAGGCGATCGTCGCGGACGCCCTCGGCCTCCATCTCGACCTCTTCCAGCGCATCCACGCCGACCCCTGCTCGGTCACCGCGATCCGCTACACCCGCCTGAGGCCCTTCCTGCTGCGCCTCGGCGACACCGGCGACCTGGCCGGCCTCGCACCCCGCGAGACCCCCGCCGACGAGGGGGCGGCGGAGGTCGGGGGCGGTGCGGGCGCACCGTGATCCATCCGCGCAGTAGGGTGGACGCGCCGCGGTAGCGCCGTTCCGCGAGACCCGCCGACGCGGCGGCACCCGCCACGACCGCGGCGGAACAGTCGAGACAGTCGAGACCCGAGGGAGTCAGGAACGTGTCCCGTCAGGTGTTCCTCTACGACCCACCGGAGCGGTTCGTGGCCGGCACGGTCGGGCTGCCTGGCCGCCGTACGTTCTTCCTGCAGGCGTCCGCGGCCGGCCGCGTCACCAGCGTCGCCCTGGAGAAGACACAGGTCGCGGCCCTCGCCGAGCGGATCGACGAGCTGCTCGACGAGGTCGTGCGGCGCACCGGCGGCAACGCCCCGGTGCCGGCCATGGCCCCCGCCGACATCGCGGACAGCGCCCCGCTCGACACCCCCGTCGAGGAGGAGTTCCGGGTCGGCACCATGGCGCTCGCCTGGGACGGCGAGGAGCAGCGGATGATCGTCGAGGCGCAGGCGCTCGTCGAGCTCGACGCGGACTCCGAGGAGGACCTCGCCGAGGCCGAGGAGCGGATGCTCCAGGACGAGGAGAACGGCCCGCCGATGCTGCGGGTCCGGCTCACCGGCGCCCAGGCCCGGGCCTTCGCCAAGCGCGCCCTCGACGTGGTCAACGCCGGCCGGCCGCCGTGCCCGCTGTGCAGCCTGCCGCTCGACCCCGAGGGCCATGTCTGCCCGCGCCAGAACGGATACCGTCGCGGCGCATGAGCGGCCAGGGGACCCCGAGCACCATCGAACTGCTCGCGGCGGGGGAGCTGACCGTGGTCGGCCAGGTCCGTGAGGCGTCCAACGCGGTGCTGTTCTGCTCCGTCGCGTACGAGGGCGGGCGCGCGGACTGCGTCTACAAGCCGGTCGCGGGGGAGCGCCCGCTGTGGGACTTCCCCGACGGCACCCTCGCCCAGCGCGAGGTGGCCGCCTTCGAGCTGTCCGAGGCGACCGGCTGGGGTCTCATCCCGCCGACCGTGCTGCGGGACGGGCCGTACGGCGAGGGCATGGTCCAGCTGTGGGTCGAGCCGGACCCCTCGGCCCAGTTGCTCGCGCTGGTCGAGGACGACGAGGCGGGGGAGGGCTGGAAGGCCGTGGGGCCCGCGCAGATCGCCGAGGACCGCACCGCGCTGCTGGTGCACGCCGACACGCCCGAGCTGCGCCGCCTGGCCGTCCTGGACGCCGTCATCAACAACGGCGACCGCAAGGGCGGGCATCTGCTGCCGGCGCCGGACGGGCGCCTGTACGGGATCGACCACGGGGTCTCGTTCCATGTCGAGGACAAGCTGCGCACCCTGCTGTGGGGCTGGGCGGGCGAGGAGCTGACCGAGGAGGCCACCGCCGTCCTCGCCGCGCTCGACGAGCGGCTCGCCCCGGGCACTCCGCTGGCGGAACGGCTCGGCGCGCTGCTGACGGGCGCCGAGGTGGCCGCCCTGCGGGAGCGGGTCGCCGTGCTGCGCGGGACCGGCCGGCACCCCGTACCGTCGGGGGAGTGGCCGGCCATTCCCTGGCCTCCCGTGTAGCCGACCAGGCCACTTCGACCGGTGGCCGATGCTTTTCGGTCAACCTTCTCCAGATGCGGAACACCCCCGGGGGGTATGCCTCCTCATGCACGGCGGCCCGGCTTCCGCAAGACCGCCTCCTCGGCCAGGATCCCGGATGCGGTTCGTATCCGGAACACCTGTCCGGTTACGCTCAGGGCATGCATGCCTGGCCCGCTTCTGAGGTCCCCGCCCTGCCCGGCAAGGGCCGCGACCTCCGGATTCACGACACCGCGACCGGTGGACGAGTGACCCTCGACCCCGGCCCCGTCGCCCGCATCTACGTCTGCGGCATCACGCCGTACGACGCGACCCACATGGGTCACGCGGCGACCTACAACGCGTTCGACCTCGTTCAGCGCGTGTGGCTCGACACCAAGCGGCAGGTTCACTACGTCCAGAACGTCACCGACGTGGACGACCCCCTGCTGGAGCGGGCGATCCGCGACGGCATCGACTGGGTCGGCCTCGCCGAGCGCGAGACCGCCCTGTTCCGGGAGGACATGACCGCCCTGCGGATGCTGCCCCCGCAGCACTACATCGGCGCGGTCGAGGCCATACCGGGCATCATCCCGCTCGTCGAGCGGCTGCGGGACTCCGGTGCCGCCTACGAGCTCGACGGCGACATCTACTTCTCGGTCGAGGCCGACCCGCACTTCGGCCAGGTGTCGAACTACGACACCGAGCTGATGCGCCACCTGTCCGCCGAGCGCGGCGGCGACCCGGACCGCCCGGGCAAGAAGAACCCGCTCGACCCGATGCTGTGGATGGCCGCCCGCGAGGGCGAGCCCAGCTGGGACGGCGGCAGCCTCGGCCCCGGCCGCCCCGGCTGGCACATCGAGTGCGTCGCCATCGCCCTCGACCACCTCGGCATGGGCTTCGACGTACAGGGCGGCGGCTCCGACCTGATCTTCCCGCACCACGAGATGGGCGCCTCCCACGCCCAGGCGCTCACCGGCGAGTTCCCCATGGCCAAGGCCTACGTGCACGCCGGCATGGTCGCCCTCGACGGCGAGAAGATGTCCAAGTCCAAGGGCAACCTGGTCTTCGTCTCCACCCTCCGCAAGGAGGGCGTCGACCCGGCCGCCATCCGGCTCGCCCTGCTCTCGCACCACTACCGGGCCGACTGGGAGTGGACCGAGCAGGTGCTCCAGGACGCCGTGGCGCGCCTGGACCGCTGGCGCGCCGCCGTCTCGCGCCCCGACGGCCCGTCCGCCGACGCGCTCGTCGAGGAGCTCCGCGAGGCGCTCTCCGACGACCTGGACGCCCCGGCCGCGCTCGCCGCGGTCGACCGCTGGGCCGCGCTCCAGGATGCCGAGGGCGGCACCGACGAGTCCGCCCCCGGTCTCGTCTCCCGCGCCGTCGACGCCCTGCTCGGCGTCGCGCTGTAGCAACTCCCCGCGCGGGCCGCTCCCGGAACCGACAGGTCCGGGCACCGGAGGAGTACGAGTCGCCCAGGGCCACGTAGTCCACCGCGGCGGTCTCGGCGGCCTGTGCGACCCCGGCCCCGGTGGCGGTCGCCACCGGGGCCCTCTCCTCTGTCCGCGGGCGCTTGCGGGCGCTCCTACACCAGGTGGTCGAACTCCCCGTCCTTGACGCCCGCGAGCAGTGCCTCGATCTCGGCGGGCGTGTAGACGAGCGCGGGACCGTCGGGAAACCGCGAGTTGCGCACCGCGACATCACCACCGGGCAGCTTGGCGAACTCCACGCAGGAGCCCTGGGAGTTGCTGTGCCGGCTCTTCTGCCACACGACACCACGAAGCTCCGTGGCCGCCATGCCGTTGTACGCGTGGTGCGCGTGATGCACTGGTAGCTCCCCGAGGTGATTGGTGCAGGTGTCAACTTCCCCGGATCATAGCTGTGTTCATATGCATCTGCATGAGCAGATGCACGTGCACGAGGGGTGGCGTAGTGACTACGCGACTCAGCGTGCTACCCGCCGGTAGTACACGAACGTGCTCTCGCTCATGCGTTCCTGACCGTATGTGTGGCCGTAGGTGTGACAGTACGTGAGGGATCACGCGGCCCACCGTCCAGCGCCGCCGACAGCTCGTCGAGCGCGGCCAGGAGCAGCAGCGCGCCCTTGCGCAGCAGGAAGTGGTCCGGGGCGTCCGCCCGTTCCCAGCCCCCGACGGTCTCCCGCAGCTCGTCCCAGCGCGGCGCCTTCCGTTCCCGTACGGCCTTGGCGCCGCGTTCCGTCGCCCGGCGCAGGGCCTCCGCAAGGGCCGCGGCCTCCGGCACGGGCGGGGCGCCGCGTTCGGGGAGGTGCGCCTCCAGGAGCATCGCGACCCGCCCGAACTGGGCCAGCGCGTCCTCGGCCTCGGCAGCCGCCGCGTGGGACAGGCCCCGGTGCCGTACCGGCTCGTGGGCGGCCCGTTCCACCCCCTCCTGCCAGGCGATCCGGGCCGCCCGGGTGCCGAGCAGGGCCTCCCGTACATCCGGGTCGGCCGGCCCCACCGGGTCGGCGAAATGGCCGACGACGGTCGCCGCGTACCGCCCGTCCGCCTTCAGCCAGTCCGCGAGGCGGCCGCGCAGCCGCGGGGTCTCCCAGGCCGGGTAGACGGCGTACGACAGCATCGCGAGCAGCCCGCCGACGAGGGTCAGGAGCACGCGGTCGCGGACGGTCTGGGTGACGCCCGCGCCCTCCATGCCGAGCAGGAACACGACGTACGCGGCGACGAAGACCTGGCTCATCGCGTAACCGGTGCGCATCAGCAGATACATCCCGAAGGCGCACAGCACGGAGAGCCCGGCGAGGACCCAGGTGCCGGGGTGCGCCGTCTGCACGATCCCGGTCGCCAGGGCCACCCCGACCAGGGTGCCACAGAGCCGGGCCACGGAGCGGGCGTACGTCTGCGTGAAGTCCGGGCGCATCACCATCACCGAGGCCATCGGCGCCCAGTAGCCGTGCCCCCAGGGGAGCCAGGTGCCGAGCAGATACCCGGCGGTGACCACGGCCGTGACCCGGACGGCGTGCCGCAGGATCGGCGAGTCGTGCCGCAGCTCGGCGCGCATCGCGCCGAGCGCGACGGGGAGCAGCTGGAGGAGGGACGGGCGGCTGCGGGCGGAGGCGGCCGTCTCGGTGCGCGGTTCGGCCGTCTCGACGACGTCGTCGAGGAGCTTGGCGAGCCGGACGGCGGCGCGGCGGGGCGCGCCCCTGAGGATCGCGAGCGTGTCCGGCGTGTGCAGGGCGGCGTCCGCCGGGGCCGGCAGGTCGACCGGTTCGCCGTGCCGGATCGCGTGCGCGCAGGCGTCCAGGGTGTCCCCCGCCGCGCCGAGCAGCTCGCGCACCCGGTCCCGTTGCGGCCCCTCGGCGGACGCGCCGACGGCCGGGTCCGCGAGCGAGGCGAGCACCGGCCTGATCCGCTCAGCGAGCCCGCGTGCCCCGTGCAGCTCGGCCGGCCGGCGGCGGGCCTGGCGCGGGGTGACGGCGGCGGCGCTGCGGGCCGTCATCAGCGGTACGGGGTCGAAGGAGGCGGTCGGGTCGTGCCGCAGCCGGCGCGCGTAGTCCGCCTCGGCGGCGAGCGCGTCGGCGAGCGCGTCGCGCTGGGCGCCCCAGCGGCGTACCGGCATCAGCACGATCAGCGCCGCCTGCACGAAACCGCCGACCGCGATCATCGCGGCGTGCCCGGCGGCCGCGGCCACCGAGGTGGGGAGCGTGACCGTGACCAGCATGATCGCCACGTTGGACGAGGCGATGATGCCGACGGTCGGGCCGGCGGCCCAGCAGAGCCCGGCGATGAAGGTCCACAGGGCGAGCAGGGCGAGGAAGAGAACCAGGTGCGCCCCGGTCAGATACCCGAGGAACGTCGACACGGCGAGACTCGCGCCGGACGCGAGCGCGAGGGTGGGACGCGGGCGGTACGAGCGCTGCAGCGTCGCGATCGCCGCCTGGAACGCCCCGAACGCCGACGCCACCGCCACCGCCGGCCCGAACGCGGCGAGCGACACCCCGACCACCAGCGCAAGCCCGAGCGCCCCCCGCCCGGCCACGGCGGGCTCCAACCGCCGCCGCTCGACGGACAGCCCGGACCGCGCGGTCTCCTTCAGCGCCCGGAGCCAGCTCATGGGGCGAGCCTAGTGGGGATGGGGGCGAAGGGGGGCATTTGGGGCGGGGGCTACCGCAGGGCCCGCGTCCGCCGGTACGGGGGCTTCGGCTTCGGCTTCGGCCCTGGCTTCGGCCCCGAGGCCGGGACCGGGGCCGGGGCCGGGACCGGGACCGGGGCCAGGGCCAGGGCCGGGACCGGGCCAGCCGCGCGCCTTGGCGCACCGCACCCGAGGCTGAGGCCAGGCCAGCCCCCCGGCGCAGCCGGGGTGGGCGGGCCGGGGCTGGTGGGAGCCCGGCCCTGAGGCCGGGCCGGCGCTGGCAGCCTCAGCCGAGGCCCCGCGCAAGCCCGGGACCGGGCAGGCTGCGCAGCCGGGCCGGGGCCGGCCGACCCGCTGCCCCCCCTACCGGATCTCGCCCCTCCCCCGCGCGCCCAGGCCCGCGCGGTCCGCCGCCGAGGTGCCGTGGTGCCAGCCGGCCTCGTCCCAGGCGGCGCGGACGCGGGTGGTGCGGGTCTGGGGGAAGAGTTCGTCGGTGCGGGCGGTGACCGCGAGGTCGCGGGAGGCGAGGGCGGGGAGGAGGGTCGGGGCCTCGGCGGCGACCCGGCGGGAGGTCGCGGAGAGACGGGCACCGAGGCGGTTCGCGTAGGCGAGGAGGAAGGACTGCCGGAAGGACTTGGTGCGCTTGCGCCCGCCCGCGCGCTGCTCGGCCTCGGCGCGGGTCATCGCCGCCGTGCCCTGCACCAGCAGCGAGGTGTAGAGGAGTTCGACCGGGTCGAGGTCCGCCTCGAAGCCGACGACCGTCGAGAAGCCGTACGCCTCGTTCCACACCGCCCGGCAGTGGTTCGCGGTCGCCACCGCGTCCAGCAGGATCGCCTTCGCCTGCTCGTACGGCGCGTCCACGCCGATCCGGAGCGCCCCCGGGGCCTCCGCCGCGGGCGCCCCCGCCGCCAGGCTCGCCTCGTCGAGGCTGTGCCGCGCCATCAGCTCCTGCGCCTTGGCGGTCAGCGCCTCGGCCTCCTCCGCGTACGTCGTCCCCTCCGCCTTCGCGAGCAGCGCCCGGATCCGGGTCAGCAGCTTCGGCTCCCCCGCGACGGGCGGCGGCAGCGTCTCGCCGGGCACGGGCCCGACGGCGTCGAGGCGGGGCAGCCGGACGAGCAGCCGGTAGAGCTCCAGGACGGCGGTCGCGTACGAGAAACGGTCAAGGCCCAAGGCCTTGGAGCCCTCGTCGAGCGCGTCGAGCTGCGCCTGCCAGCGGTGCGGAAGCCGCTCGTAGCGCGCGGTCTCCGCCCGTACAAGCCCGGCGGCCAACCGCACGTGTCCGTCTCCGAGTTCGCGCCGCACCATGCGTACGACGTCGGCCGGCTGCCACCCGCGCGCCCACAGCGACCGCACGAACTCCTCGCCCCGCCGTGCCAGTTCGGCGTCCGCGTCGCGATCGGCCGCGAGCAGCGAGGCCGCCGTGTCGACGGCGCGCTCGTCGTCCCCGTACAGCGCCTCGAAGGCCCGCTCGACCGTGCTCGTCCCACTCGTCCCGCCGCTCATGCCGGGTGCCTCGCGTCGAACTCCTCGCGCGAGCGCGCGATGGCCGACCGATGGTCGAGGGACCAGTCGATCAGCTGCTTGATCAGGTGCGTCATGCTGTGCCCGGTCTCGGTGAGGGAGTACTCGACCTGCGGCGGAGTCGTCGGGAACACCTCGCGCGCCACCAGACCGTCCCGCTCCAGACGGCGCAGGGTGAAGGTGAGCATGCGCTGCGAGACCCCGTCGACCAGACGCTGGAGCTCCCTGAACCGGCGCGGCCCGGCGGCCAGTTCGACCACCACGTGCACCGTCCACTTGTCGCCGAGCCGGTCCTGGACGTCCCGGATGCCGCAGTCCTCGACGCAGGTCACGACCGGATCGGTGGTTACGTCCGTGTGCCCCTCCGACATCAATGTGCCTCCTTCCACGACCGGCCCACCCCGGCAACGATGGTCCCGGGCACCTCGCCCGCCACACACACCATTGTCAGCGCTCAGCTGTCCTCAGGGGGAAAACATGCTGCTCGTCACCGGCGTCTCCGGCGCCCTCGGCTCGCTCGTCGCCGAGCGCCTCGCAGGCCACGACGACGTCATCCTCGGCACCCGCGCCGGCCTGCCCGGCACCCGCCACGTCGACTTCGACGACCCGTCGACGCTGCCGGCGGCCTTCGCCGGCGTCGACACGCTGCTGCTGATCTCGGCGGGGTACGGCGAGGACGACGTCGTCATCGCCCGCCACGAGGCCGCGCTGTCGGCCGCCGAGGCGGCCGGGGTCGGCCATGTCGTCTACACCAGCCTCTCCGGCGACGGCGACCACGTCACGTACGCCCTCGCGCACCGCTGGACCGAACGCCGGCTGCGCCGCTCCACGATGGACTGGACGGTGCTGCGCAACGGCCTCTACGCCGAGTTCCTGACCTGGATCGCCACGCCCGACGCCGACAACCGCATCACGGGCCCGCTCGGCGAGGGCGGGCTCGCCGTCGTCGCCCGCGCGGACCTCGCCGACATCGCGGTCTCCGTCGCGACGGACCCGGCGCCGCACGCGGGCCGCGTCTACGAGCTCGTCGGCGACCGCGCCCTGGGCGGCGCCGAACTGGCGGCGGCCCTCGGCGCCACGTACGCGCCGGTGACGCTCGCCGAGGCGCGCGCCGCGATCGCCGCGTCCGGCGCGCAGCCCTTCCAGGTGCCGATGCTGGCGAGCACCTACTCGGCGATCGCGTACGGCTTCATGGACGGCAGCGGGGTGAAGAGCGACCTGCGCACGCTGCTCGGGCGGGAGCCGCGGGACCCGCTGGAGGTGTTCGTGGCGGCGGTGCGGGGCGCGGAGGGGTAGGCCGGTCTTGAGGCGGGCCTCGGGGCGGCGGGCCTCGGGGCGGCGGCGGTCGCATGCTGACCGTCGTGCTCGCCGGGCTGCGCGGCCGCTGGGCGTCGTTCCTCGGCGGGTTCAGCGCGCTCGCGCTCGGGGTGGGCCTGGTGGCGGTGATGGGGCTCGGCCTGTCGGCGACGGTCGGGGCGGCGAGGGAACGGGCGCCGGTGCGGTTCACGTCCTCCCCCCTGGTCGTACAGGGTCAGGACCGGCTGTCCGTGGAGGTGCGGCGCGGGCCGGGACGGGGATCGCATCGGCGCCGCTCGACCGTCCACAGCCTGTGGACACCGAACTGCTGCGCGAGCTTCGGGCCCGGTGGACGGTGACAGTGGCCGGCGGCTTGGACGCGGTCGGGGTCGACGGACCGGCGGACGAGGTCCGGGAGGTCGTACGGAAGACCGTCGGGGAGCGTTCGCGGGTCCTCACCGGGCCGGAGCGGCGGGCGGTCGACCCGGACGCCGCCGCGGACGCCCGGGCGCTCGTCACCCTCGACGCGCTGCTCGGCACCGCGGGCGGTCTCCGCCGACGCCGCAGGCGCGGCCCCTGGGGCCGTCCCCGCCCCGGCGGCAGTCCCCGGCGCAGCCCGGGAGGCAATCCCGAGCGCGGGTCCGCCCCTGGCCGACGGCACAGGTCCGAGCGTCACCTCCCGCACGCCCCCGCCGACGGTCCCCGCCGACGCCACAGGCGCGGGCCTCCGGGACCGTCCCAGCCACAGGTCCCAGCGCGGCCCCGGGGACCCTCCCGGCCCCGGCGCCGGGCGCAGCCCCGGCGGCAGTCCCGGACACAGGACCGGGGACCGTCCCAGGCCCGGCCGCGGCCCCCAGTGCGGTCCACGCGTCGCCCACCGCCCGCGGCGGGCAAGCCGGCCGACGGCGGCCGGCAGGCCACCCGGCTGGGGCTGGTCCTCGTGCTCGGTATCGCGCTCGTGTATACGGAGCTCGGGCTCGCCAACTCCCTGCTCATGGCCGCCTCGGTCCGCGGGCCCGAGCTCGCCGCGCTCCGCCTCGCGGGGCCACTCGCGCGCAGATCCTGCGGGTCGTCGCGGGCGAGGCCCTGCTCGGCACCGCCATCGGTGTGGTGCTCGACCTCGTGGTCGGTGCCGTGTGTCTGGGTGGGCTCGCCGCGGCCGTCGTCGCGCTCGGCGCACCGGTGCCTCTCGCCCTCTCCTGGGGGACGCTCGCCGCGACGACGGGGGCCTGCGTGGCGGTCGCGGTGGCCTCCGCGCTCGTCCCCGCCTGGCGCCTGACCCGCTGAGGGGCGACGCTGGTAAGTCGGGACGGGACAAGGGACCGGGGTCGGAGCCGGGTCCCTTGTCCCGCCCCGCCCTCTTGAGGCGCGGCTTCATGCGCGGCGCCCCGCTGTCAGTGGCGGCCGATAGCGTCCCCTCCGTCGAAAGGGGAGCGCGTGCATCTGCATCTGCGGGCCGCGGCGGAGGCGGACATACGGGACGACCACGACTGGCTGAGCACGTTCATGGGCACGGCCTGGGGCGTGATCGAGGCCGAGTACGCGGCGGGCATCGCCGACGCGATCGAGAAGGACTACCACCGGCTCGACACGTTCTACGTGGAGGAGACGGACGACCCGGACGCCCGGCTGCCCGTCTTCGGCGGGCGCCAGCCCGCCGGCGCGCCCACGGACCACTACCCCGACCCGCCCCTGATCCTGCTCGAACCGGCCGGAGTCGCCCGCGCAGCCGCCTTCCTCACGGCCGTCTCCTTCGACGGCCTGTGGGCTCGGGCCGGCGGCCGGATCACGGCCTCCTTCGGGCCCGGCTGGTCCGACGCCACGGTCCGGGGGATCTACGAGAACCACCACCGCAGCCTGCGCGGCTTCTACGAACGGGCCGCCGCCGCGGGCCACGCGGTGGTCAAGGCGGGCTGGTTCTAGGGCGCCTACGCCTGCGCCTGCCCTAAAGCGGGCAGACGTTCAGCAGCTGCTCGTACGCGGCCGGCGCCTCGTCCCAGGTGCGGGTGCGGGCGCGGGCACCGATCACGTACCCCTCGGCGAGGAAGGACAGGCCCCACGGCTCGCGCCGGTGGACGCGCGAGAGGACCTCGTCGCAGCGGGTGCAGACGAGCCACGGCACAAGCACCAGGCCGTCCGCCCGCTCACGCGTCCCGGCCGCCGCCGTGTCCTCGTCGAGCACGCGGACCCGGACCTGCGCAGGGGCGCCGGCGGCGGGGGCCTCCGCCACCTGGGCCAACGGCCCCGCCAGCGCCTCCCGTTCACCCCAGGACTCGGTGAGGACGGACAGCTCGGCGCGCGTCGTGCCGTCGAGGGCGACCCCGTGCTCCAGCAGCCCGTCGACAAGCAGCCGCAGACCCGCCTCCTGCTCGCCGGTCAGCCGGCAGTCCCGTACGGCACCCGCCGCCGGCCCGGGCAGCAATCCGGCCAGCCGGTCCCAGGCCACACCCTCCGGGTCCCGGTCCGGGCCCCGGTCCCGGTCCGCCTCGCTCACGCCGCGTTCCACGCGTCCGTCGTACAGCCGAGCTCCCAGTGCCACCAGCCGTCCGCCTCCCCGCGTTCGAGGAGGGCCTTGATCTCGCCCAGCGGGGCGTCCGCCGGGACCGTGAGCGCCACCAGCGGGAACTCGTCGCTGTACGACTCGCCGCCGAGCCCGTACGCGGCGAACCGTTCGTGCACCGCGCGGGCGCTCGGGCCGAGCGGGCCCGAACGAACCGGAAGGACGCGGACGGTGACGTTGCCGGAGGCCGCCGCGCGGCCCGTGGCCCAGCGCGTCCCCTCGCCGTCCGTCTTGTAGCGGACGACGTCGCCCTCGGCCACGCCGTCCTGGAGGAAGGGCGCATTGGCGACCCGCGCGGTGTCCTCGCCCACCGGCTCGGCCCACAGCCCCTCGGTGTCCATGGGGAGCCATCCCTCGCGCGGGACGAAGTGGAACCAGATCTTGATACGTCCGCCGGCGACGGCGGCCGCGTCCAGGGTGTCCAGGGTGTCCGGGGTTTCCAGGGCGTCCGGGCCGTCGGGGCTGTCCGGGGTGTCACTCACCCCGCGAGGTTAGCCCCGTCCCGCCCCGGCCGCCCCCGGACGGGCGGCACGCCCACCCGAGCCGCACACCGACATAACGGGGCAAGGCACCCGATTGTCAGTGACGGGTGCCAGACTCGCACCCGTGAACGAACCGGGTGGTGGTCGGTGGGCGCTCGCGCCCGAGCCGGAGGGGGACGGGGCGCTGCTCGTCCCCCTCGGCGCCGACGGGCTGCCCGCGGGGGAGGTGCGGCGCGAGCCGGACCTGGTGGCGGCCGTCGCGTCCCGCCCGGAGGTCACCCGCTGGGTGTGGCTGTCGACCGCCGAGGTCTACCCGCGCCTTCTTGCCGCCGGAAGCGGACTCGGCGCCGGCACCGGCACCGGCACCGGCATACGGGTCGAGCGGTGTTACGACGTGGAGGTCGCCGAGCAGCTCCTGCTCGGGCACGAGGGGCGGCTCGGCGAGCCCCGTTCGGCGGCCGCGGCCTGGGCGCGGCTGCACCACGCGCCCGTACCGCCGGATCCGCCGCTGCGTTCCGCCGCCGGGCCGGCCGCGCAGGACTCCCTCTTCGAGCCGGTGGCGACGGCCACCGCGCTGCCCTTCGACGCACTCCTGGAGGTGTACGCGGAGCAGCAGCGCCGGCACGACCGGGCCGAGCACCCGGGCAGGATGCGGCTGCTCACCGCGGCCGAGTCGGCGGGCATGCTGGTCGCCGCCGAGATGCACCGGGCCGGGCTGCCGTGGCGGGCGGACGTGCACCGGGAAGTGCTGCACGGACTGCTCGGCGAGCGGTACGCGGGCGGGGGCGAGCCGCGCCGGCTCGCGGAGCTGGCGGACGAGGTGTCGGCGGCGTTCGGGCGCCGGGTGCGGCCCGATCTGCCTGCCGACGTGCTGCGCGCCTTCGCGCAGGCCGGGATCCGGGTGCGGTCGACGCGCCGCTGGGAGCTGGAGGAGCTCGACCATCCGGCGGTCGCGCCGCTCGTCGCGTACAAGAAGCTGTACCGGATCTGGACCGCGCACGGCTGGTCGTGGCTGGCGGACTGGGTGCGCGACGGGCGGTTCCGCCCCGAGTACCTGCCCGGGGGCACGGTCAGCGGCCGCTGGACCACCAACGGCGGCGGGGCGCTGCAGATCCCGAAGGTCATCCGGCAGGCCGTGGTCGCCGACGAGGGCTGGCGGCTCGTCGTCGCCGACGCCGACCAGATGGAGCCGCGGGTGCTCGCCGCGATCTCCCGCGACCCGGGCCTGATGGAGGTCGCCGGACACCCGGACGACCTCTACACGCGCCTCTCCGACCGGGCCTTCTCCGGCGACCGCGCCCATGCCAAGCTCGCCCTGCTCGGCGCGATCTACGGACAGACCAGCGGCGACGGCCTGAAGAACCTGGCCGCCCTGCGCCGCCGTTTCCCGCGCGCGGTGGCGTACGTGGACGACGCGGCCAGGGCGGGCGAGGAGGGCCGCCTGGTGCGCACGTGGCTGGGCCGTACCAGCCCGCGGGCGGCGGGCGCGGACGAGGACGGCGAGGCCGGCATCCCGCAGGACGAACTCCCGCACGACACGCGCACCGGGGGGCCGGACGGTTACGTCCCCGGGTACGCGTCGAGCGACGCCCGGGCCCGTGGCCGCTTCACCCGTAACTTCGTCGTCCAGGGCAGCGCCGCCGACTGGGCCCTGCTGATGCTGGCGGCGCTGCGCCGCGCCACCGCCGGGATGCGGGCCGAGCTGGTCTTCTTCCAGCACGACGAGGTCATCGTGCACTGCCCGGCCGAGGAGGCCGAGGCGGTCACGGCGGCGATCCGGGCGGCGGGCGACGAGGCGGGCCGGATCGCGTTCGGGGAGACGCCGGTGCGGTTCCCGTTCACGACGGCGACGGTGGAGCGGTACTCGGACGCGAAATGAGGCGGGAGGCGGGAGGCGGTCCGGGCCTCCGCCGAGGCCCGGACCGCCTCACTTCGGCCCCCTGGGCCTACTTCTGCGTCAGCGCGCGCCACTTCGGGCTGAGCGCGATCGCCTTCAGCTGCTCGGTGGTGAGGGCCGGCTCGGCGCGGGTGGCGGCCTCGTGCTGGGTGCCGGCGTTGAAGGCGGAGACGACGACCCGGAAGCCGTCCTCGGCCAGGGTGTCGGCGCACCACCAGACGACGCCCTCGCCGCCCTTCTCGCCGGGCTGCTTGGTCAGCTTCACGACGGTGCCGTCGGGCAGGGTCGTGACGTCGCCGCTCCCGAAGAGATCGCCGCGGACGTCGTTCATGTCGCGCTGGACATTGATCTCGACGAGGCTGCGGCCCTTGCCGTCGTCGAGGACCAGGTAGCCGTGTTCGCCACCCCCGCCCTTGCCGACGACCTTGAGGCCCTGTCCCTTGGGCAGCAGCGAGCGGAGCGTCGCCTGGACCTGGGCCCCGCTCGGCTCCGGCGGCAGCGCGGCGTGGCCGCCGCCCGGCTGCCCCTTCACCGGCACCGGCGCGGGGATCTGCTTGAGCAGCGGCCGCCAGCCCTCCGCCGTGACCAGGGCCTTGAGCTGCGCCGGGTCGAAGGGCGGGTTCTCACGGCTGATCGCGGAGTCCTTCTCGGTCGGCGCGTTGTACTCGCTCGCGTCGACGAGGAAGCCGTCCTTGGTGAGCAGCACCGCGCGCCAGTTCTTGGTCTCGACGCGCTTGTCCGGGTACTCGTAGCCCTGGAAGACCATGAGCCGCGAGCCGTCGGGCAGGTTCTGGGTCGTGCAGTCGTCGTACGGGACGGCCACCTTGTCCGGACAGGTCACCTGCCCGAGACCCGACTCCTCGGTGTCGCCGGCGCGGTAGAGGCCGACGGAGACGCCCGCCTTGCCCTTGCCGTCGTCGTAGACGCCGGTGACGGCCTGGCCGGTGCCGTCGGCGTTGTCGATCTGCCAGGTCCCGGCCGGGGTGTTGGCCTTGAGGACGGCGGCGAGGTCGGCGACGGGGATCTGGGCCATCCCCGTGTCCTTCCCCGTCTTGTCCTGGGCGCCCGAGCCGCCCTGGGCGGTCGGCCGGGGAGCGGCGACCGAGACCTCCTCGGTGCCCCCGCCGGAGCCGAGCACCGCGCCGCCGTACACGCCGCCGACGCCGATCGCGGCGAGGGCGAGGGCGCCGCCGACGGTGGCGACGCGGCGGCGCAGCACCCGGCGGCGGCCGCGGACGAGGCCGCCGGTGACGAGTTCGCGGCGGTCGTCGAGGGCGAAGCCCTCGCCGGCGTGGCGCATGACCGTGCCGAGTTCGTCCGCGAATCGTCCGTTCGTCGGGTCGTGCTCTTCGTTCTGAGGCATGGCGGGATCACCGTTCCGGGTCCGTGGGTCGAAAAAGGAAGAAGTGCGGGGCCTGCGGCCCCGGGGCTCAGCGGGTGGCGAACTCGGTGATGCTGCCGCCGAGCCGTTTGCGCAGGGCCGCGAGGGCCCGGGTGCTGCGGGTGCGTACGGCGGCCGAGCTGGTGTTCATGACGTCCGCGGTCTCCTCGATGCTGCGGTCCTCCCAGTAGCGGAGCACCACCACCGCCCGGTCCTTGGGCGCGAGCCCGGCGAGGGCGTCGAGGAGGGCGATGCGCAGCGCGGGGTCCTCGCCGGTGTCGGGGGCGCGGTCGGGCAGTTCTCCGAGGGGGCGCTCGGTGGCCGAGCGGCGCCTGCGGTGGCTGAGGAAGGTGCGTACGAGGACGGACTGGGCGTAGCCCGCCGGGTTGCCGACCCGGGCCATGCGGCCCCAGACGGCGTACATTCGGCCCAGCGTCTCCTGCACCAGATCCTCTGCGAGATGGGTGTCGCCGCTGGTCAGGAGGCATGCCGAACGGAACAGATGCCCTGAGCGGGCAATGGCGAACTCCAGGAACTCGTCCGCGCGGGACGTTCTCATGTCCCTCCCCTCCGTCGCTGTCACGAGTTCGCCTGTACAGGCGTTGCTTCTGCTTGCTCCACCTCAATGACGCGATGGCCCGCCGGGAATGTTTCACGTGAATCCTCGGACTCCCCGGTGGAGCATTCCGGGCAAAACGGGGTAATCCTGTTGTATGAACACTTTCCTCGTGGCTTCGGCGCAGGTCACCACGGCGGCTGGTGTCTGGCAGTCCGGACTGGCCCAGGTGCTGGGCGGTCTGATCGTGGTCGCCCTGCTCATCGGCGCCTTCATGCTCGGGATCCGGGTCAAGAACAAGGAACTCCCACCCCCTGACCCCGAGACCCAACCGCACCGGCCGGACACCGGCGCACTGCCCGGCGAGACGTCCGAGTACCGCAAGCCCAGCGAGATGCCGCAGACCGACGGCGAGCACCGGCTCATGCCGTACAACCTCGAGAGCTCCGGCGAGGAGGCCACCGACCCGCCGAGCGAGGAGAAGCGCAAGTGGGGCGGTATCTCCAGCGGCGGCTTCGGCAGCGGTGGCCCGGGCCACGGCGGCGGCGACTGAGCCGGCCACCTGCGAACACCCGTGAACACCCGTGGACACCACCTCTCAGCCCATGAAGGTCGTGGACATCGCTCCGGTGGCCGCGCGCCTGCTCGGCACCCCTGAGGCGACCGGCACCTCTGAGGCGGCCGGGGGCCCTGATGCCACCGAGGCACCCACCGCCTCCTCCCTCGTGGAGGAGGCGGTGCGGGCGTCCGGCGGCCGGCTCACGGACCTCGCCGCGTTCTGCCTGGACCGGCTGCGGGCGCGCGAAGCCCGGCGCCCGGTCCTGCGGGACCCCTGGGACGCCCCGGCGCCCGGCGATCCCCTGGACGCCCTGACCCCCTCGGAACGGCTCGCCTTCGTCCTCCACGAGGACTTCGCCGTCCCGTACGACACGATCGCCCCGCTCGTCACCCTCACCCCGGCCGCCACCCGCCGGCTGGTCGCCCGGGCCCGGCGCCGCGTGGAAGGCACGGAGGAGCTGCCGGCCCCGGACCCGGAGCGGCAGCGGGAGGTGGTGACGGCGTTCCTGGCCGCCGCGCGCGCGAACGACCTGGACGGTCTGCTCGCCCTGCTCGACCCGGACGCGGTGCTACGGGCGGACGCCGAGGCGGTACGGAACGGGGCGGCGCCCGCGCACGGTGCGGCGGCGGTGGCCCACCGTGTCGCGGGACGGGTCCGGGAGGCCCGTACGGCCCTGGTGAACGGCGCGGCGGGCCTGCTGTGGACGGCCGAGGACGGCGAGCCGAAGGCGGTGCTCCGCTTCACCGTCCTGGAGGGCCGGGTCACGGCGGTCGACGCGCTCGCGGACGAAGCGCATCTGTCCCGGCTGGCACTCGCGCCGCTCCCCACCTGATCAGGCGGGGAGCAGGCGGGGACACGGATCAGACGGCGGCGGACCGAAGCCCGATCATGTTCCCGTCCGGGTCCTTCACGGTGGTGATCCGCATCCCGCCCCCGACGTCCTGCACCTCCTGCACGGTGGTCGCCCCGCCCGCGAGCAGCCTCTGCAGCAGCCCGTCGAGATCGTCGACGTCCCAGAACGGCACGGGCCCGGTCAGCCCCTTCCCGTGCCCGTTGGGGTCGAGCCCGAAGTGCTGCCCGTCGACGTCGAAGCCGACGTAGTACGGCTCGTCGACGCTGGGCGCGGTCCCCAGCAGGGTGGTGAGCAGGGCCTTGGCCCGCTCCAGGTCCTTCACGGGAAAGATCACCGTGTTCATGGCCATGCGTGGCTCCTCGGATGACGGGGCGACGAAAGGGGGAGGGGTCCCCCTCCAGTCACGCCCGGCAGCCGCCCGCCGTCACGCCCGATTGCGCCGTCCGGCCCACCGCACCACCCCGAGCACCACCCAGGTCAGCGCCCCAGAACCCGCCCGGCCCGCTCGGCGATGTGTGCGGGCGGCTCGATCCCGGCCGGCAGCAGCGGATCGGCCTCCGGCGCCCCGAACCGCGTCTCGACCGGCAGCACCCCGGCCCACAGCCCGAGCCCCGCATCGGGCCCGTCCCCGTCGTCCGGCGGCCCGCTCGCGATCTTCACCGACGCCTCGCCCAGCCCGACCGCGACGAGCGCGGTCGCGGCCAGCTCCTTGCGGCTGGGCCGGCGCACATACTCCCACTGACCCGGCGCGGACTGCTCGGTGAGCGCCCGCAGCCCCCGCAGCTTCTCCTCCGGCTCGGTCACGAGCCGCGGCACACCGTAGATCATCGTGCTCCGGTAGTTCACCCCGTGCTCGAACACCGACCGCGCGAGCACCAGGCCGTCCACCTGCGTGACGCTCACGCACACCACCGCGCCGGGCGCCTGGACCAGGCTCCTGCTGGCCACGGACCCGTGCACGTACAACCAGTCGCCGTCGACCCCGTACACGGTCGGCACGACCATCGGCGCCCCGTCCACGACCACCCCGAGGTGACAGAGGAACCCACCCCGCAGCACCTCGTCGAGATCGCTGCGCCGATGACTCCCCTTGTGCCTCATCCGCCGCAACCGCGTCCGCTCGGTCACATCCACCGTCGTCGACCTCTCCCCCGAAAACCGCCCGAACATGACGAAACCCCAGGCCGGAACGGGTCCGGCCTGGGGTTTCAGAGTGAGCCGCCTTCGGGATTCGAACCCGAGACCTACGCATTACGAGTGCGTTGCTCTGGCCAACTGAGCTAAGGCGGCATGCCGTGCGTCCCATGGTGGGTGCAGCAGCGTCGCCAAGTCTACACAGTTTCCGGGGGTGCTCCGACCACGGTTCGGAGAGGCGGGGGCAGGGGCTATGAGCAGCGCTTTCCGTCCTGGGGGGCGGTGCCTTCGAGGAGGTAGGTGTTGATCGCGGTGTCGATGCAGTCGCTGCCGCGGCCGTAGGCGGTGTGGCCGTCGCCCTCGTAGGTGAGGAGGGTGCCGGAGGAGAGCTGGGCGGCGAGGGAGCGGGCCCACTTGTAGGGGGTGGCGGGGTCGCGGGTGGTGCCGACGACGACGATCGGGGCGGCGCCCTCGGCGGTGATGCGGTGGGGGCGGCCGGTGGCCGGGGTGGGCCAGTAGGTGCAGTTCAGGGCGGCCCAGGCGAGATTGCGGCCGAAGACCGAGGAGGCCCGCTCGAAGGAAGGGACCGCCTTCTCGACGTCCGCGGGGCCGCCCGGGAAGGCGGGCGGGAGGTCGAGGCAGTTCACGGCGGAGTTCGCGTCCATCAGGTTGGCGTACGTGCCGTCCGCCTCCCGCTCGTAGTACGAGTCGGCGAGGGCGAGCAGCGCCGAGCCGTCACCGCCCATCGCCTGGGTGAGCGCCTCCCGCAGCTGCGGCCAGGCGGACTCGTCGTACATCGCCGCGATCACTCCGGTGGTGGCCAGGGACTCGCCGAGCTTCCGGCTCTCGTCCGTCGGGACCGGCTTGGCGTCCGTCTCGCGGAAGAAGCGCTTCAGGGCGTCGAGTGCCGCCGGGGCGGACTCGGTGCCGAGCGGGCAGTCGGGCTTCTTCACGCAGTCGGCGGCGAAGGCGTTGATCGCGGTCTCGAAGCCGGCCGTCTGCTCCCGACTGAGCTGCTCGGCGGTCAGCGACGGGTCCATCGCCCCGTCCAGGACGAGCCGCCCCACCCGCGTGGGGAACAGCTCCGCGTAGGTGGCGCCCAGGAACGTGCCGTACGAGGCGCCGACGTACGTCAGCTTCTCGTCGCCCAGGACCGCCCGCACGATGTCCATGTCACGCGCCGCCTCCACGGTGGAGACGTGCGGAAGCACCTTGCCGGAGCGCTTGTGGCAGGCCGCCGCGAAGCCCTTGTACGAGCCGGTGAGCGCGGTCTGCTCGGCGGCGCTGTCCGGGGTCACGTCCACCTGCGTGTACGCGTCCATCTGAGGCCCGTTCAGGCACTCGACCGGCTCGCTGCGGGCCACCCCGCGCGGATCGACGCCCACGATGTCGTACCGCGCGCGGACCGGCGCCGGGTACCCGATGCCCGCGTACCCCTGGAGATAGCCGACCGCCGAGCCGCCCGGCCCGCCCGGGTTCACGAGCAGCGAGCCGAGCCGCTTGCCCGGACCGGTCGCCTTCACCCGCGAGACGGCGAGGTCGATCCGCTCGCCGCCCGGCTTCCCGTAGTCCAGCGGGACCCGCACCGTGCCGCACTGGAAGTCCGGCACACCGCAGTCCCGCCAGGTCACCTTCTGGTCGTAGTACACCCGCAGCGCCTCGGCGGAGGCCGCGGACGAGGAAGGCGACGGCGCGGCCGCGTCACTGCCGCTCGTCGAGCAGCCGGAGAGGATGAGCCCGGCGGCCGTGAGGGCCGTGGCGGAGGTACGGAGCAGACGCCTGGAGTCCATGCCCGGAGCGTATCCGCATGGGTACGGACCGTGTCCAATCGTCCTTCGGCCCTGTGGAAAACCCCGGTCCGGACGGGCCTCAGGGCACGCCCGAGGACAGGCCCTAGTCCCGCAGCGCCATCGTCATCGCCTCCACCGCGAGCAGCGGCGCCACGTTCCGGTCGAGCGCCTCGCGGCAGGCGAGGACCGCCTCTATCCGGCGCAGGGTGCGCTCCGGGGTGGTGTCGCCGGCGATCCGCTCCACGGAGTCCCGGACGTCCTCGTTGGCCAGGGCCGTCGTCGCACGCATCTGGAGCGCGAGCACATCGCGGTAGAAGCCGGTCAGGTCGGAGAGCGCGAGGTCCAGGCTGTCGCGCTGGGTACGGGTCCGGCGGCGCTTCTGGCGCTCCTCCAGCTCCTTCATCGCGCCCGCCGTGCCACGCGGCATCCGGCCGCCCTGCGCCGCGCCGAGCGCGGTCTTCAGCTCCTCGGTCTCCTTGGCGTCGACCTCCTCGGCGACCTGCTTGGCGTCCTCCGCCGCCGCGTCGATCAGCTCCTGGGCCGCCCGCAGGCCGCCGCCCACGTCGCCGACCCGCAGCGGCAGCTTGAGCACCACGGAGCGGCGCGCCCGCGCCCGCTCGTCGGTGGCGAGCCGCCGGGCACGGTCGATGTGGCCCTGGGTGGCCCGGGCCGCGGCGTGCGCCCGCTCCGGCTCGATGCCGTCACGCCGGATCAGCACATCGGCGACGGCGTCCACCGAAGGAGTGGTCAGCGACAGGTGCCGGCAACGGGAGCGGATCGTGGGCAGCACGTCCTCAAGGGACGGCGCGCACAGCAGCCACACGGTGCGCGGCGCGGGCTCCTCCACCGCCTTCAGGAGCACATTGGCCGCGCCCTCGGTGAGCCGGTCGGCGTCCTCCAGGACGATGACCTGCCAGCGCCCGCCGGCCGGGGACAGCTGGGCCCGCCGGACCAGGTCGCGGGTCTCCTTCACACCGATCGAGAGCAGGTCGGTGCGGACCACCTCGACGTCCGCGTGCGTCCCGACCAGGGCCGTATGGCAGCCGTCGCAGAAACCGCAGCCCGGCGCCCCGCCCAGCGCCCGGTCCGGGCTCACGCACTGCAGCGCCGCCGCGAACGCCCGGGCCGCCGTGTCCCGGCCCGCTCCCGGAGGCCCGGTGAACAGCCAGGCGTGGGTCATCTTCGACGCCTCGGGAGCGGGCTCGCCGGCGGCATGCGCGGTCACGAGCGCGTCGGCGTCGCGCGCGGCGGCGGCCAGCTGCTCCTCGACCCTCGCCTGCCCCACGAGGTCGTCCCATACGGCCATGTCTGCTGCCCCTCCTCAGGTACGCCCTCCATTGTGGGGCACCCCGCTGACAGTCCGGCCGCGCCGGGCACGAGGCCGGCGCGGCCGGGAACAGCGGGGAGCGGACGATTCAGCCGCGGCGACCCCGCCGCCTGCCGTCCTCGTCCTCGTCGCCGAAGCCGCCGAGCAGCTCGTCGGCCAGCGTCGGCAGGTCGTCGAGCGGGGTCTCCTCCGCCCAGTCGGAGCGGCGGCGCGGCCGGCCCTGCTCGTCCAGCTGCGGCAGCTCACGGGTCCGGTCGTTCGAGCCGTCGGGCTCGGCGCGCCTCGCGGGCTCGTCCCGTACCCCGTCCCGTGCCTCGCCCTGCGCCTCGTCACGGAAGAAGCCC
This sequence comes from Streptomyces sp. NPDC048623, assembly GCF_040650755.1. Classification (NCBI taxonomy): domain Bacteria; kingdom Bacillati; phylum Actinomycetota; class Actinomycetes; order Kitasatosporales; family Streptomycetaceae; genus Streptomyces; species Streptomyces sp. NPDC048623. Next base: position 38,359 of record NZ_JBEZHV010000005.1, read on the forward strand.
TGCGGGACCCGGTCGGCCGGGTCGCCGTCCTGCACGGCCGGCAGCACGGCGGTCTCGCCGGCCTCACGAGGCGCCCGGGTCTCACGGATCCGCGGGATGACCGTGGTCTCCTCGTCGAGCCGCACGATCGGGGTGGGCACGGTGACCTCGTTCGCCGACACGGTGGGCGTGTCGTCCGCCGTGACGTCCGGCTTCACCTGGGCATCCGGCTTCACGTCCGGATTCACGACGGGCGTCGCGACCGTGATCTCGTTCGCCGACTCCTGCAGGCGCTTCGCCTCGGCCGCCTTCGCCGCGGCCGCCGTGCGCTGCGCCTCGGCGGCGGCCCGCGCGGCCTCGGCCTCTTCCTCGGCGGCCTTCAGGGCGGCGGCCTCCGCCGCCTTCCGCGCCGCTTCCTCCGCCGCCTTCGCCGAGGCGGCCTCCGCCAGGCGCCGCGCCTCCTCGGCGCGGATCAGCGCCTCCTCGGCCTTGCGCTGCTTCTCCTTGCGCCGCTCCTCGGCCTCGGCCCGCAGCCGGGCCTCCTCCTCGGCCTGCCTGCGGAGGCGTTCCTCCTCCTCGCGGCGGGCCTTCTCCTCGGCCTCGCGCCGCCTGCGCTCCTCCTCGGCCGCGATCCGGGCCTCCTCGGCGCGCTGCCGGGCCTCCTCGGCCTGGCGCTCGGCCTCGATCCGGCGGGCCTCTTCCTCCTCGGCCTTCCGCCGCGCCTCCTCCTCGGCGCGCAGCCTGGCGAGCTGCTCCTGGCGCTCGCGCTCCAGGCGCTCCTCCTCGGCCTTGCGGGCGGCCTCTTCCTCGGCCCTGCGCCTGGCCTCCTCCTCGGCCTTGCGCCGCGCCTCCTCCTGGGCCTTCACCTCGGCCTCGGACAGCGGCAGCATCCGGTCGAGCCGGTGGCGTACGACGGTGGTGACGGCCTCCGGCTCCTGACCGGCGTCGACCACGAGGTAGCGGCCCGGGTCGCCGGCGGCGAGGGCGAGGAAACCGGCCCGCACGCGCGCGTGGAACTCGGGCGGCTCGGACTCGAGCCGGTCCGGGGCCTCGGTGAAGCGCTCGCGGGCGGTCTCCGGGGAGACGTCGAGGAGCACGGTGAGGTGCGGGACGAGCCCGCCGGTGGCCCAGCGGTTGATACGGGCGATCTCGGTCGGCGACAGGTCGCGGCCGGCGCCCTGGTAGGCGACGGACGAGTCGATGTACCGGTCGGAGATGACGACCGCGCCCCGCTCAAGGGCGGGCCGGACCAGGGAGTCGACGTGCTCGGCGCGGTCGGCCGCGTAGAGGAGCGCCTCGGCGCGGTGGGACAGGCCGGCGCTGGAGACGTCGAGCAGGATCATCCGGAGCCGCTTGCCGATCGGGGTGGCGCCGGGCTCGCGGGTGACGACGACCTCGTGGCCCTTGGCGCGGATCCACTCGGCGAGCGCCTCGACCTGGGTGGACTTGCCGGCCCCGTCGCCGCCCTCCAGGGCGATGAAGAAGCCGGTCGGCGCGGGCGCCTGGGCCGGGTCGGCGCCGCGCAGCGCGTCGCGCAGGTCGCGGCGGAGCGGTACGCCGGAGCGGTCGTCGGTCTTGGCGAGGACGAGCGCGGCGACCGGCAGCAGCAGCGCGCCGACCAGCATCAGGGTGAAGGCCGCGCCGCCGTGGGCGAAGACGAAGTCGCCGGAGGCGAGCCGGTGCGGGCCGATCGCGGCGGCGAGCAGCGGCGCGCCGAGCGCGCCGACGCCGATGCCGACCCGGACGACGGCCTGGAGGTGCTCGGTGACCCGGCCCCGGCGGGTCTCCTCGGTCTCCTGGTCGACGAGGCTGTGCCCGGTACGGGCGGCGACCCCGGCGGCGTAACCGGCGAGGGCCGCGAGCCCGAGCACGGTCGCGGTGTCGGGCACCAGGCCCATGGCGAGCAGCGCGATGCCGGTGAGGGTGATCGCGAGGGCGAGCAGCCGGCGCCGGGACAGCACGGTGAGGACGGATCCGGCGGTGCGGATGCCGACGGCGGTGGCGCCGCTGAGGGCGAGGACGAGCAGCGCGTACGTGACGGGCCCGCCGCCCAGGTCGAAGGCGTGCAGCGCGGCGACGGCGACGGCGGCCGCGATGGCGGCGGCGACCGTGGCGCAGGCGAGGACGAGCAGCCCGAGCGAGCCGGTACGGCCCTTCTCCGGGCCCTGCTCACCCTGCCCGCCCTGCTCGCCCTGCTTCGGCCGGCGCAGGCCCTCCAGGGGCGAGCGGGGCCGCGGGGTCTGGGTGCCGGGCAGCTCGACGAAGTACAGGACGTTGACGGACGCGGTGAACAGGCCGGCGGCCAGGTACGAGCCGAGCGCGGCCTGGTGCTCCGAGAACCAGTCGATGCCGCTGCCGAGCAGGTTGCCGAAGAGGGTGGCGAGCAGCAGCGCGGCGGCGCCGGCGGGCACGGCGAGGAAGCCGGTGCGCAGGCTGAGCGTGCGCAGCGCGCCGAGGTGGTCGGGGAGCGGCCGGACGGCGGCGCCCTCGATCGGCGGGGCGGGCAGCAGCGCGGGCGCCGCGCCCTCCTTGGCGATCGTCCACAGGCGCTCGGCGGCGCCGGCCACGAAGACGGTGCCGAGCAGGAACCACAGCGCGCTGTCGGGGGTCCAGTCGATCCACAGCGGCGCGACGACGAACAGCGCGATCCGCACCCCGTCGGCGCCGATCATGGTCCAGCGGCGGTCGAACGGGCCGTTGGGCCCGGTCAGCGCGGTGAGCGGGCCGAGCAGGGCGGCGCCGAAGAGGACCGCGGCGAGCATCCGGGCGCCGATGACGGCGGCGACGGTGAAGGCCGCGCCCCGGTAGCCGCCGCCGAGGGCGCCGTCGGCGAAGGACGCCTGGAGGCCGAGCAGGATCAGGACGAGGAGGGCGAGGGCGTCGCCCGTGCCGCCGACGAGCTGTGCGCTCCACAGCCTCCGCAGCGGCTGATGGCGCAGAAGTGCCCGTACGGCACGCTCCCGGGAATCGGCGACGAGTGCGGCGTCGGTGTCTGGCTGCTCAGCTCGCGTCATCCGTCCACCCTATCCGGACGGCCTTGCTCCCCGTGGCCTTCGCCCGAACAAACAGACGGGGGGTGCGGCCCCGGCGGCCCGCACCCCCCGACGCTGTCGGGAACGTCACTCCGGCTTGGCGGCCGCCGTCTTCTTCGCGGCGGCGGCCTTCGCCGTCGTGGTCTTCTTGGCCGTCGTGGTCTTCTTGGCGGCCGTCTTCTTCGCCGTGGTCGTCTTCTTGGCCGCCGTCGTCTTCTTGGCGGCCGTCTTCTTCGCGGGCGCCTTCTTGGCGGCCTTCTTCGCCGGTCCCTTGGCGCGCTTCTCGGCGAGCAGCTCGTAGCCGCGCTCGGGCGTGATCGTCTCCACGCTGTCGCCGGTGCGCAGGGTGGCGTTGGTCTCGCCGTCCGTCACGTACGGGCCGAAACGCCCGTCCTTGACGACCACGGGCTTCTCGCTGACGGGGTCGGTGCCGAGCTCCTTCAGCGGCGGCTTGGCGGCGGCCCGGCCACGCTGCTTGGGCTGGGCGTAGATCGCCAGCGCCTCTTCGAGCGTGATCGTGAAGAGCTGCTCCTCGGCCGTCAGCGACCGCGAGTCCGTGCCCTTCTTGAGGTACGGGCCGTAGCGGCCGTTCTGCGCGGTGATCTCGACGCCCTCGGCGTCGGTGCCGACGACGCGCGGCAGCGACATCAGCTTGAGTGCCTCGTCGAGGGTGACGGTGTCGAGCGACATCGTCTTGAAGAGCGAGGCGGTGCGCGGCTTGACCGCGTTCTTGCCGGTCTTCGGGGTGTCCTCGGGGAGGATCTCCGTCACGTACGGGCCGTAGCGGCCGGCCTTGGCGACGATCTGGTTGCCGCTGACCGGGTCGGTGCCCAGCTCGAAGTCGCCGCTCGGCTTGGCGAGCAGCTCCTCGGCGTGCTCGACGGTGAGCTCGTCGGGCGCGAGGTCGTCGGGAACGTCGGCGCGCTGGTGGCCCTCCTGGTCCTTCTCGCCGCGCTCGACGTACGGGCCGTAGCGGCCGACGCGCAGCACGATGCCGTTGCCGACGGGGAAGGAGGAGATCTCGCGGGCGTCGATGGCACCGAGGTCGGTGACCAGTTCCTTCAGGCCGCCGAGGTGGTCGCCGTCACCGTTGCCGGCGTCGGCCGCACCGGAGCCGGAGCCCTCGGGGCCGCCCTCGCCGAAGTAGAAACGCTTCAGCCACGGCACCGCCTGGGCCTCGCCGCGCGCGATGCGGTCGAGGTCGTCCTCCATCTTCGCGGTGAAGTCGTAGTCGACGAGCCGCCCGAAGTGCTTCTCCAGGAGGTTGACCACGGCGAAGGAGAGGAAGGACGGCACCAGGGCCGTGCCCTTCTTGAAGACGTAGCCGCGGTCGAGGATGGTGCCGATGATCGAGGCGTACGTCGACGGGCGGCCGATCTCGCGCTCTTCCAGCTCCTTGACCAGCGTGGCCTCGGTGTAGCGGGCGGGCGGCTTGGTGGAGTGGCCGTCGGCGGTGATCTCCTCGGCGCCGAGCGCGTCGCCCTCGGCGACCTGCGGCAGGCGCCGCTCACGGTCGTCGAGCTCCGCGTTCGGGTCGTCGGCGCCCTCCACGTAGGCCTTCATGAAGCCGTGGAAGGTGATCGTCTTGCCGGAGGCCGTGAACTCGGCGTCGCGGCCGTCGGCGGCGGTGCCGCCGATCTTCACGGTGACCGAGTTTCCGGTCGCGTCCTTCATCTGGGAGGCGACGGTCCGCTTCCAGATCAGCTCGTAGAGCCTGAACTGGTCGCCGGTCAGGCCGGTCTCCGCCGGGGTGCGGAAACGATCGCCCGAGGGGCGGATCGCCTCGTGCGCCTCCTGGGCGTTCTTGACCTTGCCGGCGTAGACGCGCGGCTTCTCCGGCAGGTAGTCGGCGCCGTACAGCTGCGTGACCTGGGCACGGGCCGCGGTGACGGCCGTGTCGGAGAGCACCGTGGAGTCCGTACGCATGTAGGTGATGAAGCCGTTCTCGTACAGCTTCTGCGCCACCTGCATGGTCGCCTTCGCACCGAAGCCGAGCTTGCGGCTGGCCTCCTGCTGGAGGGTGGTGGTGCGGAAGGGGGCGTACGGGGAACGGCGATACGGCTTCGACTCGACCGAGCGGACGGAGAAGCGGGTGTCCGCGAGGGAGGCGGCGAGGGCGCGGGCCTTCTCCTCGTCGAGGTGGAGCACGTTCGCGGTCTTCAGCTGCCCGTCGGCGCCGAAGTCACGGCCCTGCGCGACCCGCCTGCCGTCGACCGTCGCGAGCCGCGCGACCAGGGAGGACGGGTCGGACGGGTCACCGGCGCGGCCGGTGGAGAAGGTGCCGGTGAGGTCCCAGTACTCGGCGGAGCGGAAGGCGATGCGCTCGCGCTCGCGCTCGACGACGAGCCGGGTGGCGACGGACTGGACGCGGCCCGCGGACAGGCCGCGCATGACCTTCTTCCACAGGACCGGCGAGACCTCGTAGCCGTAGAGGCGGTCGAGGATGCGGCGGGTCTCCTGGGCGTCGACCATCCGCTTGTTCAGCTCGCGCGGGTTGCGCACGGCCTGCTGGATGGCGTCCTTGGTGATCTCGTGGAAGACCATGCGGTGCACGGGCACCTTGGGCTTCAGGACCTCCTGGAGGTGCCACGCGATGGCCTCGCCCTCGCGGTCCTCATCGGTGGCGAGGAAGAGCTCGTCGGACTCGGCAAGGAGCTCCTTGAGCTTCCTGACCTGCGCCTTCTTGTCGGCGTTGACGACGTAGATGGGCGCGAAGTCATGGTCGACGTCGACGCCGAGCCGGCGCACCTCGCCGGTGTACTTCTCGGGCACCTCGGCGGCGCCGCTCGGGAGGTCGCGGATGTGCCCGACGCTCGCCTCGACGACGTAGCCGGGGCCGAGGTAGCCCTTGATCGTCTTCGCCTTGGCAGGCGACTCGACGATGACGAGTCGGCGGCCGCCCTGTGCGGTCTCGCTGGTCGGGGACAACTTCGCTCTTCTCTCCGGTCGACGCGGTCTGCGCTGGCACGCACGACAGCGACACGCACGGTGACGCTGTCGTCGCTGCGGAGTGTGACGGTACAACCCGCCCCCGTGTCAAACGGTGAAAGCCCGCAACGGCCACTCGAACGGTAACCCGACTCCTGCCCTTCCTGCCGCCCGGACTCCCGGACGGGTCCGCGTCGTGTCCGCGTCGTGTCCGCGTCACCTCAGCGGCTCGGGGGGCTCACAGCCGTCCGAAGCACCAGATCCCGAGCAGGACGAAGACCGCGCCGAAGAGGGTGGTGAGGGCCGCGGCGGCACGCGGCGCGACCCCGAGGGCGACGGGCTCGCCCTGCCGTACCCGGACGCCCGTCCAGAGCAGCAGTGCGGCCCCGAACAGCATGAACGCCGCTCCCGCGAAGATCGCCGGCCCGCTCTCCATCCCCGTACCCCGTTCCCTCGCCCATGGCCCCACGGCCTCCGGAGCCGAGGCTGGCACCTCCCGGCATCAGGCGGGCGAATTCCCGGTGAACGGCGCGGACGGTCCCGAGCGGTTTCACGAGGATGGCCGGTACTCCTCCCCCTTTCCGTCGTGTCGCCTGCTACGCCTGCTACATCACGTCGAGCGTCGCGCGGCGCCGGCTGCCCCGTTCGAAGAGCGCGAGCAGGGCGACGGCCAGGACCGCGTACCCCGCGCCGACCAGCAGCTCGGCCCCGAGCCGCCGTCCGTCGAGCCCGCCGCCCGCGGTGAGACGGCGCGCCGCGTCGGCCGCGTGGGTCAGCGGCAGCAGCTCGCCGGTGGCGCGCATCCATCCGGGCAGGGTGTCCCGGGGCACGGCGGCGCCGGTGAGCAGGAGCAGCGCCGAGCTCGCCACGTTCGACACCAGGAACACATCGCGGAAGCGCAGCCCGAGCGCACCGAGCGCGAGCCCGAACGCCGAGCAGGCCGTGGCCCCGGCGAGCAGCACGAGACCGAGCCCGGGCAGCGCGCCCACCGGCACCGGCAGACCGAGCAGCGTCGCGGCGGCGGCGAGCACGACGACGCTGACGAACAGCCCGTTGAGGACGTACGGCAGGGCGCGGCCGGCCCACAACGGAACCCGGTGCCGGGGCGAGAGCAGGACGGCCCCGAGGGTGCCGTACCGGCGCTCGTTGGCGACGGCCATGGTGCCGCCGTACACGCAGGAGGCGGAAGCCGCGAGCACGGCGTTCCCGACAAGATGGAAACGGTCGTCCGCGACGCCGAGTTCCCGTCCCAGGAAGACGAAGAAGAAGACCTGGAGCAGCGGTCCCACCAGCAGCGTTCCGATGAACATGGGCGGGGTCGTCCAGTTGAACAGGGCGCGGTACGAGAGGGCTCCGCCGACGAGCACGAGCCGCGCCGGCCTGAGGAAACGGAACATCAGGAGGGCCTTTCGGGGTCAGGCGAGGGCGAGGGACGCCGCGGCCCGGGCCCGGCGCTCCACCCGGCCGAGGACGAGGACGGCGGCGAGCGCGTAACCGGCGCCGAGCGCGGCGGCGACGAGCATCGGGACGAGCACCTCCGCGGCGGACGGCCCGCCGGAGGTCGCCGCGTGCACCGCCCGGGCGCCCCAGGTGGTGGGCAGCGCCCAGGAGACCGGGTGGGTCCAGCCGGGCAGCACGGTCACCGGCACGAGCAGCCCGGACAGCAGCCAGACCGGCGTGTCGAGCGGATTGGCCAGCGCGTTGGCGTTGCGCAGCAGCACGAACGTGGCGGCCAGGAGCAGCCCCATCATGCCGAGGGAGAGCACGCAGACGGGCACGGCGAGGAGGAAGAGCAGCGGGTGCGCGAAGTCGAGCGGCACCCCGAAGAGGACCACGCCCCACAGCACGGTCGCGCCCATCGCGTACGTGCCGATGACGGCGGTCGCGAGGGTGATGGGCAGGAGCACGAGGGCGAGCGGGGTCGGCGCGGCGACCAGGGTCTCCAGGGTGCCGAGCCAGCGCTGGTTCTGCACGGCGCCGCCGGAGCCGAAGAGCACCGAGCCCCAGATGCCCATGAGTCCGGCGCCGACGGAGGCGGTGAGCAGCCGGTCGGGGTCGCCGGCGGCGCGGAAGAGGTAGACGGCCAGGGTCGCGTAGACGAGCGGGACGAGCACGGCGAAGGTGATCTCGATCGGCGAGCGCGACATGTACGAGACGTGGGTGCGGACGCCGACGGCGACGAGCCGCAGCACGCGCACGCGGGCCGGGGCGCGCGTCACGCCGCCACCTCCGCCGGGTCGCCGGTCTGGTCGTCCGCCCGGACGCGGGAACTCCCGTCCTCCACGATGGCGATGTACGCGTCCTCCAGGGAGGGTTCGCGGCTCACGACGCGCCCGATCCGTACGCCGTCGAGGGCGGCCAGCACCGGCGCGTGCAGTTCGGCGCCCCGGTCGGTCTGCACGGTGAGGGCCTGGGCGGTGCCCCGTTCCTCCACGGCGACGCCCCGCACCCCGGGCACCCGCCGGATGCGGTCGAGCACGTCCTCGCCGACCCCGTACACCTCGACGTCGAGCACGTCCCGGTCCCCGACCCGGGACTTCAGGCTCTCCGGCGTGCCGAGGGCGCGGATCCGGCCGCCCGCGATGACCGCGATCCGGTCGCACAACTCGTCGGCCTCGCCCATGTAGTGGGTGGTGAGCAGCACGGTCGTGCCGGCGGCCGCGAGGTCCGCGACGGTACGGCGCAGATCGCGCGCGGCGACCGGGTCGACGCCGATCGACGGCTCGTCGAGGAACAGCACGTCGGGCCGGTGCAGCAGCCCGCGGGCGATGTGCAGCCGCTGCCGCATGCCGCGCGAGTAGCCCTCGACGCGCTCCCGCTCGCGGCCCGCGAGGCCCACCAGGTCGAGGAGTTCGGCGATCCGCCGCTTCTGGTCGCGGGCCTCGACGCCGTACAGCTCGGCGAAGTAGCGCAGGTTGTCGAGCGCGCTGAGCCGGTCGTAGAGGCCGCGGTCCCCGCCGAAGACGTACCCGATGCGTCGCCGTACGGCGACGGGCTCGCGGGCCACGTCGTGCCCGAACACCCTCGCCGTGCCGGAGGTCGGAAGGAGCAGGGTGTTGAGCATCTTGATGGTGGTGGTCTTCCCGGCGCCGTTGGGGCCGAGCAGGCCGAAGAGTTCGCCGGGCGCCACGTCGAAGGTGACCCCGCGCACGGCCTCGGTCTCGGTCCGGCGGGGCCGGAGCCACCCGGTCCGGCTGGTGTAGGTGCGGCGCAGCGCGTCCGCCTCGATAGCGAGCATGGGGCGGAGTCTGGCGACGCCGCCCGGGCCCGGGCGAACGATTCGGGAGGCCCCGAATCGTCAGGCGATCACGCTCAGCACGTTCTGCCCCGCGAGCAGCGCGAGCAGCGAACGGCCGGTGTCCGTCAGCTGGTAGTAGACCGAGCGCCCCACGCGGTGGCGGGTGACGACGCCCGCGTCGGCGAGCAGGGACAGGTGCTCGGAGACGGTGCTGGGCGCGAGGCCGAGGCGGTCGGCGAGGCCGGCGGTGGTGAGCGGGCCGTCGAGTTCGCGCAGGACGGCGGCCCGGCCGCGGCCGAGCAGCAGCCCGAGCCGGTCGTCGGCCACCCGCTCGGCCGGTTCGCGCAGCGCGGCGGCGCCGCGGGCCTGGAAGGAGACGGCGAGGACCTCGGGGTCGTCGGTCGAGTAGAGCCGGCAGCCCTCGGCGAAGACCAGCGGCACGAGCACGAGCCGCCGCTCGCCCGCCGCGTACTCCGCCTCGGTGTGCTTGGTGAGTTCGAGCACCGGCCGCTGCCAGCGCGCCCGGCTCTCCAGACCGCTGAACAGCGCGTCGACGCCCTCGGTCGCGAAGGTCCGGGCCCGGACCAGGACTTCGTCCTCGACCAGCCGGCGCATCACCGGCCAGTACGGGGCGACGGCCTCCTCCCACCATGCCGCGTACGCGTCGGCGAGCGCCGCGCACGCGGCCTCGGGGTCCGTCAGATAGGGCCGCAGGAACGGCGCTTCGGCCAGACCGGGGTAGTAGTACGCGGCATGGGCGCGCACGGCGGCCGGCTCGGTGGCCCGCAGCAGGTCCAGCTCCTCGTACACGTCGGGGGTGCCGATCGGCCGGGGCAGCAGGAAGTCCGAGAACTCGCCCGGGCTCTGGGTGAACAGCTCCCACAGCGGCCGCAGCCGGTCGTCCTCCCGCCACACCGCGCGGGCGTGCCCCACCCATTCCTGGTACGGCCAGGAGGGGCTGCGCCCGGGCAGTTGGAGGTGGAGGGCGCAGAAGGCGTCCCGCAGCGGGCTCATGGCGATGCGGGTCGCGCCGAGTGCGGCCTCGTCGAGCTCGATCCGTATCACGTGGCCTTTCCCCCTCCCCTCCCTCCGGCCTCCCCCTACTGCTGCGCCGGTGCCTGGGCGGCCGGCAGCAGGAAGCCCTCCTCGACGAGCAGCCGGATGGCCTGCGGGGTGCGGTCCCGCAGCATGACCGGGTCCTCGCCGGTGAGCTGTCCGATGGCGTCCAGGATCCGCCCGGCGCTGAGCGTGCCGTCGCAGACGCCCGCGAAACCGGCGGCGACGTGGTCGACACGGGTGGCGCGGCGCATGCCCCGGTTCTGCCGCAGCAGGACGTGCTCGGGGTCCTCGGCGCCGGGCAGCCCGACCTGCTCCTGCACGACCTCGGGCGCGAGGACGAAGGAGTCGGCGAGCAGCCCCGCGTCGTCACGGCCGCGCAGATAGTCCTGGCGCTCGAAGTGGGCCTGCACGGTGGCGCCGAGCGGCTGCTCGACCGGGTGCGGCCACTCCTCGACGACGATCGACGGCTCGACCGCGCCGGAGGCGACGGCCGGGTTCTTGCGGACGGTGATCCAGCCGAAGCCGATCGCCTTCGTCTTGCGCTCCTCGAACTCGTCGAGCCACCGCCCGTACGCGGCGCGGTACGCCTCCGGGTCGCCCTGGTGGTCGCCGCTGTCCCGCAGCCACAACTCGGTGTACTGGGTGATGTCCTGGACCTCGCGCTGCACGATCCAGGCGTCGCAGCCGGCCGGCACCCAGGAACGCAGCCGGTCCTGCCACTCCTCGCCCTCGACGTGCTGCCAGTTGGCGAGAAACTGGGCGAACCCGCCGTCGTTGAGCCGGTCCCCGGCCTGCTGCACGAGCGTGCGGCACAGGTCGTCGCCGCCCATCCCGCCGTCCCGGTAGGTCAGCCCGGCGCCGGGAGAGATCACGAACGGCGGGTTGGAGACGATCAGGTCGTACGTGTCGCCGTCGACCGGCTCGAAGAGCGAGCCGGCCAGCAGCTCGGCGCCGCGCGCCCCGGAGAGGGCGAGGGTGAGCCGGGTGAAGTCCAGGGCCCGCGGGTTGAGGTCGGTGGCGGTGACCAGGGTGGCGTGCTGCGCCGCGTGCAGGGCCTGGATGCCGGAGCCGGTGCCGAGGTCGAGCGCGGTGGCGACCGGGGTGCGGACGGTGATGCCGGCGAGGGTGGTGGAGGCCCCGCCGACGCCGAGGACGACGGCCGCGCCGGCCACGTCACGGCCCTGCTTGCCGATGCCGCCGGCGCCGCCGACGGCGCAGCCCAGGTCGGAGACGATGAACCAGTCCTCGCCGTCCGGGCCGCCGTACGGCCGGACGTCGACGGTGGCGCGCACGGTGTCGTCCTCGGCCGTCACCCAGCCGTCGGCGAGCGCCTCGTCGAGCGGCAGCGCGGCGGCGGCCCGCGCCTTGTCGACGCCCTGCTGGAGCAGGAAGAGCCGGACGAGGGTGTCCAGCGGGGAGTCCCCGCGGGTGGCGCGCAGGGCGGGCACGGTCTCGCTGCGGGCGAGGGCCGCGTAGGCCTGGGCGCCGAGCAGATCGAGCAGACCGTCGGCGGTGAAGTCGGCGGCGAGCAGGGCCTCGCGCAGTCGGGCGGCGTGCGTGGGCACCGGAAGGCTGGGGGTCGTGCTGGTCGTACTCACATGCCCCATTGTGGCGGCCGCCACCGACATCGGCAGCCACCGACGTCCCGGGGCCGCGCCACCGGCCCCTTCGGGGCCGCCCGGCCGGGGTCGGGCGGCGGGGCCGGGCGGCGGACCGCCCGCCCGCGGTGGTCGCTACTCGCTCTTCGCCGAGGCGGAGGGCTTGGCGGCCGGGGTCTTCGTGCCGGTCTCGGGCGCTCCGGCCTTCGGGGAGGCGCTCGGCGGCAGGGACGCCTTCGGCGTCTGGCAGCCGGGCTGCTTGGCCATGGCCTGGCCGAGCTCGCCGGCCTGGAGCTTGGCGACGGCGTCCTGGTCCATGTTCTGGATCTTCGCCAGATTGTCGGAGACGACCTTGAGCCCGTCCGCGAACTTCTGCTGGTTCGTGGTGTCGAGCGCGTCGACCTGCTTCTTCAGCCCGTCGTACGCCACGGCCGTGGCGTTGAGCTCCTTGATGGCGTCCTGCTGGATCTTCTCGCCGTTGTCGACCGGCGGGGCCCCGGCGCTCTCGACGGCCTTGGCGAGGGCGCGGTCGGCGTCGGCGATGTCCTGGAAGGCCTTCGAGTCGGCGGCCTTGATCGTCTCAGGCTTGCTGTCGGCCGCCGTGGAGATGATCAGCTGGTTGGCGTTGGCCCGCTTCTGGATCTGCGGCTGTGCCTGGTCGCAGAACGTCTTGGCCCAGTCGTTGACCTTGTCGCCCTCGTCGTCGCTGCTGCAACCGGACAGCACGAGCACCAGTACCGCGCCGCCGGACAGTGCGGCCGCAAGCTTCTTGTTCACCGGATCGGTCCCTTCCAAGGCTCTCGGCCCCGGAACATACACGCCGGACGCGGGCCTTCCGCCGATCGTGCGACCGATTCATCCGACATTGCAGCCGTTTGAACCAAGGAAGCAGGGGCGGACGTCACGTCAGAGCGTGCCGCCCGCCCCTGTTTTGACGAGAACTCATCAAGGCTCAGGAGCAAGCCCGTTCAGGAACCCGATCAGGATCCCGATCAGGGTTCTGCTCACGGCTCCCTTCACGGCGCGACGGGGGCGCCCTTCGACGTCCCGTCGCGTTCCTCCGAGCCGTCCCCGACGGCCACCGAGCGCCGCTTGGAGACCCGTACCGCCGTCACGACCACACCGATCGCGAGCACCGCGACGAGCGCCCGCAGCCAGGGGCTCGCGTCGTCCCCGTAACTGAACTGCACGACCGCCGGGGCGATCAGCAGCGCGACCAGGTTCATCACCTTCAGGAGCGGGTTGATCGCCGGTCCCGCGGTGTCCTTGAAGGGGTCGCCGACGGTGTCGCCGATCACGGTCGCGGCATGCGCGTCGCTGCCCTTGCCGCCGTGGTGCCCGTCCTCGACCAGCTTCTTGGCGTTGTCCCAGGCCCCGCCGGAGTTGGCGAGGAAGACGGCCATCAGCGCGCCGGTGCCGATGGCGCCCGCGAGGTACGAGCCGAGCGCGCCGGTGCCGAGCGCGAAGCCGACCGCGATCGGGGCGGTCACGGCGAGCAGCCCGGGCGTGGCGAGTTCGCGCAGCGCGTCCTTGGTGCAGATGTCGACGACCCGCCCGTACTCGGGCTTCTCGGTGTAGTCCATGATCCCGGGGTGCTCGCGGAACTGCCGCCGCACCTCGTAGACCACGGCCCCGGCCGACCGGGACACGGCGTTGATCGCGAGCCCGGAGAAGAGGAAGACGACCGCGGCGCCGAGGATCATCCCGAAGAGGTTGTTGGGCTGGGAGATGTCCATGGAGAGGTTGGTCTCGCCGGCCCTGGCCCCGACGTCGGCGACGGCGGTCGCGATGGCGTCCCGGTAGGAGCCGAAGAGCGCGGACGCGGCGAGGACGGCGGTGGCGATCGCGATGCCCTTGGTGATCGCCTTGGTGGTGTTGCCGACGGCGTCGAGGTCGGTGAGCACCTGCGCCCCGGCGCCCCGTACGTCGCCGGACATCTCGGCGATGCCCTGCGCGTTGTCGGAGACCGGTCCGAAGGTGTCCATGGCCACGATCACGCCGACCGTGGTCAGCAGCCCGGTGCCGGCCAGGGCCACCGCGAACAGTGCCAGCATGATCGAGGCGCCGCCGAGCAGGAAGGCGCCGTAGACGGCGAGGCCGATCAGCAGCGCCGTGTAGACGGCCGACTCCAGGCCGATGGAGATGCCGGCGAGGACGACGGTGGCGGGGCCGGTCAGCGACGACTTGCCGATGTCGCGGACCGGGCGCCGGCCGGTCTCGGTGAAGTAGCCGGTGAGCTGCTGGATCAGCGCGGCGAGCACGATGCCGATGGCCACGGCGACCAGGGCGAGCACCCGCGGGTCGCCCCCGTGGGCGGGGATGCCGGGCTCGGTGACGCCGTCGAGCTCGGCGTAGGAGGACGGCAGGTAGACGAAGGCGGCGACGGCCACCAGGACCAGTGAGATCACCGCGGACAGGAAGAAGCCGCGGTTGATGGCCGTCATCCCGCTGCGGTCGGTGCGCCGGGGGGCCACGGCGAAGATGCCGATCATGGCCGTGACCACGCCGATCGCCGGGACGATCAGCGGGAAGGCGAGGCCGACGTCGCCGAAGGCGGCCTTGCCGAGGATCAGCGCGGCGACCAGTGTCACGGCGTACGACTCGAAGAGGTCGGCGGCCATGCCCGCGCAGTCGCCGACGTTGTCGCCCACGTTGTCGGCGATGGTCGCGGCGTTGCGCGGGTCGTCCTCGGGGATGCCCTGCTCGACCTTGCCGACCAGGTCGGCGCCGACGTCGGCGGCCTTGGTGAAGATGCCGCCGCCGACCCTCATGAACATGGCGATGAGCGCGGCGCCCAGGCCGAAGCCCTCCAGGACCTTCGGCGCGTCGGCGGCGTAGACGAGCACCACGCAGGACGCGCCGAGCAGGCCGAGCCCGACGGTGAACATGCCGACCACGCCACCCGTACGAAACGCGATCTTCATCGCCCGGTGCGCGACATCCGTCAGGTCCTTCGCCGGTTCGCCCTCGGCCGGGGTGGCCTCCCGGGCCGCCGCGGCGACCCGGACGTTCGCCCGCACCGCGAGCCGCATGCCCACATAGCCGGTGACCGCCGAGAACAGCGCGCCGACCAGGAAGAACAGCGAGCGGCCCGCCCGCTGCGACCAGTCGTCCGCGGGCAGCAGGAACAGCAGGAAGAACACGACGACGGCGAAGACCGCGAGGGTACGCAGCTGCCGGGCGAGATACGCGTTGGCGCCCTCCTGCACGGCGCCCGCGATCTCCTTCATCCGCTCCGTGCCCTCGCCCGCCGCGAGGACCTGGCGCACGAGGAGCTGGGCCACGACCAGCGCCGCGAGCGCGACGGCCGCGACGACGACCACGATCACACGGTTCTCCTGAGTGAGCACCGCGGCTGCGAGACCCGCCATTCCGTCCTCCTTGACGTCGTGGGGTCAAGACAAGCCGGATTGTAAGGAGGGAAACCTGATCAAAACAGGTCGCCGCAATGGGAATTCCCGAATACCTCACAAGTACCGCCGAATGCGGTAATACCCCCAAAGCATTACGAGCGGGGTGCGGGGCGGCGATCCCGCCCTGCGCCACGGGCCTGGCGGCGAGCGGCCGGGCATGCGAAAGAGAGGCCCTGCGGTGCAGGGCCTCTTTCGCGTACTCGGGTCCGTCGCGCCGGGCGGGCCGGGCGGCGGAGGGTCAGGCGAGCGCGGCGTCCGGGTTGGCGGGCCAGCTCATCCTGATGGTGCCGCCGTCCTCGCCGGCGCTCACCTCGACGTCGTCGACGAGCCCGCGGATCACCGCGAGACCCATCTCGTCCTCGCCGTCGGCGTCGTCGAAGTCCTCGGCCGGCGCCGGGGCCGCCTCCCGCTCGCCGGGCACCCCGGCGGCGTCGGCCGCCGCCACACCCGCGCCCGGCACCTCGTCGCCGACCTCGATGGAGAAGCTCTTCTCCTCCTCGGTCAGCACGACCCGGACCGGGGTGGTGACCCCGTTGCTGCGGTGCAGCCCCACCGCACGGGAACAGGCCTCGCCGACGGCGAGCCGGACCTCGTCGAGGACCGCCTCGTCGACCCCGGCCCGGCGCGCGACCGCGGCGGCCACCAGACGGGCCGTGCGGACGTGCTCGGGCTGGGCGCTGAAGAGCAGTTCAACGGTGGCCATGCGATCCCCCTGGGATTCTCGGCGGCTGCACGGGACGACGGCTGAGCGCGGGCTCAGTCGGCCGCGTTGATGGCCTCTTCGACCGAGGTGTGGATCGGGAACACCTTGGTGAGACCGGTGATCCGGAAGATCTTCAGGATGCGCTCCTGGTTGCACACCAGACGCAGCGATCCCTCGTGCGCGCGCACGCGCTTCAGGCCGCCCACCAGCACGCCGAGGCCGGTCGAGTCGAGGAAGTCCACGCCTTCCATGTCGACAACCAGGTGGTAGCTGCCGTCGTTCACCAACTCGACCAACTGCTCGCGCAGCTTGGGCGCGGTATACACATCAATCTCGCCACCGACCTCGACGACCGTACGGTCGCCATTCGGGCCGGGCACAGTGCGAGTCGACAGAGACAGGTCCACGGGTCCTCCAGCACCTAGCTATCGAGCGGCCCTCTGGTCTCCCGGGCGGAGCCACGGGACGGATCGCCGGCCGCGATGGCATTCAATCACTTACCGGCAGCCATGCACGACGCCTTGGAAGCATTGTCCGTCACGCCGGTGACACACTCGGAGCCGATGGCCAGGAATCACCGCACCAGCCGACCCACGGAAGAC
Organism: Streptomyces sp. NPDC048623; assembly: GCF_040650755.1. NCBI lineage: Bacteria > Bacillati > Actinomycetota > Actinomycetes > Kitasatosporales > Streptomycetaceae > Streptomyces > Streptomyces sp. NPDC048623. Next base: position 54,911 of record NZ_JBEZHV010000005.1, read on the forward strand.
ACGGGCAGCCGCCCCTCTCCCGGCGAGGTCCTCGACCGGCTCTCGCGAGGCGAGAGCCGGGCCGCGCGCATCACTCATACGGAGCATCTGCCCGCCCGTGAGGGCCGGCATGCCGTGTGGCCGCACCGCATCCGGGCGGAAGTGATCGCGGCCATCGAGAAGGCCGGTATCGAGCATCCCTGGGCCCACCAGGCGGAAGCCGCCGAGCACGCCCTGGACGGCGACTCGGTGGTGATCGCCACGGGAACCGCCTCGGGCAAGTCGCTCGCGTATCTCACCCCCGTCCTGTCCACCCTCCTGGACGGATCCGAGGCCGCCAACGGGAGGGGCGCCACCGCCCTGTATCTCGCACCCACCAAGGCCCTCGCCGCCGACCAGCGGCGCGCCGTGCGCGAACTCGCCGCCCCGCTCGGCAACCGGATCCGCCCCGCCGTCTACGACGGCGACACGCCGGTCGAGGAGCGCGAGTGGGTCCGCCAGTACGCGAACTACGTGCTCACCAACCCCGACATGCTGCACCGGGGCATACTCCCGTCCCACCCCCGCTGGTCCTCCTTCCTCCGCTCCCTCCGCTATGTCGTCGTCGACGAGTGCCACACCTACCGCGGTGTCTTCGGCTCCCATGTCGCCCAGGTGCTGCGCCGGCTGCGCCGGATCTGCGCCCGGTACGGCTCCGAACCGGTGTTCCTCCTCGCCTCGGCCACCTCCGCCGAGCCCGCCCTCGCCGCCGGCCGTCTCACCGGGCTCCCGGTCACCGAGGTCGCCGACGACGCCTCCCCGCGCGGCGAACTGGTCTTCGCCCTGTGGGAGCCGCCGCTGACCGAGCTGCACGGCGAGCAGGGCGCCCCGGTCCGCCGCACCGCCACCGCCGAGACCGCCGATCTGCTGACCGATCTGACCGTGCAGGGCGTCCGCTCGGTCGCCTTCGTGCGCTCCCGGCGCGGCGCCGAGCTGATCTCGGTGATCGCCCAGGAACGCCTCGCCGAGGTCGACCGCTCCCTGGCCCGCCGGGTCGCCGCGTACCGAGGCGGCTACCTGCCCGAGGAGCGGCGCGCCCTGGAGCGGGCCCTGCACTCCGGGGAACTCCTCGGCCTGGCCGCCACCACCGCCCTGGAACTCGGCGTGGACGTCTCCGGCCTCGACGCCGTGGTGATCGCCGGCTATCCGGGCACCCGCGCCTCCCTGTGGCAGCAGGCCGGCCGTGCCGGGCGCTCCGGCGAGGGCGCGCTCGCGGTCCTGGTAGCCCGTGACGACCCGCTGGACACCTTCCTGGTCCACCACCCCGAGGCGATCTTCCAGCAGCCCGTCGAGTCCACCGTGCTCGACCCCGACAACCCCTACGTCCTCGCCCCCCATCTGTGCGCCGCCGCCGCTGAGCTGCCGCTGACCGAGTCCGACCTGGACCTCTTCGGCCCGGCGGTGCCCGGGCTGCTGCCCCAGCTGGAGTCCGCCGGGCTGCTCCGCCGCCGTGCCTCCGGCTGGTACTGGACCCGCCGTGAGCGGGCCGCCGACCTCACCGACATCCGGGGCGGCGGCGGCAGCCCCGTCCGGATCGTCGAGGCCGGCACCGGCCGGCTGCTCGGCACGATCGACGAGGCCGCCTCGCACACCGCCGTCCACGAGGGCGCCGTCCACCTCCACCAGGGCCGCACCTATCTGGTCCGCGAACTCGACCTGAAGGACTCCGTGGCCCTCGTCGAGGAGGCGAACCCGCCCTACTCGACCGTCGCCCGCGACACCACCACCATCTCCGTCCTGTCCACCGACACCGAGATCCCGTGGGGAGCCGGCCGCCTCTGCTACGGCTCCGTCGAGGTCACCAACCAGGTCGTCTCCTTCCTCCGCCGCCGTCTGATCACCGGCGAGGTGCTCGGCGAGACCAAGCTCGACCTGCCGCCCCGCACCCTGCGCACCCGGGCCGTGTGGTGGACGGTCACCGAGGACCAGCTCGACGCCGCCCGGATCACCCCGGAGATCCTCGGCGGCGCCCTGCACGCCGCCGAACACGCCTCGATCGGCATGCTCCCGCTCTTCGCCACCTGTGACCGCTGGGACATCGGCGGCGTCTCCGTGCCGCTCCACCCCGACACCCTGCTGCCGACGGTCTTCGTCTACGACGGGCACCCGGGCGGCGCCGGCTTCGCCGAGCGCGCCTTCCACACCGCCCGCGCCTGGCTCTCCGCCACCCGCGAGGCCATCGCCTCCTGCGAGTGCGACGCCGGCTGCCCCTCCTGCATCCAGTCCCCCAAGTGCGGCAACGGCAACGACCCCCTGCACAAGCGCGGCGCCGTCCGCCTCCTCACCCAGCTCCTGCGCGGCGCCCCCGAGGACGCGTAGCTCCCCGGAGCCCGGCGGGACCGCCGGAGCGGCCGGGCCGGCGCGGGCGCGTGCCCGGAGATGCCAGGGGCCGCCGGTGACGCGGGCGGTGACGTCGGCGATGTCCTCACGGACCCGGCAGTCGACCAGCACGGCTCCCTGCGCCTCCGCCACCCGGGCCGCGGCGGCGCAGGCGTCCCGCTCGCCCCACAGGGCGCGGTCCGCGGCCGCGAGGGCGGCCAGATCGGCCGCGGCCCCCGCACGGTGGCGGGCCGCGACAGCCTGGCCGAGGGCGAGAACCGCCCCGAACACCACGCACAGGGCGCAGGCGGCGAAGGCCGTCCACACCGTGGCCGCCCCGCGGTCGGCCGGGCGTCCGGCACGGCGGGCACCGGGACGGTCGCGGGCGGTCCTCATGGCAGCACCTCCCCCACCGTGTCCTCGGCGAGTGCGGCCGCCCCGGCCCGCAGCGTCAGCCCCAGGCCGCCGGGCCCGGGCGCGTTCGCCTCGACGGTCACCCGCCACAGCTCGCCCTCCCGCGCCACGCCCACCGTGGCTCCCTCCGGCGCGGCGGCCCTGGCCGCCGCCTCGGCGGCGGGAACCGGCTCGGAGCGGGCCACCGCCCGCGCCCCGGCCCGTGCCGCGTCCACGCACTGGATCTGCGCCGCGGCCGCCGCCAGCGCCCACAGCAGTGCCGCCGTGAACAGCACCAGGGCGGGCAGGGCGACCGCCGTCTCGGCCGTCACCGAGCCCCGGTCAGAACGGCGCATCGAGGGCCTTCCCGATCAGCGATTCCAGCGCCTTGGAGACCGTTCCGCTGGTGAGCACCTTGTAGAGCACGGCCGCGAAGGCCGCGGCGGCGATCGTGCCCATCGCGTACTCCGTCGTACTCATGCCGGCGTCCCTTCGTGCCGCGGCCTTCCGGGCCCGCCACCACGTGCTCAGCCGATTCCTGACCTGCATCCTTCGAACCTCCTCGTCCGATTGCGAACCACTTCGTCATCTCGCCGGGCGCCCTGCCGGGCGCCCGTCCGTCCTCACCGGCCGCCGAGCAGTCCGCTCGCCAGGCCGATCACCACCGGCGCCACCCCGACGGCCAGGAAGGCGGGCAGGAAGCACAGCCCGACGGGCGCGGTGATCAGCACCTGCGCGCGCTGTGCCCGGGCGGCCGCCGTGCGGGCACGGCCCGCCCGCAGCCCCTCGGCGTGGCGCGCCACGGCATCGGCCGCGGGCGCCCCGGAGGAGGCGGCCCGCTCCAGGCAGCGGGCCAGCCCCTCCGCGCCGGGTATCTCGCCGAACCTCCGCCACACCTCTGCCGGTTCGCCACCGAGGCGCAGTTCCGCGGCGGTGTGCACCAGCCGCTCGCCCACCGGCCCGCCCAGCGACCGCCCCACCGCCTCCGCCGACTCCCCGGGCGGCGCACCGGCCGAGGCACATGCCGCCAACAGGTCGGCCGCGAGCGGCAGCTGACGAGCCGTCTCCAGCGCCTCCGCGCCTCCGGCAGCGTCCGCGTCCCGCGACCGGCGCGCCCGGAGGTGCCACAGCCCCCAGGCGGCCCCGGCGCCGGCAAGGACTCCGGGAAGCCCGCCGACCAGCACGAACCCGGCGAGGCCCGCCGCGCAGGGCATCCCCCAGGCCCGCACCCGGGCCGGCAGAACCGGCCGTCGGCTCCGCCGGGGCTCCCGTTCCCTCGCGAGCAGGGCGGCCGCCCGCGTGCGGGTCCGCCGGCGGCGCCGCCGGTCGGCCAGGGCCAGACCGAGCGCGGCCAGGGCGCTCAGCACCATGAGCAGCGCGATCACGATCGCTCACCTCCCCGCTCGAGCCGAGCGGCCCGCCACAGAACCGCGACCTCCAGAGCGCCGCCGGCAAGGAAGCAGCCGAGGCCCGTAAGGGTGCACACCACCTTCAGCAGCGTCGTCACACCTGCTCGCCTCCCCGCACGATCCGGGCCGCCCACCACAGACCCACCGCCTCCAGGGCGCCGCCGACAAGCAGGCAGCCGAGGCCCGCGGGGGTGTGGAGCAGCACCCACAGCGGGCGGGCCCCGAGCGCCGAGCCGAGTCCGAGTCCGGCGACCGGCAGCACCGCGAGGACAGCCACCGTGGCCCAGGCCCCGGCCAGTTGGGCCCGCAGCCGCTCCCGCTGGTCCCGGTGGGCCCGCAGGGCCGCCTCCAGCCGGTCGAGGCCGGCGGCGAGGCCCGCGCCGCCGTCCACGGCGACCTGCCAGCAGGCGGCCATCCCGGCCAGGCCGTCGGCCCCGTCCCGGCGGGCGGCCCGGCGCAGCGCCTCGGGCACGTCCCCGCCGAAGCGGGCCGCCGCGAGGACCGCGGCCTCCTGTCCGCCGAGCGCCCCGGTGGTGCGGGCCGCGAACGCCAGCGCCTGGGCGGGCTGCCACCCGGCCCTCAGTTCTCCCGCGACGGCTCCGCACAGCGCCACCACCCGGTCCGCGCGTGCCTCCCGCTCCCGTCGCGCGCCGGCCGCCCGCAGCCTGCGTCCGGCCAGCGGCACACCGACGGCTCCCGCGAGCAAGGGCAGCGGCGAGGAGCCGAGCAGGGCGACCACCCCGGCCGCAGGCAGGCACAGCCATTCACGGCGGCCTCCCACCCGGCCCCACCAGCGCCTGCCGGCCGCGCTCCAGGTCCGTGCCGGGTCGCCCTGGACGGCCAGCACCACCCGTGCCCTGCGGGTCGCCCGCTCCTGCCCGACCGTCCACCACGCGGCGAGCACCACGCACAGCGCCACTCCGAGGACCGACAGCGTCATCGCTCGCCCCCGATCAGCGACCGCAGCCGCCCCCAGCCCCGCTCCCGCTGGAACCCGCCCGGTTTCCAGCTCAGCGCGGGCACCGTCACCACCAGTCCCTCCCGGTCCCGTTCGAGGACGTGCACCTCGGCGATCCGGCGGGTCCCGGACCGGTCCCGCACCACGTGCAGCACCGCGGAGAGCCCGGCGCCCAACTGACTGTGCAGAGCGGCCCGGTCGAGGCCCGCGGCCGTCCCCAGGGCCTCGAGCCGAGCGGGCACGTCCGCCGCCGCGTTGGCGTGGACCGTGCCGCAACCGCCCTCGTGGCCCGTGTTCAGGGCCGCGAGCAGATCGACGGCCTCCGGGCCTCGGACCTCGCCGACCACCAGCCGGTCGGGTCGCATCCGCAGCGCCTGGCGCACCAGATCCCGCAGGGTCACGAGCCCGGCGCCCTCCTGGTTGGGCGGGCGTGCCTCCAGGCGCACCACATGCGGGTGGTCGGGGCGCAGTTCGGCGGAGTCCTCGGCGATGACGATCCGCTCGCGGGGGCCGACCAGGCCGAGCAGGGTGGACAGCAGGGTGGTCTTCCCCGAGCCCGTGCCGCCGCTGACGAGGAAGGAGACCCGGGCCTCGACCAGCGCCCGCAGCACCGCCTCGCCGCCGGCCGGGACGGTGCCCGCCTCGGCCAGCTCGCCCACCGAGAAGGCCCGGGGCCGCACCACCCGCAGGGACAGACAGGTCGAGCCGACGGCGACCGGCGGCAGGACCGCGTGCATGCGGGTGCCGTCGGGGAGACGGGCGTCGACCCAGGGCCGGGCGTCGTCGAGCCGCCGGCCGGCCACCGCCGCGAGCCGCTGTGCGAGGCGGCGTACCGCCGCGGCGTCCGGGAAGGTCACCCCGGTCGTCTCCAGGCCCGCGCCACGGTCGATCCAGACCCGGTCGGGCGCGGAGACCAGGACGTCGGTGACCCGCGGGTCGGCGAGCAGCGGCTCCAGCGGCCCGGCGCCGATCAGTTCGCTGCGCAACTCCTCGGCCGCGCCGAGCACTTCCGCGTCGCCGAGCAGGCGCCCCTGGGCTCGGAGGGCCGCCGCGACGCGGGCCGGGGTCGGCTCGGCGCCGCTCTCGGCGAGCCGCTGGCGCACGGCGTCCAGCAGTCCCGTACCGCTCATGCCGCACGCTCCGGGGTGAGGACCCGGTCCCAGAACGCGGTGCAGAACCGGGCGAGTCCGCTGCGGGTCTCGGCGCCAGGCGGGGGCCCGCCGTCGCCTGCGGGCGACAGACCGGCGTCGTAGGGGAGTTCGCCGGCGAGCGGGAGCCGGAGGGCGTCGGCGATCCACTCCTCGTCCAGCCCGGGCGTGTACGGTCCGCGGACGACCGCGCGCAGGTCGCGGAGAACAGTGCCGACGGCGTCGGCCATCCGCTGGGCCGCCGCGACGGCACGCAGTTCGCCGGGGACGAGCAGCAGTCCGAGGTCGAGCTGGGCGAGCGCCTCGGTGACCGTGGCGTCGATGCGTCGGGGCAGGTCGACCACGACGACCCCGCCGCGCCGCCGGGCGGCGGCGAGCACCGAGCGCATGGCCTCGGGCGGCACGGGCACCGGGTCGCCCCGGTCCCAGCTCAGCACCCGCAGCCCGTGCACCTCGGGCAGCGACTCCTCCAGGGCGGCGCCGGCCACACGGCCCTTGGACGTGGCGAAGTCGGGCCAGCGACGGCCCTCGGCACGCTCCCCGCCGAGCAGGACGTCGAGTCCTCCGCCGAGCGGGTCGCCGTCGACGAGGAGGGTGCGCTGCCCGGCCCGGACGGCGGCGAGCGCGAGGGCACAGGCCAGGGTGGAGGCTCCGGCGCCGCCGCGGCCGCCGATGACACCGACGGTCGGGGCCTGCCGGCCGACGCCCTCGACGGCATCGGCGATCAGATCCACGAGCCGGCCCTCGTCGCCCGGCAGGATCAGGACCTCCTCCGCGCCGATCCGGACGGCGCGCCGCCACACGCCGGGGTCGTCGGGCTCCCGGCCGACCAGCAGTACGCCGGGCCGCCGGGCGGCGCCGCGGCAGCGGACCGCGGCGTCGTCGCCGACGAGCACGAGCGGCGGGTCGGGCCGGCCCGCCAGGTGTTCGGGCACGGAGTGGTGCACCTCGGGCTCGGCGCCCGCGGCGGCGCACAACCGCAGCAGGTCGTCGAGCAGCACCAGGTCCTCGGTGACGAGCAGCGGCCGGACCGGCGGCCCGCCGTTGTCCGCCATTCCTCCGCCCACGCCCGGATCCGGGCCCGGGCGCGGACGCCCCGCCGCGGCGCCGCGCACCGCCCTGCCTCGTACCGGCGTTCCGGAAGTCTTCGGTCCCTCCACGGCACCCACCCCTCACGTGATTCCTGCGGTTCGCGGACTTCGCGACCGGAATCACCGTGCAGCGGCCCCGGAAATCATGTGGATCTTGCTCGAAAACTGTGGATAACCGGCTGCCTGTGAATAACTCCGTCACCCGATCCGGGACTGTCCGGAGAGCATCCCGACAACTACGCTGAGTGACGAATCAAGGGTTCGTGCGCGCACCCGGCCGTCGCGGCAACGCGGGCCGGAGGAAGGGGAGAAGATGAGTGAAGAGTGGACGAAAACCCGTCCGGACATGCGACGACCCCCGCCGGGGGGGAGAGCGGGGGTCGTCTCTCCGGCCGACTCGGGGGGGGAGGAGCCGGTCCGGGTTAGCACGGTCGCGAACGATCCGTGACTTCCATGGTGTACCCGAGAGCCTTCTCAGGCAAACCCACGCGCCCCAGCGTACGCCGAATGGCGGGCACCTATGCTCGGGCTCGTGGAAAACCACTCGACGCCGCGCGCAGCCGCCTTCTTTGACCTGGACAAGACGGTCATTGCGAAGTCCTCGACACTGACCTTCAGCAAGTCCTTCTACCGGGGCGGACTGATCAGTCGCCGTGCCGCACTGCGGACGGCGTACATCCAGTTCGTGTTCCTGGTCGGCGGGGCCGATCACGACCAGATGGAGCGGATGCGCGAATATCTCTCCGCGCTCTGCAAAGGCTGGAACGTCGCTCAGGTGAAGGAGCTCGTGGCCGAGACCCTGCACGATCTGATCGACCCGATCATCTACGACGAGGCGGCCTCGCTCATCGAGGACCACCACGCCGCCGGCCGGGACGTCGTGATCGTCTCGACCTCCGGGGCCGAGGTCGTGGAGCCCATCGGCGAGATGCTCGGCGCCGACCGGGTGGTCGCCACGCGCATGGTGGTCGGCGAGGACGGCTGCTTCACCGGCGAGGTGGAGTACTACGCGTACGGGCCGACCAAGGCGGAGGCCGTCCGGGAGCTCGCCGCCTCCGAGGGCTACGACCTCTCGCGCTGCTTCGCGTACAGCGACTCGGCGACCGACGTCCCGATGCTGGAGGCCGTGGGCCACCCGTACGCGGTGAATCCGGACCGGGCGCTGCGCCGCGAGGCGACGGCGCGGGACTGGCCGGTGCTCGTCTTCGACAAGCCGGTCCGGCTCAAGCAGCGGCTGCCGGAGTTCCGGATGCCGCCGCGTCCGGCACTCGTCGCCGCGGCGGCGGTGGGTGCGGCGGCGGCCACCGCCGGGCTCGTCTGGTACGCCAGCCGCCGCCGGCAGGCCGCACTCGCCCGCGCGGCCGCCCGGGCCATCGCCTGAGTTCCGCTTTCCGGGGCACCGGGGCGGGTCACCGGCGCCCCGACCTCGGGACTTGTCGATCCCTTTGCCCGGATTTGAGAAGAGCACAAAGAAGCGGATTCAGGACTTTCGCTTCCATCCGGACAGGAGTAGAAAGGAATCAGGCCCGCGAGACCGGGGACATCCGAGAGGATCACCTGTTGAGCATGACGGCCCCACGGACCTGATGCACAGAAACCTGGCACCCACGCGACGTCGACCCTTCGATTAAGGGCCAGCCGCACCAGGCGCAGGGCAAAGTTCCCCGCTTGATGGGCACATATCGAGGACGCTTGGTAACTGGGTAGACGTGCCAGCGGCGGTACCGAAGTCTGGTACCGCCGCAACCCATGTCCGGGGGCACGCCCGGAGACGTACCGGACCGGAAGCGCTCAGGCCGCGCCGCGCTGCAGCGCCTCGCAGACGGCCGTCGACTCCCGTACCCCGAGTTCCACCGCGCGCCCGCAGTGTGCGATCCAGGCCCCCATGCCCTCCGGGGTTCCGGAGAGATAGCCCTCGAAGGCGGCCAGATACGCCGCCCGGCCCAGCTCCGCGTGTCCGACCTCGGCCGGGCAGATCGCCTTCGGGTCGAGACCGCTGCCGATCAGCACGATCCGCTCCGCCGCCCGCGCGACCAGGCCGTTGTGCGAGGTGAACGGCCGCAGGGCGAGCAGCTCGCCGTGCACCACGGCGGCCGTGACGAGGGCCGGGGCGTCGCCGCCCGCGATGATCAGGTCGGCCAGTCCGTCGAGCCGCCCCGAGACCTCGGCCGGATCCGGCAGCGGCGCCTCGATCAGCGGCTCGTCCACCGTCTCGCCCGCCTGCCGCGGCCGGCCGGTGGAATCACGCGGTTCGCCCTCGGCGACCAGGTGCAGCCGGGCGAGCACCCGCAGCGGCGACTGGCGCCAGATGGAGAGCAGCTGGCCGCTCTCGGCACTCAGCCGCAGCGCCGCGCCGACCGTGCGGGCCTCCGGGTCCGCGCCGAAGTCGGTGCGCCGGCGGACCTCTTCGAGCGCCCAGTCGGCGCCCTCGAGCGCGGCGGAGGCGCGCGCCCCGCGCAGCGCCGCCTCGGAGGTGATCTCGTTGCTGCGCCGGCGCATCACACGGTGGCCGTAGACCCGGTCGACGGCCTTGCGTACGGAGTCCACCGAGTCGGCGACGCCCGGCAGGGAACCGAGGGCGGCCAGGGGGTCAGAGGCGTGCGTACTCATAAGTAGGGAGGCTACGCGCCCGCGGCCCGCACCCCACCTTGGAGTGGTCTTCTTCACGCACCTTGACCACGGCGAGCAGTCATTCCACTACGCTAGGTGAACATGAAGATCGCTTTCGTGGGGAAGGGCGGCAGCGGCAAGACGACGCTGTCCTCGCTCTTCATCCGACACCTCGCCGCCGCCGGAGCCCCGGTCCTGGCGGTCGACGCCGACATCAACCAGCACCTCGGGGCGGCGCTCGGTCTCTCCGACGAGGAGGCCGCCGCGCTGCCCGCGATGGGAGCGCACCTGCCGCTGATCAAGGAGTACCTGCGGGGCGCCAACCCGCGGATCGCCTCCGCCGACACGATGATCAAGACGACACCGCCCGGAGAGGGCTCGCGACTGCTCCGGGTCCGCGAGGACAACCCCGTCTACACGGCCTGCGCCCGGCCGGTGGCGCTCGACGGGAACGGGATCCGGCTGATGGCGACGGGGCCGTTCACCGAGTCGGACCTCGGAGTGGCCTGCTACCACTCCAAGGTCGGCGCGGTGGAGCTGTGCCTGAACCACCTGGTGGACGGGGAGGACGAGTACGTGGTCGTCGACATGACCGCCGGCTCCGACTCCTTCGCCTCCGGCATGTTCACCCGCTTCGACATGACGTTCCTGGTGGCCGAGCCGACCCGCAAGGGCGTCTCCGTCTACCGTCAGTACAAGGAGTACGCGCGGGACTTCGGGGTCGCGCTGAAGGTCGTCGGCAACAAGGTGCAGGGCCCGGACGACGTCGACTTCCTGCGCGCCGAGGTCGGCGACGACCTGCTGGTGACGGTCGGCCACTCCGATTGGGTGCGCTCCATGGAGAAGGGCCGCCCGCCGCTCTTCGAGCTCCTGGAGACCGCCAACCGCACGGCCCTGCAGACCCTCCGCAACGCGGCGGACGCCTCGTACGCCGACCGCGACTGGGAGCGCTACACGCGCCAGATGGTCCATTTCCACCTGAAGAACGCGGAGAGCTGGGGCAACGCCCGAACAGGGGTCGACCTGGCGGCGCAGGTCGACCCCGGATTCGTCCTGTCCGAACTGTCCGAAGGGCTCAGCGCCGCTCAGCCGGCTTGACCGCGGCGGGCGGAGCCGCCGCGCCTGCCGCGCCCGCCGGGGCTCCGGCCGGTGCGGCGGGCTGCGGGGCCAGGAAGGCCGGCCAGCCGCCGGCCGGGGCCTCGCCGACCTTCAGGGTGCGGAGCTTGGCGAGGACCGCCGGGTCCTGGGCGTCGAGCCAGTCGGCGAGCTGGCGGAAGGAGACGCACTTGACGTCCTTCTGCACGCAGACCGTGGCGATGGTCTCCTCGACCGCACGCATGTAGGTGCCGCCGTTCCAGGACTCGAAGTGGTTGCCGATGACCAGCGGCGCCCGGTTGCCCCGGTAGGAGCGCTCGAAGGCCTGCACCAGGCCGTCGCGCATCTGGTTGCCCCAGTACTCGCGCATCGACGGGTCGCCCTTGGTCGTTCCGGACTGGTTGACCAGGAAGTTGTAGTCCATCGACAGGGTCTGGAAGGCGCGGCCGGGGACCGGGACCAGCTGCATCGACAGGTCCCACAGGCCCTGGTCCTTCTTGGGCCAGATCTGGTCGTTGACGCCGCTGGTGTCGTAGCGGAAGCCCATCTGGGACGCCGCCTTCACGAAGTTCGCGCGGCCCTCCAGGCACGGCGTGCGGGCGCCGACGAGCTCCTTGTCGTAGTCGAACGGAAGCGGCTGCTCCGCCTTCAGCCCGGCATTGGTCTTCCAGTGCTTGACGAAGGACTTGGCCTGGTTGATCTCGCTCTTCCACTCGTCGACCGACCAGGTGCCCACGCCCCCGTCCTTGCCGCAGAAGTGCCCGTTGAAGTGGGTGCCGATCTCGTTGCCCTCCTGCCAGGCGCCGCGCAGTTCGCGGACGGTGGCGCGGATTCCCTCGACATCGTTGAAGCCGATGTCCGAGCGGCCCGCGGAGTGCTGCGGCGGGTCGTACATCTCGCGCTTCTCCTCCGGCAGCAGGTACACGCCGCTGAGGAAGTACGTCATGGTCGCGTTGTACTGCCTGCCGACCTTGCGGAAGTGGGAGAACAGCTTCTGGCTGTCCTCGCCCGCGCCGTCCCAGGAGAACACCACGAACTGCGGCGGCTGCTGACCCGGCTTCAGGCGCTGCCAGACCGGCTGGCGGGGCTGCGCGCCGGTGAAGGCGGTGGAGCCGTCGCCGATCAGCCGTACCGCACTCTGCGAGGCCGCGGCCGGGGCCTTCTTGGCGCCCGGGGCGCCCGGCGCCCCCTGCGGGGCGGAACCGCCGGAGCCCGAGCAGCCGGCGAGCCCGGCCGTGAGGGCGACGGCGAGGGCGCCGACGGCGAGCGCCCTCCTCTGGACAGTGGTCCTTCTCCCGGCGGCTGACATCCGCCCACCTCTCCTCGTTCGCGTCCCCGGTCGCGCCCTTGGTCGCGCCGTCGTTCGCCTGCCCGTTCGCACGGTTCCTGGGATTTCCGTACGCACGGTTCCTCGGATTTCCGTACAAGCGGCGTCAACGTCGCACCAGGACGGCCGGAGCGCGGCAACGACAAGCGGCATGGCCACGTTCTGTCACCGGATCCGGTGAATCTTTGCCCTGTTTGCCCCGAAAATAATGCCGGAGTCTTTACTCTCCATTACCATTCATTTACTGAGCGTTGATCGGTGTCGCTCGCTGAGGAGACGAAAACATGACCCTCACCACCCCTGCCCGCACCGCCAACCGACCCCGCGTCCAGCGGCCGCACAGCCCGCCGGGCGGTCCGCGCCACCGTTTCCGGATCGCCGGCGCGGACCTGTCCGCGTCGGTCGCCGTGTTCCTCATCGCGCTGCCGCTCTCCCTCGGCATCGCCCTCGCCACCGGCGCACCGCTCCAGGCGGGCCTGGTGGCCGCCGCCGTCGGCGGCATCGTCGCCGGACGCCTCGGCGGCTCGCCGCTCCAGGTCAGCGGCCCGGCCGCGGGACTGACCGTGGTCACCGCCGAGCTGATCCAGCGTTACGGCTGGCGCACCACCTGTGCCGTCACGGTCCTCGCCGGACTCGCCCAACTCGTACTCGCCGCCCTGCGGGTGGCCCGGTCCGCCCTGGCCGTCTCCCCCGCGATCGTGCACGGGATGCTGGCCGGCATCGGCGTCACCATCGCCCTCGCCCAGCTGCATGTCGTGCTCGGCGGAACCCCGCAGAGCTCCGCCGTGGCCAACGCGCGGGGACTGCCCGCCCAGTTGGCGCATGTCTCCGGCGTCGCGCTCGGCGTCAGCGCGCTCACCGTCGCCGTGCTGCTGTCGTGGCCGCGCCTGCCGGGGCGTGCGGGCAGGCTCGTACGGAAGGTCCCGGCGGCCCTCGCCGCCGTGACCGGTGCCACGGTGGTCGCCGCTCTCGCAGGGCTGCGCCTGCCCCGGGTCGACCTGCCCTCGTGGAGCAGTCACGCGCTCGTGGGGCTGCCGGAGGGCCCGCTGCTCGGACTGGTCGCCGCCGCGCTCACCGTCACGCTGGTCGGCAGTGTCGAGTCGTTGCTCTCGGCCGTCGCGGTCGACAAGCTGGCCGCGGCCCGCCGGACGGGCCCGCCGGTCCCCCGGTCCCGCCTGGACCGCGAACTCGCCGGCCAGGGCGCGGCCAACGTGCTCTCCGGGGCACTCGGCGGGCTGCCCGTCACGGGCGTCGCCGTGCGCAGCGCCGCCAACGTCTCCGCCGGTGCGACGGGCCGCAACTCCGCGATCCTGCACGGCGTCTGGGTCGTCCTCGCCGCTCTGTTCCTGGTGCCCGTCCTGGACCTGATCCCACTGGCCTCGCTCGCCGCGCTCGTCACCGTCGTCGGTGTCCAGATGGTCAGCATCACCCATCTGCGCAGCGTCCAGCGCAATCGCGAGATGCTCGTGTACGTGGCGACGCTGACCGCCGTCGTCCTGACCGGGGTCCTGGAAGGCGTGGTCATCGGTGTCGCGGTGGCCGTGGCGGTCGCCCTGCACCGGCTCACCCGGACCCGGATCACGATCGAGGAGACCGACGAGGGCCACCACGTACGGGCACGGGGGCAGTTGACCTTCCTCGCCGTACCCCGGCTCAGCCGGGTCCTGCACCAGATCCCGCAGCACTCGCCCTGCGTGGTCGAACTGGACGGGTCGTTCATGGACCACGCCGCCTACGAGGCCCTGCGCGACTGGCAGGCCTCGCACGGCGCCGACGTCCGGCTGACCGGCCCGGCCGGCCACCGGATCACCCGGCCCACGCCCGCCTCCGGCTCCGGCTCCGCCGCGCACAGCGCGGGCAGACATGCCTGCTGCCGCCCGTGGACGCCGTGGCGCAACCATCAGTGCGGCGAGCAGCAGCCGCACGGGGGCGAGGGCGCGGGCGAGGAGCCGGGCGCGGCCACCGGGCACCGGCTGGCGAGCGGCATCGGCGCCTTCCAGCGGGACACCGCCCCGCTGGTGCGGGACGAGCTGGCCCGGCTCGCCCGGGAGGGACAGCGGCCCGCGCAGCTCTTCCTGACCTGCGCCGATTCCCGGGTGGTCACCAGCATGATCACGTCCAGCGGTCCGGGTGATCTGTTCACCGTGCGCAATCTGGGCAATCTGGTGCCGCTGCCGGGCGAGGAGAGCGGGGACGACTCGGTGGCCGCGGCGATCGAGTACGCGGTGGAGGTGCTGCGGGTCGAGTCGATCACGGTCTGCGGGCACTCGGGCTGCGGCGCGATGCAGGCCCTGCTGAACAGCGGACCGGCCGACCCCCCGAGCCCGCTGCGCCGCTGGCTGCGGCACGGACTGCCGAGCCTGGAGCGGATGGCGAGTCGGCGCCACGCCTGGGCGAGGATCGCCGGCCGGCTTCCGGCCGACGCCGTCGAGCAGCTGTGTCTGACCAATGTGGTGCAGCAGCTGGAGCATCTGCGGCGGTACGAGTCGGTGGCGCGGCGGCTGGCCGACGGCTCGCTGACCCTGCACGGGATGTACTTCCACGTGGGCGAGGCGCAGGCCTATCTGCTGGCCGGCACGGACGAGGTGCACAGCTACGACGACGTCTTCAACCATGTGCCGCCCGCGGCGGGCGGACCGGCGGCGGGGTCGCAGGGGCGGCAGGCCGCGCGCGCGTCCTGAACCATTCCTTCCCTTCGCCCGTGCAAGTGTGTGACCCCTCGCTCCCTACCGCTCAGGGAGAGAGGGGTCACCTGCGCATCACACCTCACAGGTCTAAACCAATTGTCCGGAGGCTCTTGTCACCCGGGCATCTGGCTGGTGAGCTATGACGCGGGACACACAGAGGCACGTAGAGGACGCCCTGAGAAAGGGAGATGTCGTGAGCAACGAATCCTTGGCCAACCTGCTCAAGGAAGAGCGCCGGTTCGCGCCGCCCGCCGAGCTGGCCGCGCACGCCAATGTCACGGCGGAGGCGTACGAGCAGGCCAAGGCGGACAGGCTGGGCTTCTGGGCCGAACAGGCCAAGCGCCTCACCTGGGCCACCGAGCCGACGCAGACGCTCGACTGGTCGAACCCGCCGTTCGCCAAGTGGTTCGCCGACGGCGAGCTGAACGTCGCGTACAACTGCGTGGACCGGCACGTCGAGGCCGGTCACGGCGACCGGGTCGCCATCCACTTCGAGGGCGAGCCGGGCGACAGCCGCTCGATCACCTACGCCGAGCTCAAGGACGAGGTCTCCCGGGCCGCCAACGCCCTGGCCGAGCTGGGCGTCGGCAAGGGCGACCGGGTCGCCGTCTACCTGCCGATGATCCCCGAGGCGGCCATCACGATGCTGGCCTGCGCCCGCGTCGGCGCCGCCCACTCGGTGGTCTTCGGCGGCTTCTCGGCCGACGCCGTGGCCTCCCGCATCCAGGACGCCGACGCCAAGCTGGTCGTCACCGCCGACGGCGGCTACCGCCGCGGCAAGGCGAGCGCCCTCAAGCCGGCCATAGACGAGGCCGTCGCCAAGTGCCCGCAGGTCGAGCACGTCCTCGTGGTCCGCCGTACGGGCCAGGACACCGCCATCACCGAGGGCCGCGACGTGTGGTGGGACGACATCGTCGCCCGCCAGTCCGCCGAGCACACCCCCGAGGCCTTCGAGGCGGAGCACCCCCTCTTCATCCTCTACACCTCGGGCACCACCGGGAAGCCGAAGGGCATCCTGCACACCTCCGGCGGCTACCTCACCCAGGTCGCGTACACCCACCACGCCGTCTTCGACCTCAAGCCGGAGAGCGACGTCTTCTGGTGCACCGCCGACATCGGCTGGGTCACCGGGCACTCGTACATCGTGTACGGGCCGCTGGCCAACGGCGCGACCCAGGTCATGTACGAGGGCACCCCGGACACCCCGCACCAGGGCCGGGTCTTCGAGATCGTGCAGAAGTACGGCGTCACCATCCTCTACACGGCGCCGACGCTGATCCGCACGTTCATGAAGTGGGGCGACGACATCCCCGCGAAGTTCGACCTGTCGTCGCTGCGCATCCTGGGCTCGGTCGGCGAGCCCATCAACCCCGAGGCCTGGGTCTGGTACCGCAAGCACATCGGCGCCGACAAGTGCCCCATCGTGGACACCTGGTGGCAGACCGAGACCGGCGCGATGATGATCTCGCCACTGCCCGGTGTCACCGAGACCAAGCCCGGCTCCGCGCAGCGCCCGCTGCCCGGCATCTCCGCCACCGTCGTCGACGACGAGGCGAACGAGGTCGCGAACGGGGGCGGCGGCTACCTGGTCCTCACCGAGCCGTGGCCGTCGATGCTCCGCACCATCTGGGGCGACGACCAGCGCTTCATCGACACCTACTGGTCGCGCTTCGACGGCAAGTACTTCGCGGGCGACGGCGCGAAGAAGGACGAGGACGGCGACATCTGGCTGCTCGGCCGGGTCGACGACGTCATGCTCGTCTCGGGCCACAACATCTCCACCACGGAGGTCGAGTCCGCGCTGGTCTCCCACCCGTCGGTCGCCGAGGCCGCGGTCGTCGGCGCCGCCGACGAGACCACCGGCCAGGCCATCGTCGCCTTCGTGATCCTGCGCGGCACGGCCAGCGAGGACGAGGCGCTCGTGACCGAGCTGCGCAACCACGTCGGCGCGACCCTCGGCCCGATCGCGAAGCCGAAGCGGATCCTGCCGGTGGTGGAGCTGCCCAAGACCCGCTCCGGCAAGATCATGCGCCGGCTGCTCCGCGACGTCGCCGAGAACCGCGAGCTGGGCGACGTCACCACGCTGACGGACTCCTCGGTCATGGACCTGATCCAGACCCGACTGCCGGCCGCGCCCAGCGAGAACTGATCGGCTGCAGCTGCAAAACCGCAGGTGGGCGCCCGTTCCGGAGAATCCGGGGCGGGCGCCCTCGCATGTCCGGAAGGTTATCCACAGGCCGTTGTCCACAGGGGGTGCCGGTGTCCGGGTATGCACCTAAAGTGAAGATCACCTGACAGAACCCAGCGTCTTTAGGTAAAGTAAGGATCGCGTCAATGGCGCGACAAGAACACCTAGGTGCGCCGGGAAGTCTGGTCGGCATGTGCTCTGCCCTGCCCACCGACCGGAGGTTCTCACCGTGCCCGCGTCCGCGCCCCCGCCCACCGACCGCAGCTTCCTCGGCCGTCTCTCGCTGCCCGAGGCCCGCTTCGTCGCCGACGCGCTGCGCACGGAGACCGTCGGTGGCGTGCTGCTGCTCCTCGCCGCCGTCACCGCGCTCATCTGGGCCAACACCCCGCTGAAGGACTCCTACGCGGCCGTGCAGGACTTCCACCTCGGCCCGGCCGCCCTCGGGCTGAACCTGTCCATCGAGCACTGGGCCGCCGACGGACTCCTCGCGATCTTCTTCTTCGTCGCCGGCATCGAGCTCAAGCGGGAACTCGTCGCGGGCGAGCTGCGCGACCCCAAGGCCGCCGCACTCCCTGTCATCGCCGCGATATGCGGCATGGCGGTGCCGGCGCTCGTCTACACCCTGGTCAACGCCGTCGGCGGGGGCGACTTCGGCGGCTGGGCGGTGCCCACCGCCACCGACATCGCCTTCGCGCTGGCCGTCCTCGCCGTGATCGGCACCTCGCTGCCCTCGGCGCTGCGCGCCTTCCTGCTCACCCTCGCCGTCGTCGACGACCTGCTCGCCATCCTCATCATCGCGATCTTCTTCACCGACACCCTCAACTTCGCCGCCCTGGGTGGTGCCTTCGCTGGCCTCGCCGTCTTCTGGCTGCTCCTTCGCAAGGGTGTCCGAGGCTGGTACGTGTACGTGCCGCTGGCCCTGGTCATCTGGGGCCTGATGTACAACAGCGGCATCCACGCCACCATCGCGGGCGTCTCCATGGGCCTGATGCTGCGCTGCACCGCCCACGAGGGCGAGGAGCACTCCCCCGGTGAACACATCGAGCACCTGGTCCGGCCGCTGTCCGCCGGTCTCGCCGTGCCGCTGTTCGCGCTGTTCTCGGCCGGGGTCACGATCTCCGGCAAGTCCATCGGCGACGTGTTCACCCAGCCGGTCACCCTCGGCGTGGTGCTCGGGCTCGTCGTGGGCAAGGCGATCGGCATCTTCGGCGGCACCTGGCTCACCGCCCGCTTCACAAGAGCGTCGCTCAACCCCGCCCTGGCCTGGCCCGACGTCTTCGCCGTCGCCACGCTCGCCGGCATCGGCTTCACCGTCTCGCTGCTCATCGGCGAGCTGGCCTTCGAGAACGACCCGGCGCTGACCGACCAGGTGAAGGCCGCGGTCCTGACCGGCTCCCTCATAGCCGCCGTGCTCGCCTCCGTACTGCTCAAGCTGCGGGTCCGCCGGTACCAGGCCCTGTGCGCGGAGGAGGAGCGCGACGAGGACCACGACGGCATCCCCGACGTGTACGAGGAGCACACTCCCGAGTACCACCTGCGGATGGCCGAGATCTACGAGCGGAAGGCCGCCGAGCATCGCGAGCGCGCCCAACTGGCGGGGGCATCGCGCGCCGAGGGCGACCGTCCGGCATGATCTGAGGGCAGACGAAACAGGAGAAGAGGGAGCAGCCATGAGCGACCCGTTCGACGGAACCGAGCGCAGCCTCGGCCAGCTGGTCGCCTCGGCGACCGCCGAGATGTCCGCCCTGGTGCACGACGAGATCGCCCTCGCCAAGGCCGAGATCCGCCAGGACGTCAAGCGCGGCGGGATCGGCGCGATCCTCGGCCTCGGCGCGCTGGTGGTGCTGCTGTTCTCGCTGCCGATGCTGAGCTTCGCGCTCGCGTACGCCATCAACACCTGGACCGGCGGGCACAACGGCAACGGCGGCTGGAACCTCGTCTGGTGCTTCCTGCTGTCCTTCGCCTTCAACGTGCTGCTCGCGGTCCTGCTCGGGGCCGTCGCGGTCGCCAAGTTCAAGAAGGTGAAGCCGCCGGAGAAGTCCATCGCCTCGGCCAAGGAGACCGCGGCGATCATGCAGAACGTCAAGCCGCACCCGCGTCCCGTCGCGGCCGCCGCGGAGCGGGTCGCCCTGGACAAGGGCGAGACTGTGGCACGCTCGTCGGCATGACCGTCCCTGAGAGCAGCAGCGCCAACGGCGGAAGCCCCGTCCGCATCGACGGGCCGTGGACCCACCGCGACGTGGCGGCCAACGGTGCCCGCTTCCACATCGCCGAGATGGGCGACGGCCCCCTGGTGCTGCTGCTGCATGGCTTCCCGCAGTTCTGGTGGACGTGGCGCCACCAACTGCCTGCCCTCGCCGAGGCCGGCTTCCGGGCGGTGGCCATGGATCTGCGCGGCGTCGGCGGCAGCGACCGCACACCCCGCGGTTACGACCCCGCCAACCTCGCGCTCGACATCACCGGGGTGATCCGCTCGCTCGGCGAGCCGGACGCGGCCCTGGTCGGGCACGACCTGGGCGGCTATCTCGCCTGGACGGCCGCCGTGATGCGCCCCAAGCTGGTGCGCCGGCTCGCCGTCTCCTCGATGCCGCACCCGCGCCGCTGGCGCTCGGCGATGCTCTCCGACTTCGCGCAGACCCGCGCCGGTTCGTACGTGTGGGGCTTCCAGCGTCCGTGGCTGCCGGAGCGTCAGCTCGTCGCGGACGAGGCGGCGCTCGTCGGGCGGCTCATCCAGGACTGGTCCGGGCCGAACCCGCGTTCGGGGGCCGAGGAGGAGGCCCTCGCGGTCTACCGGCGGGCCATGTGCATCCCGTCGACCGCGCACTGCTCGATCGAGCCGTACCGCTGGATGGTGCGCTCCCTGGCCCGCCCGGACGGCATCCAGTTCAACCGGCGCATGAAGCGGCCGGTGCGGGTGCCCACACTGCACCTGCACGGTTCGCTCGACCCGGTGATGCGGACCCGGAGCGCGGCCGGCTCCGGGCAGTATGTGGAGGCGCCGTACCGCTGGCGCCTGTTCGACGGCCTCGGGCACTTCCCCCACGAGGAGGATCCGGCGGCGTTCACCGCCGAGCTCGTCAACTGGCTGAAGGACCCCGAGCCGGACCGCTGACCGCCCGGCCGCGCACAGGCGTCCGTCGAACTGCCATGTGCCTCGCGCATACTCCGATTGGCGGGCCCCGGGGCGGTTACCGACCTTGGGCCCCGGGCAGACGTCCGGGTATGGGCTGGACGCACGACTACGGTGACACAGCACGCGACCGCCGCTCGATCGGCGGCTCCGGCGCCCCGGAGCGGGGCGGCACTCAGGACCAGGGCCACCCGCACCCGGCACGGGCCGTGGGGATCTCGCGCATCCTGCGCCGCCGGGCCCGCTGGGTGTCGGCCCGGCTGCGCCACACGCGTACGTAGCCTCCGACCGGGCCGCACGCCCCCCTGGAGGCGCAGCTAGAGGGCGCAGCCCTGGCTGTCGACCTGCTGGTTGGCCGCGCGGCCCCGGAGGATGTCGTCACGGATCTCGTCGGCCGTCAGCGCGTACCCCGTGTCGGCGTCGTCGAGGGAGCGGGCGAAGATCACGCCATACACCTTGCCGTCGGCGGTGAGCAGCGGTCCGCCGGAGTTGCCCTGACGGACCGTCGCGTACAGCGAGTACACGTCCCTGCGCACCTCGCCACGGTGGTAGATGTCGGGTCCCTCGGCGGCGATACGGCCCCGGACGCGCGCCGAGCGCACGTCGTACGCGCCGTTCTCCGGGAAGCCCGCGACGATGGCATTGTCGCCGCTGCGGGCGTCCTGTTCGGTGAACTGGAGCGGTCTGGCGGGCAGGTCGGGCACGTCGAGGACGGCGATGTCGCGCTTCCAGTCGTAGAGCACGACCTTGGCGTCGTAGAGCTTGCCCTCGCCGCCGATCTGGACGGTCGGTTCGTCGACGCCGCCGACGACGTGCGCGTTGGTCATGACCCGGCGCTCGGCGAACACGAAGCCGGTGCCTTCGAGGACCTTGCCGCAACTGGGCGCGGTGCCGACGACCTTGACGATGGAGCGCTGGGCGCGGGCCGCGACCGGGCTGCCGGCGAGCGCCGGGTCGGGCGGCAGGACCTCGGTGATCGGCTCGTTGGAGAAGGGGCTGAAGACCTGCGGGAAGCCGTTCTGGGCGAGTGCGGAGGTGAAGTCCGAGAACCAGCCCGGCGCCTGATCCGGCATCACCCGGTCGACACCGAGCAGCACCTTCGAGCCGCGCACCTCCTTACCCAGGGTGGGCATGGCGGTGCCGGCGAGCGCGGAGCCGATCAGCCAGGCGACGAGGAGCATCGCGGCCACGTTGACCAGGGCGCCGCCGGTGGCGTCCAGGACGCGGGCGGGCGTCCAGGTGATGTGCCGGCGCAGCTTGCTGCCCAGGTGGGTGGTGAGGGCCTGGCCGACGGAGGCACAGATGATCACCACCATCACGAAGATCACCGTCGCGGTCGTGGTGACCTGGCTGTGGTCGGTCAGCTGGTTCCAGATGACGGGGAGCAGCAGAACGGCGACGAGACCGCCGCCGAGGAAACCGGTCACCGAGAGGATGCCGACCACGAACCCCTGGCGATAGCCGATGATCGCGAACCACACGGCCGCGAGCAGCAGCAGGATGTCCAGCACGTTCACCGTCGGTAGCCTCGCAGATTCTTCATCGGTCGCCCTGGGTCAGCCTGTCATGCCCTCCAGTCGAGCGGGACCCGCTTCGACCGGTCCCAGGGGCGCTCCCAGCCTGCGAAATGAAGGATCCGGTCGATCACTCCTGCGGTAAATCCCCAGACCAGGGCCGATTCGACCAGGAATGCGGGGCCGTTGTGGCCGCTCGGATGGGTCGCGGTGGCGCGGTTCGCGGGGTCCGTGAGATCCGCCACGGGGACGGTGAAGACCCGGGCGGTCTCGGCGGGGTCGACGACCCCGACCGGGCTGGGGGCGCGCCACCAGCCGAGGACGGGGGTGACGACGAATCCGCTGACGGGGATGTAGAGGCGGGGCAGCACGCCGAAGAGCTGGACGCCTGCCGGGTCGAGGCCGGTCTCCTCGCGGGCCTCGCGCAGCGCGGCCCGCAGCAGCCCGCCCTCGGCCGGGTCGCCGTCCTCGGGGTCGAGGGAGCCGCCGGGGAAGGACGGCTGGCCGGCGTGCGAACGGAGGCTGCCGGAGCGCTCCATCAGCAGCAGCTCGGGGCCGCGCGCGCCCTCGCCGAAGAGGATGAGCACGGCGGACTGCCGCCCCGCGCCGTTTTCGGGCGGCAGGAAGCGGCTCAGCTGCTCCGGCGCGACCGTGCGGGCGGCGTGGTCGACCGGTCCCAGCCAGGCGGGCAGCCCCGCTCTGCTGAGCAGGCCGCCCGAGCCCTGGACCTCTTCACCAGTGCGCGTCATTGGCACCCCCGTGTCTCGTCCCGTGATTCACAACGCGGTCGGCGTCCCGGTTCGTTCCCGCCCGGGACCCTGCCCGGACCCGGACCCGACCCGGACACGGCCCCTGGCCCGCACCCTGATCCGGGCCGGGGACCTGGGGCCGGGCCTGGGGCCAGGGCCGGCCTCAGGAGTTCGCGCCCAGCGGGGGCGCGGGGAGGCCGGGGTAGTCCGGGGGCGGGTTGAGCCGCTGGCCGGGGAAGCCGCCCTTCTCGTACTTCAGGAGCTTCCTCGCCTTCTCCGGATCGGTCTCGCCCTCGCCGTACGAGGGGCAGAGGTGGGCGATCGGGCAGGCACCGCACGCGGGCTTGCGGGCATGGCAGATGCGGCGCCCGTGGAAGATCACCCGGTGCGACAGCATCGTCCACTCGCTCTTCGGGAAGATCTCGGCGACCTCGGCCTCGATCTTCACCGGGTCGTCGGACTCGGTCCACTTCCAGCGGCGGGCGAGCCGCATGAAGTGGGTGTCCACGGTGATGCCGGGCACCCCGAAGGCGTTGCCGAGAACGACGAAGGCCGTCTTCCGGCCGACGCCGGGCAGCTTGACCAGGTCCTCCAGCCGGCCGGGCACCTCGCCGCCGAAGTCGTCCCGGAGGGCCGCCGCGAGCCCCATGATCGACTTGGTCTTGGCGCGGAAGAAGCCGGTCGGCCGGATCAGCTCCTCGACCTCCTCGGGGACGGCCGCGGCCAGGTCCTCGGGGGTCGGGTACGCCGCGAAGAGGGCCGGGGTCGTCTGGTTGACCCGCAGGTCCGTGGTCTGGGCGGAGAGGACCGTGGCGACGAGCAGCTCGAAGGGGTTGCGGAAGTCGAGCTCGGGATGGGCGTACGGATAGACCTCGGCCAGCTCCCGGTTGATCTTCCGGGCCCGCCGGACCATCGCGAGGCGCGACTCGGGCTTGGCGGCCTTCTTCGGCACGGCCCTCTTCGCGGAGGGCGGCTTGGCCGTCGGTTTGTCGGGTCCTACCGACCCCTCCGCAGTGCTTTTTGCCGCTTTCGTCCGTTTCGACACATCGCGTTCGCCCACAGCGGAATTGACTCCGTCCCGCACTCTTCCAGCCCCCTTGGCCTGTGCTCTCACCGGCGAGTTGGACACCCGGCCAGCCTAGGGGCCACCGCCGACATCCGCCCCGCACGCCCCCGATCACGACCCAATCGGGCCCCTGACGTACGGAAAGGCGGTCCGGTGAGTCAAACTTGTTGTGATTGATCGCACTGAGGTCGACATAGGAGAGAACTCGTGGACGACGTTCTGCGACGCGCCCCGCTGTTCGCGGCGCTCGACGACGAGCAGGCCGCTGAGCTGCGCGCCTCGATGAGTGAGGCGACGCTGGCCCGAGGCGACGCGCTCTTCCACGAGGGCGACCCGGGCGACCGGCTCTACGTGGTCACCGAGGGCAAGGTGAAGCTGCACCGCACCTCGCCCGACGGCCGCGAGAACATGCTGGCCGTCCTGGGCCCCGGCGAGCTGATCGGCGAGCTGTCCCTGTTCGACCCGGGCCCGCGCACCGCCACCGCGACCGCGCTGACCGAGGTCAAGCTGCTCGGCCTCGGCCACGGCGACCTCCAGCCCTGGCTGAACGCCCGGCCCGAGGTGGCCAGCGCCCTGCTGCGCGCCGTCGCCCGCCGGCTGCGCAAGACCAACGACCAGATGTCCGACCTGGTCTTCTCCGACGTGCCGGGCCGTGTCGCCCGCGCGCTCCTCGACCTGTCGCGCCGCTTCGGTGTGCAGTCGGAGGAGGGCATCCACGTCGTCCACGACCTCACCCAGGAGGAGCTGGCCCAGCTGGTCGGCGCCTCCCGCGAGACGGTCAACAAGGCGCTCGCCGACTTCGCCCAGCGCGGCTGGCTGCGCCTGGAGGCCCGCGCCGTGATCCTGCTCGACGTGGAGCGCCTCGCGAAGCGCTCGCGCTGAGCAGGGCTGAGCAGCACCAGCGCAGCACCAGCACCAGCACCCTGTACGTACGACGAAGGGGGCCGCCCGGTTCGACCGGGCGGCCCCCTTCGTCGTACTTCGTGGAGACCGGCGCTATCTAAGGCCAGAGCTCCGCGATCAGCGCTTCGTACCGTCCACGATCAGCGGGTTCGAGCCGCCGCTGCCGCAGGGCACCGCATAGACCGGGTTCTTCGCCGCGGCCTCCTTGTACGCGTCGATGCACTGGTTCATCAGGACCTTGTCGGTCAGCGAGTCGTTGAGGATCTTGTTGGCGCGGGCGATGCCCTCCGCCTCGATACGGCGCCGGTCGGCCTCCGCCTTTGCCGTACGGGCGGCCTCCAGGGCCCGCTCGGTGGCCTGCTGCTGCTGGATCTTGCGGTCGATCTGGTCCTGCAGGGCGTTCGACGGCTTCACGTTGCGCAGGTTGACGGTGGTGACGTCGATGCCGCGCGGGGCGAGCCGCTGCTTGATCAGTTCGGCGATCTCGGCGTTGATCCCCTCGCGGTCGGAGGCGTACCCCTCCTCGCTCGTGTGCTTGGCGAAGACGTTGCGGACGATCTCGCGGCTGTCCGGGTAGACCAGGCGCTGCTGGATGGCGTCCTCGCTGCCGGCCAGCTTGTAGAGCTCGACCGCCTTGGACGGGTGCACCGCCCACTTCACGGTGAGCTCCGCGTACATCACACCGCCCTGCGAGGAGCGCACCTCGACCACGTCCTTGTCGGAGAGGTTGAGGTCGACGGGCCGGGTGGAGAAGGTCGTGACGTTGGTGAACGGCGACTTCATGTGCATGCCGGAGGACATCGGCTCGCCGACCTTGCCGAACGCGACCGGGACACCGACCTCGTACGCGCTGATCACGTACGTCATGCTCGCGACCAGCGAGAACAGGCCGGCGAGCAGGGCACCGACGGCGCCGAGCTTGAGGCCGCGGGTGTCGTTCGCGCGGCCGACGAGATAGAGCACCACTGCCGCGATGACCAGCAGAATGGCTATGACGAACACGGGCTTCCCCCCGAGAGCTACGGCCAGATGTAAGCGGAGCGTAAGACACCCGGGGAAGCCCGACAGTTCCGGGGCGGGGCAACGGGAGAGGGCCCTGGGCGCGAGACCCCATGGCACCGGGCGCGGCCCCCGCTCAGGCGCGCCCCACAGACAGCCCGCTCAGCCCTCTCAGGCCACTCAAGCCACTCAGGCCGCCCGCACGGGCACGCCCCCACAAGCCGCCCGCCTCAGATCGCGCCGCGCTCCTCCAGATACTCCAGCTGCGCCCGTACGGAGAGCTCGGCGGCCGGCCACAGGGAGCGGTCCACGGCCGCGTAGACCTGGGCCACGACCTCCGGGGCGGTCCGCAGGCCGTTCTCGACGGCCTCCTCGACCTGCGCCAGCCGGCTCGCCCGGTGGGCCAGATAGAACTCCACGGCCCCCTGCGCGTCCTCCAGGACCGGCCCGTGCCCGGGCAGGACCGTGTGCACCCCGTCGTCGACGGTGAGCGAGCGCAGCCGCCGCAGCGAGTCCAGGTACTCGCCGAGCCGCCCGTCCGGGTGCGCCACCATCGTCGTGCCGCGCCCCAGGATCGTGTCGCCGGTCAGCACCGCCCGGTCGGCCGGGAGGTGGAAGCAGAGCGAGTCGGAGGTGTGGCCGGGGGTGGGCACGACCCGCAGTTCGAGTCCGCCCTCGGTGATCACGTCCCCCTCCGCGAGCCCCTCGTCGCCGAGCCGGAGCGCCGGGTCGAGCGCCCGCACCCTGGTGCGGGTCAGCTCGGCGAACCGGGCCGCGCCCTCGGCGTGGTCGGAGTGCCCGTGGGTGAGCAGGGTGAGCCCGATCCGCTTGCCGAGCCTCTCGGCGGTGGCGATGACCTCGTGCAGATGGCCCTCGTCGAGCGGCCCGGGATCGATGACGACGGCGAGGTCGGAGTCCGGCTCGGCGACGATCCAGGTGTTGGTGCCGTCCAGGGTCATCGCGGACGGGTTCGGCGCGAGGACGTTGACCGCGCGGACGGTCGCGGGCCCGGAGACGACGGCGCCGCGCGGCTGCCCGGGGAGGGCGTGGGCATCGCTCATATCGTCGTCCCTCCTTCCTGACCGGCGCCTTCCCCGCCGGCGCCTTCCTCACCAGTGGTCTCCCCGCCAGTGCCTTCCCCACCAGTGTTGTCCCCGCCAGTGCCTTCCGCGCCGGCGCCTTCCCCACCGGGCCCTTCCCCGCCGGCGGCGCGGATGTGCTTCGTGAACTCGTCGTGCCCCGGCCAGCTCAGGATCAGCTCGTCGCCGTCCAGACGCGCCTGCGCGAGGACGGGGGTCGTGTCCTGGGCCGGCGCGGCGGCCAGGGCGTCCGCGGCGGTCCCGTACGGCTGCAGGCTGCGCAGGGTCGAGATGGTCGGCGGCATCATGGTCAGCTCGCCGCGGTCGTAGCCGGCGGCGGCGTCCGCCGGGCGGATCCACACGGTCCGGTCGGCCTCGGTGGAGGCGTTCCGGGTGCGCTGGCCGGCCGGAAGGGCCGCGACGAAGAACCAGGTGTCGTAGCGCCGGGGCTCGAACTCGGGCGTGATCCAGCGGGCCCAGGCGCCGAGCAGGTCCGAGCGCAGCACGAGCCCGCGCCGGTCGAGGAAGTCGGCGAAGGACAGCTCGCGGGCGACGAGCGCCGCCCGGTCCTTCTCCCAGTCCTCCCCGGTCGTGTCGCCGACGACCGCGTCCACGGTCTCGCCGGCGAGCAGGACGCCCGCCTCCTCGTACGTCTCGCGCACGGCGGCGCAGACGACGGCCTGCGCCTGCGCGGGGTCCGGCAGACCGAGCCGGGCCGCCCACTCCTCGCGGGAGGGGCCCGCCCAGCGCACCGGGTGCTCGTCGCGCGGGTCGACGCCGCCGCCGGGGTAGGCGTACGCGCCGCCCGCGAAGGCCATGGAGGCACGGCGGCGCAGCATGTGGACGAGGGGGCCGTCCGGGCCGTCCTTCAGGAGCAGCACGGTGGCGGCCCGGCGGGGGGTCGCGGGGACCAGTTCACCGGCGGCGAGGGCGCGGATCCGGTCGGGCCATTCCGGTGGGTACCACTGGCCGTTCGTCCGCCCCTGCGTCTGCCCCTGCGTCTGACCATTCGACATGGCCGGATGCTATGCGCAAGCATCGAGATGCACGAGAGCCGGTTTCCTCCGGATGGGAGGGAACCGGCTCAAGCGGTGTGCGGGATGTACGGGCCTCAGGCCGACTCGAGCTCCACCTGGACCTCGACCTCGACGGGCGCGTCCAGCGGCAGGACCGCGACGCCGACCGCGCTGCGCGCGTGCACGCCCTTGTCGCCGAGGACGGCGCCGAGCAGCTCGCTGGCACCGTTGATGACACCGGGCTGGCCGGTGAAGTCGGGGGCGGAGGCGACGAAGCCGACCACCTTCACGACCCGCTTGATCCGGTCCAGGTCACCGACGACCGACTTCACGGCCGCGAGCGCGTTGAGCGCGCAGGTGGCGGCGAGCTCCTTGGCCTCCTCGGCCGTGACCTCGGCGCCGACCTTGCCGGTCAGCGGGAGCTTTCCGGCCACCATCGGGAGCTGGCCCGAGGTGTAGACGTACGCACCCGACTGCACGGCCGGCTGGTAGGCGGCGAGCGGCGGGACGACCTCGGGCAGCGTCAGGCCCAGCTCGGCGATCTTCGCCTCGACGGCTCCGGCCCCGCTCACGAGGTCTTCTCCCGCTTCAGGTAGGCCACGAGCTGCTCGGGGTTGTTCGGGCCGGGCACGACCTGGACGAGCTCCCAGCCGTCCTCGCCCCAGGTGTCAAGAATCTGCTTCGTCGCGTGCACCAGCAGCGGCACAGTCGCGTACTCCCACTTGGTCATGAGCCGACTGTAGCCGTCGACCGCAGCCGCTGCGCCGGGGCGGCCCCCGAGGCGGCCCCCCGAGGCAGCCCCGCCGGTGGGGCATCCCCTAGGTGACGAGGGGGGCGTGTCTGGGGGGCGCGTCCGGGGCGGCCCTCTGATTGGGCCGGGCCGCCAGTGGTTAGGCTCGAAGACGTGAGCAGGCTCCAGGTCGTCAGCGGCAAGGGCGGTACCGGTAAGACGACGGTGGCCGCGGCACTCGCGCTCGCCCTCGCGACGGAGGGCAAGCGGACCCTCCTCGTCGAGGTGGAGGGCAGGCAGGGCATCGCCCAGCTCTTCGAGACGGAGGCGTTGCCGTACGAGGAGCGCAAGATCGCCGTCGCGCCGGGCGGCGGCGAGGTGTTCGCGCTGGCCATCGACGCCGAGCGGGCGCTGCTCGACTACCTCCAGATGTTCTACAAACTGGGCAGCGCGGGCCGGGCGCTGAAGAAGCTCGGCGCGATCGACTTCGCGACGACGATAGCGCCGGGCGTGCGGGACGTCCTGCTGACCGGGAAGGCCTGCGAGGCGGTCCGCCGTCGTGAGAAGCACGGCGGCTTCACGTACGACTACGTGGTGATGGACGCGCCGCCGACCGGCCGCATCACCCGCTTCCTCAACGTCAACGACGAGGTGGCGGGCCTGGCGAGGATCGGCCCGATACACAATCAGGCCCAGGCGATCATGCGCTTCCTGAAGTCCCCGGACACCGCGGTGCACCTGGTGACGCTTCTTGAGGAGATGCCCGTCCAGGAGACCGCCGACGGCATCGCCGAACTGCGCGCCGCCGAACTGCCGGTGGGCCGTGTCGTGGTGAACATGGTCCGTCCGCACGTCCTCGACGAGGCGGCGGTACGGGCCGCCTCCGGCGCCCACCGGGACGCCATCGCCGGGACGCTGGCGTCCGTCGGGATCAAGGGCGGCACGAGGCTGGTCGAGCCGCTCCTGGAGGAGGCCGCCGAGCACGCCCAGCGGGTGGAGCTGGAGCGGGCGCAGCGGGAGGCGCTCGACGGCATCGGGGTCCCGACGTACGAACTGCCCTTCC
Organism: Streptomyces sp. NPDC048623; assembly: GCF_040650755.1. NCBI lineage: Bacteria > Bacillati > Actinomycetota > Actinomycetes > Kitasatosporales > Streptomycetaceae > Streptomyces > Streptomyces sp. NPDC048623. The sequence goes on from NZ_JBEZHV010000005.1 coordinate 84,403, forward strand.
TGGGGGACGGGGCGGACATCGCCGGCCTGTACCGGCTGGCGAAGGAGCTGCGGAGACAAGGGGTGGGCGCGTGACGCGCAACACGGCGAAGGAGGCCGCGCCGAAGGCCGCCGCGGACGGCGCCGGGGAGACCGGGGCGGCCGGGGCCTCTGGCGAGACCGGGGCGGACGGGGGTCCGGCGGTGGCCGGGCTCGAAACCGTGCCCGGCCTGGAGCTCGACCCGCTGATCGACGACCCGGCGACGCGCATCATCGTGTGCTGCGGCGCGGGCGGGGTCGGCAAGACGACGACGGCCGCGGCGCTCGGCGTGCGCGCGGCGGAGCGCGGGCGGCGGGTCGTGGTGCTCACCATCGACCCGGCGCGCCGGCTGGCCCAGTCGATGGGCATCGACTCGCTCGACAACGTGCCGCGCCGGGTGGAGGGCATCAAGGGATGCGACGGCGGCGAGCTGCACGCGATGATGCTCGACATGAAGCGGACCTTCGACGAGATCGTCGAGGCGCACGCGGATCCCGACAGGGCCCGGGCGATCCTGGAGAACCCGTTCTACCAGTCCCTGTCGGCAGGCTTCGCCGGTACGCAGGAGTACATGGCGATGGAGAAGCTGGGCCAGCTCCGGGCCAGGGACGAGTGGGACCTGATCGTGGTCGACACTCCGCCCTCCCGGTCGGCGCTGGACTTCCTGGACGCGCCGAAGCGGCTCGGCTCGTTCCTCGACGGCACGTTCATCAAGCTGCTCATGGCGCCGGCGAAGGTGGGCGGCCGGGCGGGGATGAAGTTCCTCAACATCGGCATGTCGATGATGACCGGGACGCTGGGGAAGCTGCTCGGGGGTCAGTTCCTGAAGGACGTACAGACCTTCGTGGCGGCGATGGACTCGATGTTCGGCGGTTTCCGGACCCGCGCGGACGCCACGTACAGACTGCTGCAGGCCCCGGGCACGGCCTTCCTCGTGGTCGCCACCCCGGAGCGCGACGCGCTGCGCGAGGCGGCGTACTTCGTGGAGCGGCTGGCCGCGGAGGAGATGCCGCTGGCGGGGCTGGTCCTCAACCGGGTCCATGGCAGCGGCGCCGCCCGGCTGTCGGCCGAGCGGGCGCGGGCCGCCGCAGAAAATCTTGAAGAGGGCCGCATTGTGGATCAGGGGACCGGGAAACCTCCTGAGCGTGGCTCCCGTGCCACCGCTCCCGAGCCGTCAGACCCCCCTGCGGATCCTGCCGCAGACAGCGCCACCGGCACCGCCGCAAGCCTCGCCACCGCCGCCGTCACCGCACCAGCGCCAGCACCGTCACCCGAATCACCCGAGTCCCCGGCTGCCCCCACAGCCGACCCGGACTCGGACCTGAACACGAGCTCGTCGGACCTGGCCTCGGACGTGAAGGAACTCACGGCCGGCCTGCTCCGGCTGCACGCCGAGCGGATGCAGGTGCTCGCACGTGAACAGCACACGCGCGACCGCTTCACCGCGCTTCACCCCGAGGTGGCGGTCGCCGAAGTGGCCGCCCTGCCCGGCGATGTACACGACCTCGACGGGCTGCGGGCGATCGGTGAGCGGCTCGCGGTCGGCCGTATGCCGTAGCCGCGTATGCCGTAGCAGGGCCCTAGCCCACCGCCGCGTACGTCTCGTACGTCGCGTCGTCGTCCATCGCCACGGGAAGCAGGCCCGCTCCCCGCTCGTACTCCGTGCGCGCGGTCTCCAGGAGCCGGCGCCACGAGGTGACGGTCGGCCGGCGGCGCAGCAGGGCGCGTCGCTCGCGCTCCGTCATACCGCCCCACACGCCGAATTCCACACGGTTGTCGAGGGCGTCGGCGAGGCACTCGGTCCGCACCGGGCATCCGGTGCACACCGCCTTCGCCCTGTTCTGCGCCGCGCCCTGCACGAAAAGTTCATCCGGATCGGTAGTGCGGCAGGCCGCCTGCGCACTCCAGTCAGCTACCCAGCCCATACCGGCGCCGTCCTCTCCCGAATCGAGGCTCCCCCACGGCGGTAGCGGCATATTCACCGCTGCCAGTTGGGACGTTACGGAAGGTGGGGACAGCGCAACACCCCCTTCGGGCCCAATCTTGAATGGCCCGAACGGACTATGCGTGCCCGGCAGATCACCCAGGGGAGTGACGCCAGGACATCGCAGCCATACCGGACATGAGTCGGATTCAGTCCGGATTCAGGCATGAAGTCACCGCGCTTCGGGGACGCGGGAATTCCTGCCGAGGTGACGCGCGGGTCTTGATGCGAGACCCCACTGCTGTGACAGTTGTGAGCAGCTTAGGCCAAGGCATATACGCGTGTCCGGCGAATGAGAACGTACGCACGTCGGGGCCTCCACAGCCCCCTCCGCACCCGGATGTCACGGTCTGGTACTCGAACGCTCCGAGAAGGACCCGCTCCGGGGGAACGCACATAATTACGGATTAGGCTGCCCCCCATGGCAAAGAAGCGCTCGGGCGGAGGTCTGACCGGGACCCAGCAGGCCGCCAAGTTCCTCGGGGTCAGTGTGCTCTCCGGAGCCGTGCTGGCAGGCATCGCCCTGCCCGCGGCCGGAGCGCTGGGGCTGGCGGCGAAGGGCACGGTCGAGGGGTTCGACGAGATCCCGTCCAACCTGAAGACGCCGCCGCTGAGTCAGCGCACCACGATCCTCGACTCAGAGGGCGGCCACATCGCCACCGTGTACTCGCGCGACCGGCAGGTCGTGCCGATCGACAAGATCTCCCCGTACATGCAGAAGGCGATCGTCGCCATCGAGGACTCGCGCTTCTACGAGCACGGCGCGATCGACCTCAAGGGCGTGCTGCGCGCGATCAACCGCAACGCGCAGTCGGGCGGGGTCGCACAGGGCGCGTCCACGCTCACCCAGCAGTACGTGAAGAACGTCTTCGTCGAGGAGGCCGGCGACGACCCCGAGAAGGTCGCCGAGGCCACCCAGCAGACCATGGGCCGCAAGGTGCGCGAGCTGAAGTTCGCGATCCAGGTCGAGGAGGAGCTGGGCAAGAAGAAGATCCTGGAGAACTACCTCAACATCACGTTCTTCGGGCAGCAGGCGTACGGCATCGAGGCCGCCTCGCAGCGCTACTTCTCCAAGCACGCCGCCGACCTGACGCTCCCCGAGTCCGCCATGATGGCCGGCCTGGTGCAGTCGCCGAGCCGCTTCGACCCGGTGAACGACATCCAGGAGGCCACCAAGCGCCGCAACATCGTCCTGCAGCGCATGGCCGACGTGAAGGACATCAGCCAGGCGGAGGCCGACAAGGCGAAGGCCACCCCGATCAAGCTGAAGGTGAAGTCGCCGAAGAACGGCTGCATCACCGCCGTCGACGGCTCCGGTTTCTTCTGCGACTACGTCCGCAAGACGATCCTCAACGACCCGGTCTTCGGCAAGACCGCCGAGGAGCGCCAGAAGCTGTGGAACCTGGGCGGTCTGACCATCAAGACCACCCTCTCGCCGCGCGCCCAGGAAGCGGCGAACGAGGCCGCCATCGCCAAGATCGACAAGGACGACCCGGTCGCCGCCGCGGTGGTCCAGGTCCAGCCCGGCACCGGCAAGATCCTCTCGATGGGCCAGTCCCGCCCGTACGGCCTCGACCAGAAGCTGCACCAGACGACCCTCAACCTCTCCGTCGGCAAGAAGATGGGCGGCACGACCTACGGCTTCCAGGTCGGTTCGACCTTCAAGCCGATCACCGCCGCGGCCGCGCTGGAGAAGGGGCTCAGCCCCGCGCAGTCCTTCACCACGCCGTGGAAGATCTCGATGCCGATGAGCTCGTACACCACCTGTGCGGGCGGCCCGTCCGGCGGCGGCAACTGGGACCTCCAGAACGAGATGCAGTCCGAGGCCGGCAGCTGGGACATGACCAGCGCCCTCGGCAAGTCCATCAACACCTACTTCGCGCAGCTGGAACAGATGACCGGTCTGTGCGAGACCGTCGACATGGCCAAGAAGATGGGGTACGAGCGTGAGCTCGGCAAGAAGCTGAAGGAGCTCCCCTCCATCACCCTCGGCGGCCAGGAGGCGACCCCGCTCGACATGGCCTCGGTCTACGCGACCTTCGCCAACCGCGGCACGTACTGCACCCCGATCGTCATCGAGTCGATCAAGACGGCCAACGGCGAGAAGCTGAAGGTCCCGCAGACCGAGTGCTCCAGGGCGATGAGCGATCGGACCGCGGACATGGTCAACCAGATGCTGAAGGGCGTCGTCGAGGACGGCACCGGTACCAAGGCCGGTCTGAGCGACCGCGACAACGCGGGCAAGACGGGTACGACCAACGACCGCAAGGACGCCTGGTTCGTCGGCTACACGCCGAACCTGTCCACGGCGGTGTGGGTCGGTGACGACGTCGGCGAGAAGAAGTCGATGTACGACATCACCATCGGCGGCACGTACTACGACAAGGTCTGCGGTGGCTGCCTCCCCGGCCCGATCTGGCGGATCGCGATGACCGGCGCGCTGAAGGCCGGCGAAACCCCCTCCTTCGTCCCGATCAACATCCCGCGCGGCGCGCAGCCGGAGGACAAGGAGAAGGACAAGAACCGGAAGCCCGGCGACGACAACAAGCCGACCCCCGGCGCCACCCTGCCGGGCGGGATCGTCCTCCCGCCGGACCTGATCGGCGGCACGACCGGCGGCCGTGGTCACGGCGGCGGGGGCGGGGGCAACGGCCCGTAAGGCCGCCCGGGCCGACCTGCGCCGTCCTGCTCCGGCCCGGCCCGCCTCGTAACGAAGAAGACGAAGAAGACGAAGAGACGAAGAAGGCGCCCCTCCCGAACGAGTCCGTTCAGGAGGGGCGCCTTCGCGTCGGTGCCTGTTCCAGGGGTACGCGCCCCGGGGCCGCCGCGGATCCCCGGATCAGCCCGCGAGCAGCTTCTTCACGGCGGCGGCCACGCGGCCGCCCTCCGCCTGGCCGGCGACCTTCGGGTTCACGATCTTCATGACGGCGCCCATCGCGCGCGGCCCCTCGGCGCCCGCGGCCTTCGCCTCCTCGACGGCGGCGGCCACGACGGCCTCCAGCTCCTCGTCGGACAGCTGCTTCGGCAGGTACGCGTCGAGGACCTCGCCCTCGGCCAGCTCGCGCGCGGCGGACTCGGCGCGACCGCCCTGGGTGAAGGCGTCCGCGGCCTCGCGGCGCTTCTTCGCCTCCTTGGCGATCACCTTCTGCACCTCGTCGTCGGAGAGCTCGCGCTTGGTCTTGCCCGCGACCTCCTCCTTGTTGATCGCGGCGATGGTCATCCGCAGGGTCGAGGAGCGCAGCTCGTCGCGTCCCTTGATCGCGGCGGTGAGGTCGTCCTGAAGCTTGGCCTTGAGCGTGGTCATGGGATCAAGTGTGTCAGGTGCAGGGCCGGTACCGCCCGCTCATTTCCGTGTGGGGGTATTCCCGTGCGGGGGTCTCCGCCGATCCACGGTCTGCGACGATCCACGGTCTGCGACGATATGGGGATGCGCGCACGGTACGGGATCCCCCTGAAGATCACGGCAGGACTCACGGCGACGGCGGCGGCCGGCCTCGTCTACGCGGCGGGCTTCGAGGCCCGCTCCTTCCGACTGCGCCGGGTGACCGTCCCGGTGCTCCCCAAGGGCATGCGCGACCTGCGCGTCCTCCAGGTCTCCGACATCCACATGGTCAGCGGCCAGCGCAAGAAGCGCGCCTGGCTCCAGTCGCTCGCCGGGCTGCGCCCCGACTTCGTCGTGAACACCGGCGACAACCTCTCCGACACCGAGGCGGTGCCGGAGGTGCTCGACGCGCTGGGACCGCTGATGGAGTTCCCCGGCGTGTACGTCTTCGGCTCCAACGACTACTACGGCCCGCGGCTGCGCAACCCCGCCCTCTATCTGAAGGAGAAGGTGCAGGGGAAGCACGGCCTCAACGGCAACCCGCCGGTCGTCGGCGCCGTCCACAACCCCTGGGAGGGGATGCGGGACGCCTTCGACGCGGCCGGCTGGGTGAACCTGACCAACACCCGCGGCCGGCTGAAGCTGCCCGACCTGGACCTCGCCTTCACCGGCATCGACGACCCGCACATCAAGCGCGACCGGTACGAGCGCGTGGCCGGCGGCCCCGACCGGGACGCCGACTTCTCGATGGGCGTGGTGCACGCGCCGTACCTGCGCGCCCTGGACGCCTTCACGGCGGACGGCTACGACCTGCTCCTGGCCGGCCACACCCACGGCGGGCAGCTCTGCATCCCCTTCTACGGCGCCCTGGTCACCAACTGCGACCTGGACACCGACCGTGTGAAGGGCCTCTCCACCCACACGGCCGCCGGCCACACCTCGTACCTCCACGTCTCGGCCGGCTGCGGCACCAACCGCTTCACCCCGGTCCGCTTCGCCTGCCCGCCCGAGGCGACCCTGCTGACGCTGACCGCCCGCCCCTGAATACCGGATTTCGTCTCTGGCCGCCGGTGGGCTAAAGTAATCGATGTCGCCGCGGAGAGCAGGAACGAAGCAGCGACACCGGGGTGTAGCGCAGCTTGGCAGCGCGCTTCGTTCGGGACGAAGAGGTCGTGGGTTCAAATCCCGCCACCCCGACAGCCGAAATACCACTCAGGGGCCTGATTCGCGAGAGCGGATCAGGCCCCTGAGTGGTTTCCCGGGTCTCTCGGCCTGCTCCGGTCGTCGAGGACGATGACGGCGGGGCCGTTCCTCTTCTCCGCCTCGTGGGTCACCTGATCCACCGCGAGGGCGGTCCTCCGGTACACAGCCGCGGCCAGGGCCCAGGTCGCCAGATCCTGGTGGGGAGCCCGGTCGTCGTCCTGGCCGGCCGCGGAAGTCTCGTCGTGAGGATCCTCGACGGGACCTGGCGGCCGCGAGACGGGCCGGACGGGTCGGACGGGTCGGACGGGTCGGACGGGTCAGGCGCGGACGCGGGGCAAGGACCCGTCAAGAGCCGCTCTACGATGGGACGTCGAGAAGAAGGGTGGGGTCTCTGGTGCTGGTCGCGGACCGATATCGGCTCCAAGGGTGTGTCGGGCGTGGCGGCATGGGCGAGGTGTGGCGGGCCACCGACGAGGTGCTCGGGCGCGATGTGGCCGTGAAGCTGATGCTCGGCCACGAGCACGATCCGTCGGCGGCCGAGCGGTTCCGGATGGAGGCGCAGACCGCCGCGCGGCTGAGTCATCCGCACGTGGTCGGCGTCTTCGACTTCGGGACCTGGGACGGAAAGCTGTTCCTGGTCATGGAGTTGGTGTCCGGCGACAGCCTGGCCGGGGACCGGGGGCGGTCGGTGGTGCTCGGGGCCGAGCAGGTGGCCACCGTGGCCGCGCACGCGGCCGCCGGGCTCGCGGCGGCACACCGGCAGGGCGTGGTGCACCGGGACATCAAGCCGGGGAACCTGCTGATGGACGCCGACGGCACCGTGAAACTCGCCGACTTCGGCATCGCCCGCTTCGTCGACGACCCGTCGGCCGGGCTCACCACCACCGGGCAGATCGTGGGTACGGGCCTCTATCTCGCGCCCGAGCGGGCCCTCGGGCAGCCCGCGTCGCCCGCGTCCGACGTCTACTCGCTGGGCTGCGTGCTCTACCAACTGCTCACCGGGCAGCCGCCGTTCCGCGCCGACACCGCGACCGCGCTGCTGTACCAGCACATCGACACCCCGCCGACGCCGCCGCGGCAGCTCGGCGTGCCGATGCCGGCCGCGTTCGAGGCCTACCTGCTGTCGCTGCTCGCCAAGCAGCCCGAGCAGCGGCCCGCGGCCCAGGCCATCGCCGACTGGTTCACCTCCGGTTCGTGGCGCGACCAGCCGATGCCACTGCCCCAGGCCGTACCGCAGCCGCCCGTCCCCCAGGCCGCCCCGGCCCCGCTCCCGACCGCGCCGGTGCCCATGCCCGTACCGGCCGCGCCGGCGCCGCAGCAGCCCAGGTCCCGGCGCGCGCAGCCGCCCGCCGAGAACCCGCTGGCCGCGATATCCCGGCGCAGACCGCGCCGTACCGCCGCCGTCGCCGGCGCGGTCGCCTTCGTCGTCTTCCTGCTGATCGGGATGGCCTGGCTCAGCTGAGCCTCGTACGCATCAAGGCCTCGGTGGCCTCAGTACACCCGCGGGGCCATCACATGCCCCTCCTGCTCCTCCGGCCCGAGCAGCAGGCAGCGCGGCACTCCCGGGCCCGGGGTGGCCCGGACGATCACCGGGGTCGGCGGGTCGGTCGGCAGCTCGACGTGGACCATGACCGGGCGGTCGTCCTGGCTCGTGGCATGCCCCGTCTCCTTGCCGTCCACCAGGATCTCGACGACCGGGTGATGGCCGGTCTGCACGGTGGCGCTGACCGAATGGCCGCGGTAGTCGATGTGGAAGTGGTGCCGTGCTCTCATGACGTCGCCTCCGCGCGCCGGGCCCGCCTTCCCTCCAGGGTAGGACCATCCCGTTCGTCCGACATGCGGTGGTACGCCCATGGTGTTCCGCCTTCCCCCGGGCGGCGGGCCCAGCCACAATGGCGGCATGGAGTTCGCCGTGTTCGTGACGCTGCCCGGGCTGGTCATCCTGCTGACCGCGCTCGCGTTCGGCGATCAGATCCTGCGCGCCACCGGGCGCGGACGGCGCCGCGGCCAGGTCTCGTCGACCGGCTTCGAACAGCTTCACGCCACCTTCTCGCAGGGCAAGCAGAACGAGCTGAAGGAGCGCCAGAGCTCCCTCGTGATGCGCGACGACGAGGAGGACGGCGCCCCGCCGCACCGCTCCACGGTGGACCTGGCGGGCGGACGCGCCGTCATCAGGCTCCCCTGAGCCACCGGACACCCGCGATCCGGCGGACTCCCGCGAGTCCGCCGGAGCAAGCCACTGGTCAGGCCGCTGGTCAGGCCGCCTTCGAGGCCCTGATCGAGTACATCAGCGGAATGCGGGGGTGGTCCGGCGCGAAGCGGTAGTAGCCGTCCTCGTGCCGGGTGAGCGAGCCGAAGCGCGGGAACAGCGTCGCGTCGTGCTCGTGCAGGAACTCGATCCGCAGCCCCGCCCTCGCGATCGCCGTGACGACCTCGCCGACCGGGTGCACCCACTCCACACTGCGGTTGTGGACGGTGGCGGCGTCGAGGTCCGCGTACGTGCCGGGCGTGGTGTCCACCCACGGGTCGCGCACGAAGTAGTCGTGGATGAGCCGGGTCGCCGTCTCGTCGTCGAACGAGTCGGCGATCGGGTGGAACTCGGCGACATAGAGGAAGCCGCCGGGCGCGACGAGGGCGGCGGCGGTCTCCGCCCAGCGGTCGAGGTCGGGGAGCCAGTTCAGCGCGCCGACGCCGGTGTAGACGATGTCGTACGAGGAGTCCGGCACCGCCTCGACCGCGTCGTACGCGTCGGCGGCGACGAACGCGGCCCGGTCCTGCGAGAGCCCGAGGTCGCGCGCGAGGCCGCGGGCGACCTCCACGGCCGGCTCGGAGTAGTCCAGGCCGACCACGCGCTCCGCTCCGTGCCGGGCCCAGGAGAGGGTGTCCAGGCCGATGTGGCACTGCAGGTGCAGCAGCGAGCGGCCGGTCACGTCGCCGACCTCCGCGAGCTCGAAGTCGCGCAGGGCCTCCTTGCCGGCACGGAAGCCGTCGAGGTCGTAGAACTCGCTGGCTGCATGGAGGGGGACGCGCTCGTCCCAGCGGGCCCGGTTGGCCGCGTACCAGTCCTCGGGGGTGGGTGCGTACATGCCCGGGAGGTTATCCACAGGCTGAGGGCGGGGCGAACGAATTGTCGGCCGAGGCGAGCATGATGGCTCCATGACGCAGAGCGATGACAGCAGGGACAAGGACCTCACCAGGGACACCGGCACAGACGCCGGGAGCGCTACAGACGTCGGCAGCGCTGCGGACGCCGGCAGCGCTTTCGAGGACTTCGCCGACGCCCCGGCCTGGGAGCAGCGGTTCCGCGCGCCGCGGGTCTCGCTGCCCGAGTGGGCCGAGGAGGCGCCGGACCGCTCGCTGTTCGTGTCGAACGCGACGGGGACGTACGAGCTGTACGCGTGGGACCGGGCGACCGGCGCGCAGCGGCAGGTCACCGACCGGCCGAACGGGACGACGGACGGCACGCTCAGCCCGGACGGGCGGTCGGTCTGGTGGTTCGCGGACACCGACGGCGACGAGTTCGGCGTGTGGATGCGGCAGCCGTTCGGCGGCGGCGCGGACGAGGAGGCCGTGCCGGGACTCGCCGCCTCCTATCCGGCGGGCCTGGCGCTCGGCCGGGACGGCACGGTCGTGGTGGGCCGGTCCACGGACGAGGACGGTTCGACCGTGCACCTGCTGCGCCCCGGCGCCGACGGGCCGGTGGAGATCTACCGGCACCGGGAGTCGGCCGGGGTCGGCGATCTGTCGTACGACGCGACGCTGGTCGCGGTCGAGCACACCGAGCACGGCGACGCGATGCACTCGGCGATCCGGGTGCTGCGGGCGGCGGACGCCTCGGTGGTGGCGGAGCTCGACGACACCAAGGGCGGTACGGAGGAGCTGGGCCTGAGCGTCCTCGGCTTCGCGCCGCTCGCCGGGGACACCCGGCTGCTCGTCGGGCACCAGCGGCGCGGACGCTGGGAGCCGATGCTGTGGGACGTGGCCACGGGCATGGAGACCGATCTGCGGCTCGACCTGCCGGGCGACGTGTCGGCCGAGTGGTATCCGGACGGCTCGGGGCTGCTGATCGTGCACGGCTTCGAGGCCCGCAGCGAGCTCTGGCGGTACGAGATCGCCACCGGCGCCCTGGTACGGGTGGACACCCCGGCCGGGTCGGTGTCGAGCGCGACGGCCCGCCCGGACGGCTCGGTGGAGTATCTGTGGTCCTCGGCCGCCCAGCCGCCGGTGGTCCGCTCCACGGACGGCTCGGTCGTCCTGGACCCTCCGGGTCCGAAGGCACCGGCGTCGGTGCCGGTGGAGGACGTGTGGGTGGAGGGCCCCGGGGGCCGGATCCACGCCCTGGTGCAGCGCCCGGGGGAGGGCGAGGGCCCGTTCCCGACCGTCTTCGAGGTGCACGGGGGTCCGACCTGGCACGACAGCGACGCCTTCGCGTCCGGCCCCGCCGCGTGGGTCGACCACGGGTACGCGGTGGTGCGGGTGAACTACCGCGGTTCCACCGGCTACGGCCGGGAGTGGACCGACGCGCTCAAGCACCGGGTGGGTCTGATCGAGCTGGAGGACATCGCCGCCGTGCGCGCGTGGGCGGTGGCGAGCGGCCTCGCGGACCCGGAGCGGCTGGTCCTGGCCGGCGGCTCGTGGGGCGGCTATCTGACGCTGCTCGGGCTCGGCACCCAGCCGGACGCCTGGGCGGTCGGTCTCGCCGCGGTGCCCGTCGCCGACTACGTGACGGCGTACGAGGACGAGATGGAGGCGCTGAAGGCGCTCGACCGCACCCTGCTCGGCGGCTCGCCCGAGGAGGTCCCGGAGCGGTACGCGGCCTCGTCGCCGCTCACCTACGTGGACGCGGTCACGGCCCCGGTGCACATCTCGGCCGGCGTCAACGACCCGCGCTGCCCGATCCGCCAGATCGACAACTACGTGGACCGGCTGGCCGCCCGCGGCGCGGTGCACGAGGTGTACCGGTACGACGCGGGGCACGGCTCGCTGGTGGTGGACGAGCGGATCAAGCAGGTGGCCCTGGACCTCGCCTTCGCGGCTCGTCACTTGGGGACCCGGAAGGAGGTGGGCTGAGCGGCCTTGCGTACCGTGGGGGTGTGTACCGGTTCCTGAGAACGCCCCGCTGGTGGGGGATCAACGTCTTCGTCCTGCTGGCGATCCCGTTCTGCCTGTTCATGGGGACCTGGCAGATGGGCAGGTTCGAGGCCCGCCTCGACTCGCACCAGAAGGCGGAGCAGCGGCCCGACCCGTCCGCCCGGACGGCCGAGGCGCTGGACTCGCTGCTGCCGGTGAGCGAGGACACCTCGGGGCGGGCGGCCCGGGCCAGCGGGCGGTACACCCAGCAGCTCCTGGTCCCCGACCGGGAACTGGACGGGCGCTCCGGCTCGTATGTGCTGACGCTCCTGAAGACGGACGGCGGCCGGGTGCTGCCGGTGGTCCGCGGCTGGCTGCCCTCGGGCGCGAAGGCCCCGGCCCCGCCGGCCGGCCAGGTCACCGTGACCGGCGCGCTGCAGGCCTCGGAGTCCACCGGCAGCAAGGGCGTCCACGCGGCCGGCGGGCTGCCGCAGGGGCAGCTCGCCATGATCAGCGCGGCGTCCCTGGTGAACGTGGTGCCGGACGAGGTGTACGACGCCTGGATCACCCTGGGCGAGTCGCCCGCCGGGCTCACCCCGGTACCGGCGAAGGCGGCGGCGGGCACCGGCCTGGACATGAAGGCCTTCCAGAACCTGGGCTACACGGCCGAGTGGTTCGTCTTCGCCGGGTTCGTGGTCTTCATGTGGTTCCGGCTGCTGCGCCGCGAGGTCGAGGCCTCCAAGGACGCGGCCCTGGGCCTCTAGCGCGCCGCCGCTGCACGTCCGCCGTACCCCGCCGTACCCCCGGGACCCCCGGGACCTGGGGTGGGGGTACGGGGCCCCTGGGCCCCGCTGCCGCGGGCTTGCCGGGTGCGGGGCGCCCGGAGGCCTCAGGACCCCGGGCCTGGCCCCGGGCCTCAGGAGGCGTCCAGGACCCCGGTGCGGTAGATCGTGCCGGCGCAGGCGTTGGGGATGGTCGCCGCGGCGACCGGACCGCCCGGGTCGGCGGTGTGGGTCACCTCGACGCTGCCGTCGGCCGGGCTGCCGTCGGCGCCGAGCTGGGTGGCCGCCGCGCTGTCCGTCGTACCGCTGCTGGTGGAGCCGCTCGTGCCGGTGCCGCCCGAGGTCGAGCCGCCGCCCGTCGAGGGGCTGGCGGTGGGCGTCGGGGTGGGGCCGGTGGTGGGGCAGGTCTCGCTGGGCACCCAGGCGAACCGCACCTCGTACGCGTTGTCCGGGGTCAGCAGCAGCTGCGGCGCCTCCTGCGAGGGGTCCGGCAGCGCGCTCGCCGCGTCCCCGCTGTGGTGCTCGACGACCGCGATCTTGGAACCGTCGGCCGCGCCGCGGACGGCGAAGCCGACCCGGCCGGCGCCGCCGACCACACAGTCGCTGGTGGAGACGTTGGCGATGCGGAAGGTGCCGTAGACCTTCCCCGACGCGTCGGGCGCGCCCGTCTGCACCGAGCTGATGCCCAGCTGCCCGGCCGCGCAGACCGGCTGGGACGGCGGGGCGCCGGAGGGAGTGCCGGCCGGGTCGGTACCGGTGCCGGGGCCCTGCGCCGAGGCGGTCGGCTTCCCGGTCGTGCCGTCGCTCCCGCCGGGCTTCGGCGCGGCCGTGCCGGGCATCGGGCCGGCGGTGTGCTGACCGCCCTCGATGCCGGTCTCGGTGCCCGTGCCGCCCTGGGCCTGTTCGCCGTGCCCGGCGTTGATCGCCTTGTCGGCGGTGATGCCGTCCGAGGAGGCCACGTGCACCAGGGCCGGGACGGCCGTGCCGACCAGGACGACCGCGGCGGCCATGCCGACCAGCGCCTGCCGCTTGCGGGCCCGGCGGGCGGGCACGGCCCGGCGCAGATGGTCGAGGGCGCCCTCGGTGGGTTCGAGACCGGCCACCGCGCCCTGGAGAAGCCGCCGCAGCGCCAGCTCGTCGGGCGTGCCGTTCTCCGGCGCTTCGTTCACCATCCCGCGTCCACTCAGGTCGTCCCGGTCACCGTGCTCGTCGTGCTGCCCGCGCCACTCGGGGCGGGTGTGCCGCGCCGCGGCGCGCCTCTCCGCGGCGCCGTCACGGGCACCCTCCCGGGTGCCGTCACCGGCGCCGTCCAGCGGCCCGCTCATGACGTCGCCTCCATGGCGACGCGCAGCGCCGCGATGCCACGGGAGCCGTACGCCTTGACGGACCCCAGGGAGATCCCGAGGGTCTCCGCGACCTGGGCCTCCGTCATGTCCGCGAAGTATCTCAGCACCAGGACCTCACGCTGCCGCCGCTGGAGTCCGCGCATCGCCTTGATGAGCGCGTCCCGCTCCAGCTGGTCGTAGGCGCCCTCCTCCGCGCTCGCCATGTCGGGCATGGGCTTGGAGAGCAGCTTGAGGCCGAGGATGCGCCGGCGCAGCGCGGAGCGCGAGAGGTTGACGACGGTCTGCCGCAGATAGGCCAGGGTCTTCTCGGGGTCGCGCACCCGGTTGCGCGCCGAGTGCACCCGGATGAAGGCCTCCTGGACGACGTCCTCGCAGGAGGCGGTGTCGTCGAGGAGCAGCGCGGCGAGACCCAGCAGCGAGCGGTAGTGCGCGCGGTAGGTCTCGGTGAGGTGGTCGACGGTGGTGCCGGCAGCCATCGTGTCGTCAGCGCCCTCGCGGGGCGCCGGAATACCGCTGATGCCGGCCGGTCGGCCGGTCCTGATGGGCATCGGCGCGATCACCGGCATGCCGCCGGCCGGGCGCGGCCGCCGGAGCGGGCGCACCGCGGTGCTGCGCAGCGGGATGACCGCCGCGATGTCGAGTACCTCTGCCACGCCTGTTGGACACGCTTCCCCCCGTCAGGGTTGTACGCGTACGCCACCGTTTTTGGCGGTGCGTCATTTGCCCTCATGCGTACCCGTTCTCCCCCAATGCCCCGCTCGTGCGGCGTGCTCCACGGCACATGGTTCCGGCGGTTCCGGGCGCACGCGAAGACGCTCCCGCCCGACCACTGGTTGCGGAGGGAGGGAAGAGCATCGTCGTCCAGGACATCTGACCTGATCAAGAGGCATCCGACGCCGAATTGCTCACAAGGCGTTCACAGATCCTACAAAGTTGAACGGTGGGGCGGGGTCGAATTCCGGACGCCCACCCGGCACACACCGGTCACACACCCGGCACTCACCCAGCACTCACCCGGCGCTGTCGGAAGCCGCCCGCTCCGCCGCGATGCGCTCCGCGATCTGTACGGCGTTGAGCGCGGCGCCCTTGCGGAGGTTGTCGGCGCAGGCGAAGAACTCCAGGCCCCGCTCGTCGTCGGGGTGACGCCGCACCCGCCCCACCCAGGTCGGGTCGGTGCCCACGACGTCGGCCGGCGTCGGATAGTCGCCCGCGGCCGGGTCGTCGTACAGCACCACACCCGGCGACGTGGCCAGGATCTCGTGGGCGCGCCCGACCGTCACCGGCCGCTCGAAGCGGGCGTGCACGACGGCGGAGTGCCCGGTGACGACGGGCACCCGGACACAGGTGGCCGTGACCGGCAGCCGCGGCAGGTCCAGGATCTTGCGGGTCTCCGCGCGGACGGCCAGTTCCTCGGAGGACCAGCCGTCGGCGGCGGGCTCGCCGGACCAGGGCAGCACGTTGAGGGCGAGCGGCCCCGGGAAGGGCCCGGTGTGGTCGCCGACGGCCCGCCGTACGTCGCCGGGGCGGGTGCCGAGCTCGCTGCCGGTGACCAGGGCAAGCTGTTCGCGCAGCGCCGCCTCTCCCGCGCGGCCCGCGCCGCTGGCGGCCTGCTGGAGCGTCACGACGGCCTCGGTGAGCCCGTACTCGGCGTGCAGCGCGCCCAGGGCGACGATCGGGGTGAGGGTGGCGCAGCCGGGGCTCGCGACGATGCCGCGCGGGCGCACCCGGGCGGCGTGCGCGTTGATCTCGGGGACCACGAGCGGCACGTCGGGGTCGGTCCGGAAGGCGGTGGAGGTGTCCACGACCACCGCGCCCTTGGCGACGGCGACCGGCGCCCAGCGGGCCGCGACGGCCCCGGGCACGGCGAAGAGCGCGAGGTCGACGCCGTCCAGACGGTCCTCGTGGGCGTCGCTCAGCGCGAGGACCTCGGTCTCCTCCCCCCGTACGGTCAGCCGGCGGCCGGCCGAACGGGGAGAGGCGAGCAGACGGATCTCGCCCCACACGTCCGCGTGGTGCGAGAGCGCCCCGAGCAGCACGGCGCCGACGGCCCCGGTCGCTCCCACGACCGCGAGCGTCGGTTTGCCGCTCATCGAGGTGTCCGGGTGGTCAGCGGCCGGTGCCGCCGTAGACCACGGCCTCGTCGGAGTCGCTGTCCAGGCCGAAGGCCGTGTGGACGGCGCGGACCGCCTCGTTGACGTCGTCGACGCGCGTGACGACCGAGATGCGGATCTCGGAGGTCGAGATCAGCTCGATGTTCACGCCCGCGTCGGACAGCGCCTTGAAGAAGTCCGCGGTGACCCCCGGGTTCGTCTTCATACCGGCGCCGACCAGGGAGATCTTGCCGATCTGGTCGTCGTAACGGAGTGAGTCGAAGCCGATCGTGGCCTTCGTCTTCTCCAGGGCGTCGATGGCCTTGCGGCCCTCGGCCTTGGGGAGGGTGAAGGAGATGTCCGTCAGACCCGTGGAGGCGGCGGACACGTTCTGCACGATCATGTCGATGTTGATCTCGGCGTCCGCGACGGCCCGGAAGATCGCCGCGGCCTCGCCCGGCTTGTCCGGGACGCCGACGACGGTGATCTTCGCCTCGGAGGTGTCGTGGGCGACACCGGAGATGATGGCCTGCTCCACGGGCTCGGCTCCTTGCTCGACGGGTCGTTCGTTGCTGACCCAGGTGCCCTGCAGTCCGGAGAAGGACGAACGGACGTGGATCGGGATGTTGTAGCGGCGCGCGTACTCGACGCAGCGGTGCAGCAGCACCTTGGAGCCGGACGCGGCGAGCTCCAGCATGTCCTCGAAGGAGATCCAGTCGATCTTCTTCGCCTTCTTCACCACCCGCGGGTCGGCGGTGAAGACGCCGTCGACGTCCGTGTAGATCTCACAGACCTCGGCGTCGAGCGCGGCGGCCAGGGCGACGGCGGTCGTGTCGGACCCGCCGCGGCCCAGGGTGGTGATGTCCTTCTTGTCCGCGGACACACCCTGGAAGCCGGCCACGATGGCGATGTTGCCCTCGTCGAGCGCGGTGCGGATCCGCCCCGGCGTGACATCGATGATGCGCGCTTTGTTGTGCACCGAGTCGGTGATGACACCGGCCTGGCTGCCCGTGAACGACTGGGCCTCGTGGCCCAGGTTTTTGATCGCCATGGCCAGGAGTGCCATGGAGATCCGCTCTCCGGCGGTCAGCAGCATGTCGAACTCGCGGCCGGCGGGCATCGGGGATACCTGCCCGGCGAGATCGATCAACTCGTCCGTCGTGTCGCCCATCGCGGAGACCACGACGACCACCTGGTGGCCGTTCTTCTTGGCTTCCACGATCCGCTTGGCGACGCGCTTGATGCCCTCGGCATCGGCAACGGAGGAGCCTCCGTACTTCTGCACGACAAGGCCCACGTGCGCTCCTCGCTCAGTGTCTGCCGCAGTTGAACACTGCGGTCGGCGTCAGTTTATCGAGCGGGCCGAAATCGCCGACCTTATATCACATCCTGAGATGTGATGTTCGGTAAGTGATCACGGGTTCGAGTTCCGAAACCGCCCGGCGGTCCGTCTTCCCCGGCACCCGGGGAAGTACGCAGATACGGGCGGGGTGTGGGCCGTCTCACATGCCGGTATCACTCGAACCGCTGAGCCGTCGCGAACCACCGGGCCGTCGCCATGGACAGCTGATGCGCGTCTGAGCCCCGGACTCAGAGTCGCTGGCTCAGGGTCCCCGGCTCAGAGTCCCTGGCTCAGAGTCCCTGGCGTCCGAGGCCGCCCAGCTCCTCCGCCATCACACGTCCCGCCTCCTCCGCGAGGGCGTCCTCCGTCAGGTCCTCGTCCGTGTCGAGGCCCGCGAGGTCGGCGAGTGGCTGGTCGAGCCGCACGTGCGCGACCAGGGACTGCAGGGCGCGCAGAGTGGCGGAGGCGGTCGGTCCCCAGTTGGAGAAGTACGAGAACTGCCACCACCACAGCGCCTCACTGGTCCGGCCGGCCCGGTAGTGGGCGAGGCCGTGCCGCAGGTCGGTGACGATGTCGGCGAGGTTGTCGGAGATCCGGGCCGGCACCGGCGCCTTGCGCGGCTCGTACGGGTCGAAGACCTCCGAGAACACGTCCACCGGGTCGAGCAGCGTCGCGAACCGCTCCCGCAGCTCGTCCACGTCCTGGTCCGGGCCCGTGTCCGGCTCGTACCGCTCGTCCGGGACGATGTCCTCGTGCGCGCCGAGCCGGCCGCCGGCCAGCAGCAGCTGGGAGATCTCCAGGAGCAGGAAGGGCACGGCACTGTCCGGCTCGTCGCCCTTCGCGAGCTCGGTCGTCGCGACGATGAAGCTCTCGATCGAGTCCGCGATCTGGACGGCGAAGTCGTCCGGGTCCTGCGTGATGGAGTGCAGCGTGGCGTCAGACATCGAGGAGCCTCCCTGAGAGTGCGCTTTCGTGCGCACGGACCCGGTCGTCATACATCTAGCAGTCGCCGCCCCTCGAAGGCACGCCCCAGGGTGACCTCGTCGGCGTACTCCAGGTCGCCGCCGACCGGCAGTCCGCTGGCCAGGCGGGTCACCTTCAGGCCCATGGGCTTGATCATCCGCGCCAGGTACGTCGCGGTGGCCTCGCCCTCCAGGTTCGGGTCGGTGGCCAGGATCAGCTCGGTGACCGTGCCGTCCGCGAGGCGCGCGAGCAGCTCGCGGATCCGCAGGTCGTCGGGTCCGACGCCCTCGATGGGGCTGATGGCGCCGCCGAGCACGTGGTAGCGGCCGCGGAACTCACGCGTCCGCTCGATCGCCACGACGTCCTTCGGCTCCTCGACCACGCAGATGACCGTCTGGTCGCGGCGCGGGTCGCGGCAGATGTTGCACTGCTCCTGCTGCGCCACGTTGCCGCAGACCGCGCAGAACCGGACCTTCTCCTTGACCTCCAGGAGCGCCTGGGCGAGCCGCCGCACGTCCGTGGGCTCGGCCTGGAGGATGTGGAAGGCGATCCGCTGGGCGCTCTTGGGCCCGACGCCGGGCAGCCTGCCCAGTTCGTCGATGAGGTCCTGGACCACGCCTTCGTACAACGTCAGCGCCCTTCTGGGAGTGCTTGATTCTTACGGTAGTGGCTGGAAACCGGCCACAGAAGATGTACGGACGAACCCGCCGTCCGGATGTACGGGCCGCACCCGGCCCCGTACGGATCGGGTCGTACGGATCCGGTCGTACGGTCGTACGGTCGTACGGTCGTACGGTCGTACGGTCGTACGGCTCAGAAGCCGAGGCCCGGCATCCCGCCGCCCAGGCCCTGCGCCAGCGGGCCCAGCTTGGCCTGCTGAAGCTGCTGCGCGTTGTCGTTGGCGGCCTGGACGGCGGCCACGATCAGGTCGGCCAGGGTCTCGGTGTCCTCCGGGTCGACCGCCTTCGGGTCGATGACCAGACCGCGCAGTTCACCGGAGCCGGTCACGGTCGCCTTCACCAGGCCGCCGCCCGCCTGCCCGTCGACCTCGGTCGCCGCGAGCTCCGCCTGGGCACGGGCGAGGTCCTGCTGCATCTTCTGCGCCTGCTGGAGGAGCTGCTGCATGTTGGGCTGGCCACCACCGGGGATCACGGTCACTCCTCAGGTTCTGGGATCAGGTTCCGGGATCAGGTTTCGGAACCTGGTGCAAACGAGCCTACGTGGTCCCCGACCCCCACGCCGACGCAACTCTTTCGAGTGAGAAACTGCGGGCTCCTCTACCTGATCAACACCCTCTTGCGGGCGGAAATCCCGGGATTCCGGGCCCACAGCCCACCATTCGGCGGTAGGAAGGGCAGGCACCACGTGCACCGCACGTCACAGAAGGACACGAGCGCTGAGCTGAACAGAGGAGTTCCCCGGTGAGCCAGCAGCCGGACATGCAGCCGCAGCCGGGGAATCCCGAAGGCCCGCGGAACCCCGAAGGCCCGGGCCGGCCCGAGGGCCCGGGGACGCCCGGGGGCCCGCGAAGGCCCGCCGGTCCGGCCGCCCACCGCGACGACCTGACCGGGGCGCCCTTCCCGCTGGGCGACTGGGGCGAGCCCGCCGAGCGCCTCGACGAGCTCTACCGCTGGGTCGAGTCCAACGCGCTGCGCACCGCCGAGTGGTACCTCTCCGACCGGGTCTGGAAGCGCCGCTGCGCCCGCGTCCTGCGCGTCGGCACCGCCGTCGGCGTGATCGCCGGCGCCGCGCTGCCGCTGCTCGACCTGACCGGAGTGGCCGACGGGACGTCCGGCTGGGGCTATCTCTCGCTGCTGCTCGGCGCAGCCTGTCTGGCCTGCGACCGCTACTTCGGCCTGACCTCGGGCTGGATAAGGAGCGTGGCCACCGCCCAGGCCGTGCAGCGACGGCTCCAGGCCCTCCAGTTCGACTGGGCCTCGGAGAGCGTCCGCGAGGTGCTCGGCCCCACCGAGGGCACGGCCAGCGAGGCCGCCGAACGCTGCCTGGGCGTGCTGCGGCGCTTCTCGGAGGACATCACCGAGCTGGTACGGGCGGAGACCGCCGACTGGATGGTCGAGTTCCGCTCGGGCCCGGCACCGCTGGCCCTGCAGTCGGTCGCCACCGCCCCGCCCCGCCCCGAGACCGGGTACTCCGCGGGCCGCTTCCCGCTCCCGCCGGGCACCCGCCCGAACATGCCGCGCCAGCGGCCGCCGGAGCCGCGCTGAGGCGGGGCCGTAGGGGCGGGCCCTTAGGGGTGGCGCGGCCCCCTGGCCGGATACGTACCCCGGATCAGCTCAGGATGATCATCGAGCCCTGGCCCAGGCTGCGGGTCGCCGCCGCGTGGAGGCCCAGCCAGACGTGCCGCTCGCGGGCGAAGGGGCTGTCGTCCTGGTACGGGGCGGGGGCGGCGGGTTCGTCCAGTTCGGTGGGCCGCTCCGGAGGCCGGGGCGCGGCCGGCGGGTTCGCCGGGTCGATGCCGATCGCGGGCGCCACGAACTCCAGCTCCCGCAGCAGCCCGTGCGAGGAGCCGAGCGGGCCGCCGCCCGCGAGCAGCTCGTCGTTGGAGAGCGGCACGGGGAAGTCGACCGGCACATAGGCGCCGGCGTGGTCGTAGTGCCACACCAGGTGGGACTGCTGGGCCGTCGCCTCGAACATCTCCAGGAGCTGCTCGTAGTCCCCGCCGAGCTCGCCGACCGGCTCCACCGGCAGCCCGCACATCTGGAGCAGATAGGCGCGGCGCAGGAAGTGCAGGGCCTCGTAGTCGAACCCGGCGACCGGGGCGACGTCCCCGGACAGCCCCGGCATGTAGGCGAAGACGGGCACGGTGGGCAGGCCGGCCGAGGTCAGGGCGTGGTCGTAGACCGCGATCTCCTCGGCGAAGGGGTTGTCGGGGCTGTGGCACAGCACGTCGACGAGGGGGACCAGCCACAGGTCACAGGCCAAGACAGGCTCGCTCTCCGTCAGTTGCAGGGACCGTCAGAGTAGTGCGGCCTCGTGACCCCGCACACCCGCTGGGTGCCTGCCCCCGCGAGAACCTCCTCAACCCGTACGCCCGGCGCGGAAGTCCGACTCGTGCCCCCGGTCCGGAGGTCCCGCCGGGCGCGCGGGCCTCAGCCCTTACGGCCCGCGCGGGCGTCCAGGCGGTCGGCCCACTCCAGGGACCGGCTGTTGTAGGCCCGTACGACAGCGACCGCGCCCTCCGCGTCGCCGCGCGTGATCGCGTCGATCAGCTCGATGTGGCCGCTCCACAGCCAGCCGAGCAGATCGCGGTCGGACCGCAGATAGGGCACGGAGAACACCCAGGCCTGGACGCGCAGGCGGTGCAGGAAGTCGGCGATGTAGTCGTTGGCGGCGACCAGGCGGCCCAGTTCGCGCCAGTAGCGGATGTCGTAGCCGATGAGGACGTCCAGGTCCCCGGCGCGGGCCGCACGCGCGGCGGCCTCGCCCCGGCGGCGTATGGAGACCAGGGCGACGCCGTAGGAGACGTCGGGCTCGGCGGACGCCTGGGAGGCGGGGACGCGGCGGCGGAAGATGCCGTCCACGACGAGCATCCGGGCCTCGACCATGCCCCGGTAGTCGTCCACCGAGAACTCGTGCACGCGGAAGCCCCGGTGCTGGTCGGAGTCGAGGAGCCCCTGGGCGCACAGGTCGACCAGCGCTTCTCGTACGGGCGTCGCCGAAACCCCGTACTGCTCGGCGATCTGCTTGACCGTGAACTCCTGGCCCGGCTGGAGACGCCCCGCGAGCACCTCGTCACGCAGCGCGTCCGCGATCTGCTGTCGCAGGGTGCTGCGGGTGACTCCTGCTCCGCTCGCGGCCATGATGACCGGCCCCCTCCGTACGACTTCCGGACACCCTAATCCAGGGCCGGGAGGGGGCGGATCACCGTTGGGTGACGGTCACACGGTCACACCGTGTGCTCGTCGGCGACGCTCAGCGCCGCGTCGAGGGCGGCGAGACCCTCCTTGGCCTCCGCCTCGGAGACGTTGCAGGCGGGGACGGCGTGGGTGCGGTTCATGTTCACGAAGGGCCACAGGCCGTTCTTCTTCGCCGCGGCGGCGAAGGCGGCCATGGGCGCGTTGGCCTCGCCCGCCGCGTTGTACGGGACGAGCGGCTCGCGCGTCTCCTTGTTCCTGACCAGGTCGAGCGCCCAGAAGACACCCATGCCGCGCACCTCGCCGACCGACGGGTGACGCTCGGCGAGCTCGCGCAGACCGGGACCGAGGACGGTCTCGCCGATGCGGGCGGCATTCTCGACGACCTTCTCGTCCGCCATCACGTGGATGGTGGCGACGGCGGCGGCGCAGGCGAGCGGGTGGCCGGAGTAGGTGAGGCCGCCCGGGTAGGCGCGGGTGGAGAAGGTGGCGGCGATCTTCTCGCTGATGGCGACGCCGCCGAGGGGCACGTAACCGGAGTTCACGCCCTTGGCGAAGGTCATCAGGTCGGGCACGACGCCGAAGTGCTCGGAGGCGAACCACTTGCCGGTGCGCCCGAAGCCCGCCATGACCTCGTCGAGGATGAAGACGATGCCGTACTTGTCGCAGATCTCGCGGACACCGGCGAGGTAGCCGGGCGGCGGGGTCATGATGCCGGCGGTGCCGGGCACGGTCTCCAGGATGATCGCGGCGACGGTCTGCGGACCCTCGAACGCGATCGTGTCCTCCAGGTGCTGGAGCGCGCGCTGGCACTCCTCCGCCTCGGTGGTGGCGTAGAAGGGCGAGCGGTAGAGGAACGGCGCCCAGAAGTGCACGACACCGGCCGAGGCGGTGTCGGAGGGCCAGCGGCGCGGGTCACCCGTCAGGTTGATCGCGGTGGAGGTGGCGCCGTGGTAGGAGCGGTACGCGGAGAACACCTTGTGGCGGCCCGTGTGCAGGCGGGCCATGCGGACGGCGTTCTCGACGGCCTCGGCGCCGCCGTTGGTGAAGAAGATCTTGTCCAGGTCGCCCGGCGTGCGCTCGGCGATGAGGCGTGCGGCCTCGGAGCGTACGTCGATGGCGAAGGCGGGCGCGAAGGTGGTGAGCTTCGCGGCCTGCTCCTGGATCGCGGCGACGACCTTGGGGTGCTGGTAGCCGATGTTGGTGTAGACGAGGCCGCTGGTGAAGTCGAGGTAGCGGTTGCCGTCGTAGTCCCAGAAGTACGAACCCTCGGCGCCGGCGACGGCGAGCGGGTCGATCAGTCCCTGGGCGGACCAGGAGTGGAACACGTGCGCGCGGTCGGCGGCCTTGACCGCCGCTCCGGCCTGGGGGTCGGGTTCGACATGAGGGGTCATGGGGCGAGGGTAAGGAACCGCAGGTGGGACGGGCCATGACCATCTTGTCCACCGAGACCGGGCCGGACGAGACAGTGTGCCGCGCGCGGCGAGGATCCCTGACGCCCGCGTCCCGGCCGCCACGATCCGCGGCGCCACGGCGGGACCGGCTCGGCAGGGTCACCAGTAGGTGACCTGCTGCTTCACCACCTCGGCGACGAACGCGGGCGGTGCACCGCCGACGACGTACTCCCCGGCGGGGTCGTACTCCCAGCGCCAGGTCACTCGGACACCGCCCGCGCGGCCTCGTCCTCGACGGCGCGGAGCTCGTCCATCGCCGCGCGAAACGCGGGGTCGCCCTTGCCACTGGTGTGATGCAGCACGTCCAGGGCATGGCGGCGCCGGGTGGAGAGATCAGAGCGACGCTCGATCCCCACCTCCCGCGCCCAGACGCTGAGCCAGCCATGGATGGGCCCGAGGGAGTCGTGCTCAGCGGCGAGGGAGAAGGCGGCGTTCTTCTGCTGCTCCATCTCCCCCCAGCCGGTACGGAGCGATCCGGGCGAGGGCGAGACGCAAGGCATCCGGTGTGCGCTCGGGGCGCGAGTTGTCCCACCCACCCGTCACACGAGGATCTCGGCGACCGCGCTCCGCAGCAGGAGCGGGTGGACGAAACGGTCCGGGGCCGTCGGGGGAAAGCGCCAGGTCAGGGGCCAGGTCTTGCCCGCGAGGGCGGGGACGGGGACGTAACTCACCACCCCGGGCGCGGCATTGAACCGCGTCACCCCGCGCGGCCACGAACGGTGCGCCGTAGTGCCGGGCGGGAGCAGGAAGTAGACCCCGCGCCGCCCGTTCTCCTCTATGACCACCGGCCCCGGCTCCCCGCCCGTGAGCGCCGCCATCACGTCGGCCAGGTGTCGCCCGTCATCGCCGTCGACGCGGATGGCGTCGAATTGCACGCCGGCCTTGCGGAGTTGGAAACCCAAATAGGGAATCCAATCACAGGAGAGCATGTTTCGCTCTGCTTTTGAGGCATTCACAGGGACATGGTGACGGGTCGACGCTAGCGTTTTCCAGGACTGCTGAAGGTGCGTCGGCAATCACTTGACCTGCGTCAACGAATCTTGTGGGCAGTCGAATTCGGCGGGGAGCAGTTGAGACCGGTTGAGATCGGTTGAGTCCGATTGGGGAACGCGATGGCGCGAGCAGAAAACAAGGAAACGGCGGGGCCTGCGGCGCGAATGGCAGCGACGTTGGCGAAGAAACTGCGCCTGCGCGCGGGGCTCACACAGGAGCAGTTGGGGGCGCGTATGGGGTACAGCGGCGCCGCGATCAGCGCCATGGAGACCCTGGCGCAGCCGGTGAGCGACGAGATGCTGGTGAAGCTGGAGGAGGTGCTGGGCGACGGAACGGGCATCTTCGATGAGCTGCGGGAGCTCGTACGGCTGGAGCGGCTGCCAGCGTTGTTCCGGGAGTACGCGCCGCTGGAGCAGAAGGCCGCCACTCTGAGTCTCTTCTCTGTGCAGAACGTGCACGGCCTGTTCCAGACGGAGGAGTACGCGCGGGCGCAGATCGCGGGCGGATATCCACCCGTGAGCGATCAGCGCGCGGAGGAGCTGGTGAACGCGCGCATGGCGCGCAAGGCGCTCTTCGACAAGGAGCCCTTGTGCCTGATCGAGCTGATCCTGGACGAGTCGGCGCTGCACCATAAATTCGGCAGCGAGGAGACCATGCGCGAGCAGTACCGCTGCCTGGCGGAGTGCGCCCGACGGAAGAACGTCACCATCCAGATCCTGCCCCTCGGCGTCGGCCTGACAGGGGAGAACGCAGGGGACCGAGGCATGATGAATCTGGTCGAGACCGCCGAGAACGACCGGGTCGTCTACCTGGAGATCGGGGACGAGAGCGTGCTGATCAGCGACCCGGCAAAGGTACGCACATACGCCCAGCGTTATGCGAAGATCCGGGCACAGGCCCTGGACCCTCGCGAATCACTGGGCCTCATCGAGCAGTTGGCGGGAGAAGGAACATGAGCGAGACCCTGCACTGGTTCAAGTCCAGCTACAGCAGCAGCGCGGGCGGCGACTGCGTCGAGGTCGCCACCTGCCCGCACGCAGTCCACGTACGCGACTCCAAGAACGCCGACGGCGGGCCCACGTTCACCGTGGAGCCCGCCGCCTGGAGTGCGTTCGTCGCCTGGCAGGACTGACTGACTAGCAGTACAGGTTCGAACCAGCCGGGACGCCCAGGATCTGGGTGAACTGCTGGTACTTGGTGACCCGGCTCTGCACCTGGGCCGGGTTGCCGCCGTTGCATTCGAGCGAGCCGTTGATCGAGCGGATGGTCTCGCCGAAGCCGCGGCTGTTGACCATGGCGCTGTGGGCGGTCATGGTGCCGGGGCCGTTCTGGGTGTTCCAGTACCAGAGGCCGGTCTTCCAGGCGACGGCCGCGTCGCGCTCGACGCGGTAGGGGTCGGCGAGGAGGTTGATGCCGAGGGCGTCACCGGCTGCTTTGTAGTTGAAGTTCCAGGAGAGCTGGATGGGGCCGCGGCCGTAGTACGCGGACTGGCCGGCGGGGCAGCCGTAGGGCTGGCTCGTGTCGCAGTAGTGCGGGTAGTTGGCGGTGTTCTGCTCGACGATGTAGACGAGGCCGCCGGTCTCGTGGCTGACGTTGGCGAGGAAGGCGGCGGCCTCCTGCCTCTTCACGGTGTCGCTGCCGGTGGTGGCGAAGCCGGGGTACGCGCTGAGCGCGGCCTTGAGGCCGGCGTACGTGTAGAAGGAGTTCCGGCCCGGGAACATCTGGTTGAACTGGGCCTCGGAGACGACGAATCCGGAGGTGGACGGCGGCGGGGTCGTGCCGCCGCCGTCACCCCCGCCGCAGACGCCCTCGTCGCGCCAGACGTCGGTGGTGCCGGGGCGCTCGTTCTGGGTCCACCACTTCGCGTACCAGTTGTGACTGTTGTACGAGGCGGTCATGCCGCCCGTGTAGACGCTGGTGGAGTTCCAGGCGGCCACGCAGGCGGGGGCGGCGCCCGCGACGGTGGCGGGCAGGAATACGGCGAGGCCGGCGACCGTACAGATCGCGGCCAGGACGGTGAGGAGACGTCGCAGCATGCGGCTCGTCCTTCCGGTGGGGGAAGGCTCACGCAACCGCTATTGGTCTGCACCTGTCAATGGTCTGGACCAGATCGAACCGAACCGGACGCGACCGGACGGGACCGGACGCGGCCCAGCCCTTCCCTCAGCGGGACAGCACACGCTCCAACAGGCCCACGAGCAGCGCTCGTTCGGCGACGGAGAGCGGCGCCATCAACTCCTCCTGGGCCTCCGCGAGGACCGCGTCGAGGCGCTTGAGGTGCGTGCGGCCCTGCGGGGTGAGGGTGACGACATTGCGACGGCGGTCCTCGGGGTCGGGGGTGCGGGCGACGTGGCCGCGCTGCTCCAGCTCGTTGATGACGGAGACGAGATCGCTGCGGTAGACGCCGGTGCGGCGGCTGAGGCCGGCCTGGCTGGCCGGGCCGTACTCGTCGAGGGAGGCGAGCACGGCGTAGTGCCACTTGCGGGCACCGCCCTCGGCGGCCAGGCGCTCGCTCACCATGCGGTCCGCCTGCGCGGAGGTCAGCGCGAGCAGGCGGCTGGGCAGGGCGCGGAGGCGGCCGGGGGTCTGCGTCAGCCGCTCGTCCATCTCGCCCGTCCGGGGCACGTCGGGAGCGCCGGGGGCGTCGGGAGTCTCGCTCATGCGATGCAGATTACCTCTTGCGTTAGTGGCCCGAACGATCTAACGTCGTTAGTGCCACAAACGTTAGTCACCCGAACGCTAGAGGGGGAGCACCGCCATGACCACAACCACGGCCACATCCACGACCACGTCCGTATCCACCGCGCCCACCGCCGACGCCCGCGCCCTCGGCCTGGCCCACTACGCCGCCCGTGGCGTCCTGGAGGTCGTCCTGGCGCAGCACGGCATCACGTTCGACGAGCAGATCGCCCTGCGCGCCGCCGTCACGGCCGACGCCCCGCAGACGGCCGACGCCCTCGTCGCCCAGGTCCGGCACTCCCTCAAGGCCGACCCGGCCGCGATCCGCGCCACGCTCGACGAGCTGCGGGACAGGGGCCTGCTCGTGACGGACGGCGCGCATCTGCGGCCCACGGACGCGGGCCGCGACGTCCTGGCCGCCGTCGCCGCCGAGACGGCTCCTGTCAGCGCCCGCGTCTGGGGCGGCATACCGGCCGAGGACCTGGCCGCCGCCGGTCGGGTCCTCGCCCTGGTCACCGAGCGCGCGAACGCGGAGTTCGCCGCGCTGACGGCCTGAGGCGGACCGGATCCGCCCGATCAGCCCGCTCGCATCAGATCCGCCGGATTCAGATCCGGCGGCTCAGATCCGGCGGCTCAGATCATCAGGACGATCCGGCCGGGCCGGCGGCCGGCCTCCGCTCGGCGGTGGGCCTCGGCCACCTCTTCCAGGGGCATGACGTCGGCCACCCGGGTGATGAGCTCGCGGTCGGCGACCTTCTGGAAGATGGCGGCCAGCTCGACGGGGTCGGGCCGGCCGAAGACGGTCGCGACGCGGATGTCGCGTTCGGGGTCGGGGGTACGGTCCTTCGCGAGGGCGACGAAGACGCCGCCGTCCTTCACGACGGCCAGCATCGGGCCGCCGACGAGGGCGCCGTCGAAGACGCCGTCGACCCGGTCGGGGACGAGTGCCTGGAGCTGCTGGAGCACGTCGGCGGGTTCGCCGCGGGTGACACAGTGCTTGGCGCCGAGGACCTTGAGCTCGCTCTCGTCGCCCTCGTGGGCGACGGCCACGACCTCCAGGCCGGCCGCCGAGGCGAACTGCACCGCGAATCGGCCCACGACGCCGCTGGCGCCGGTGACGAGGAGCGTGGAGCCCGCCGGGAGAGCGAGCACGCCGAGGCCCTGCTGGGCCGTGGCGGCGGCCAGGGGGACGGAGGCCGCCTGGGTGAAGTCCACCTCGTCCGGGAGCGGGGCCAGCCACTCCGGGTCGACCCGGATGACCTCGGCGTAGGTGCCCTCGCCCGTGCGCTCGGTGAACCACGGCACGAAGCCCGCCACCCGGGTACCGGCCGGAAGGGTGCCCGCCGGGCCGGGCGCGGGGTCGAGGAGCCGGCCGGCGAAGTCCGTGCCGAGGACGAACGGGGGCCGGAGCGGGTCGAGCTCCTCGGCGTAGTAGCCCGCCCGGATCCTCATGTCGGCGACGGCCACACCGGCGGCCTTCAGCCGGACCCGGACCTTGCCCGGCACGTCCCCGGCCTGGGGCTCGGGGCGGCGGGCCATGCTCAGGACCTCGGGTCCGCCGTAGGCGGTCACTTCGACGACACGCATGGGGTTTCTCCTCCTGCGGCAGCCCCCTCGTGGCCATTAGACATACGCCCGCCACCCCCGGCAACAGGTGAAGGAAGCACGGGGGAACACGTCGGAAGGAAGAACACCAGATGGCCGGATTCCAGCTCTCGTACCGAACCGCACACACGTCCGTACGGTGGCGCCCGTGGACTGGGTCAGCCCCGAGAACGTCATCGCCGTCCTCACCGCGCTGCTCGGTGTGGTCGTCACCTTCGCCGTGCTCCTCATCGAGCGGCGGGTGCCCCGGCGCAAGCGCATCGGTTACCGCGTGCAGCTGGACACCCCGGTCGGTGACCGGGTCACCCGCATCTTCAACGGGCGGGGCGACATGACGGGCGCCACCCTCGTCCTGCTGCGCATCGAGAACGACGGCGGCGTCTCCATCGGCCGCGAGGACTACAACCAGGAGAACCACGGTCTGACCGTCCGGTTCGCCCGCCGCAAGGTGGAGGCGGCGGCCGCTTCCCAGGCGCCGTTCGACAGCGACGCCCTCGGGGTCACCCAGGGCGTCGGCCACAGCGAGATCACCCTCCCCAAGGTGCCGCTCAACCGCGGGGACTTCTTCAAGGTGCTCGTCCTGCTCACCGGCGGCGAGCCCAAGGACGAGATCACCGTCACCGGCCCGATCCGGGACGGCGGCGTGCACGTCAACCACAGTGCGACCTTCGACGACAAGCCGCCCACGTTCAGCCGGGCCGCCCGCCGCGTCACCATCGCGCTGACCGCCTGTGTGATCACGCTCGCCGCGATCATCGTGATACGCGACGACGTGCCGCCGCCCATCGGCTGCGCCCGCGGCACCCTCACCGTCATCGGCTCCACCGCCTTCGAGCCGGTCCTGGAGGACGTGGCCGAGCAGTACGAGCACGACTGCGCGGGCGCCACCGTGAACGTCGACGCGCGCGGCTCCACCGCCGGCATCCGGCGGCTCGCCGAACAGGGCCCGCAGCAGGGCAAGGACGGCCGACCCGAGCTCGTCGCCCTGTCCGACGGGCCCAAGCCCGACGGCTATCCGCAGCTGAAGGACTCGCCGGTCGCCGTCTCCCTCTTCACCCTCGTCGTCAACGACCGGGTCGAACTCGACAACCTCACCCTGGAGAACATCCGCGCCCTCTACCGCGGCGACATCACCAACTGGCGCACCCTCGGCGGCCCCGACCTGCCCGTCCGGCTGGTCAGCCGGGACGCCAACTCCGGCACCCGCGAGGTGTTCCAGCGCCGGGTGCTCGGCCGCAACGAACCCGCCAACTCCTCCCGCAACTGCTCCGCCAAGGACGACCCCGAGGCCCTGGTCATCCGCTGCGAACTCGACGGCACCGCCCAGGTCCTGTCCACCGTCGCGTCCCTGCCCGGCGCCCTCGGCTACACAGAACTGCGCACCGGCAGCCATCCCGAGGGCCTGCACCGGATAGCCGTCGACGGACGCAGACCCGACGTCGGGGAGCTGGGCAGCTCGCCCTACCCGTACCGGGAGATCGAGTACGCCTACACCTGGAACCTGCCCGCGCCCGGCTCGCTGACCTCCAGTTTCCTCGTCTACCTCGGCCGCGGCGGCGGCCAGGACGTGATCCTCGGCCACGGCCACCTGCCCTGCGCCACCCCCAAGGGGCTGCGGATCTGCGGCGAGGGATGACGGGAGTCCGGTATCCGGGTCTGGCATCCTCTTTCGACGTGGATCCCTTGAACGCGGAAGACCCGGCCGTCATAGGGCCGTTCCGGCTGCTCGGCCGGCTCGGTGTGGGCGGCATGGGGCGGGTGTACCTGGCCCGTTCGGCCGGCGGACGCGCCGTCGCCGTGAAGGTCGTGCACCCGGAGCTGGCCGCCCAGGACGAGTTCCGGCGCCGGTTCGCCCGGGAGGTCTCCGCCCTGGAGCGGGTCGGCGGCGCCGGCACCGCGCCGGTGCTCGGCTCCGACACCGAGGCCGAGGTGCCCTGGGTCGCCGTGGGCTATGTGCCCGGGCCGTCGCTGCGCACCGTCGTCGGCGACGAGTACGGGCCGCTGCCGCCCGACAGCGTGCGCACCCTCGCCGCCGGCCTGGCCCGCGCCCTCACCCACATCCACGCCGCGGGCCTGGTCCACCGCGACCTGAAGCCGTCGAACGTCCTGCTCACCGTCGACGGCCCGCAGATCATCGACTTCGGCATCGCCCGCGCCCTGGACACCGTCACCGACGGCGGGCTGACCAGCACCGGCGCCGTCGTCGGCTCCCCCGGCTTCATGTCGCCCGAGCAGGTGCGGGGCGAGCGGCTCGGCCCGGCCTCGGACATCTTCTGCCTGGGGTCCGTGCTCGCCTACGCGGCGACCGGGCACTCGCCGTTCGGCGGCTCGGACAGCGGCGTCCACGCCACCATGTTCCGCATCGCCCACGACGAACCCGACCTGACCGGCCTCGCGCCCGAGCTCGCCGGCCTGATCCGCGCCTGCCTCACCAAGGACCCGGCCGGCCGGCCCTCCGCCGGCGAACTGGTCGGCACCCTCAAGGTCACCGACCCGTGGCTGCCCGCCGACGTGCTCGCCCGGCTCGGCCGGCACGCCGCCCGGCTCCTGGAGGCCGAGGACGGCACGGCCGCCGCCGGCGAC
Organism: Streptomyces sp. NPDC048623; assembly: GCF_040650755.1. Taxonomy (NCBI): domain Bacteria; kingdom Bacillati; phylum Actinomycetota; class Actinomycetes; order Kitasatosporales; family Streptomycetaceae; genus Streptomyces; species Streptomyces sp. NPDC048623. The sequence continues at coordinate 115,712 of NZ_JBEZHV010000005.1, forward strand.
CCCACCCCCGCCACCCCGCTGCCCGGCACCCGCGAACAGGACGGCCCCCGCCCCCGCCGCCGCCGTACAGGCCTGATCGCCGCCGTGACGGCGCTCGTCGTCGCGGGTGCCGCGGCCCTCACGTACACCTACTGGCCGCAGACCGACCCGAGCGGCACCCTCGGCACCGGGCCGGACGGAAAGGGACGCACCGGCGCCGGTACGACGGCCGCGCGGACCACGGGGATCGTCCCGGCCGCGTTCCTCGGCGCCTGGGAGGGCGTCCTCAAGGGCACGGCGGACATCCCGTACGAGACCAGCCGGATCGAGGTATCCCAGGGCGCCGCCGGTGCCCGGACCGTCGTCTACACCCATGTCACCGGCGAGCGGCTGTGCATCGGCCGGGCCGTGCTGGTCTCCGCCACCGAGAACGAACTCGTCCTCGGCGACTCCGAGATCACCGCGAGCGTCCCCGCCCAGCGCTGCACCGCCGCCGCCCGCCAGACCCTGCGGCTGCGCTCCACCGACGTCGTCGAATGGAGCTCAGGCGTCGCGAAGACCACCTTCCAGCGCGTCCCGTCCGGCGCGGCCGTCGTCCCCGCCGCGCTCGTCGGCACCTGGCGGCAGTCCCCGGACACGGTGACCCAGCCGGACGCCGACCGCTACACGTACGAGCTCACCGTCACCCAGGGCCCGGTCGGCGCGCCCCTGATCCGCTTCGACCAGTCCTTCCCACGTACCGACAAGGACGGCAACATCGCGTCCGAGGACGTCCGTTGCGCCACCACCGCGGTCGTCGGGGGCGCGGGCAACCTCCTCGTCATCGGCCCCGAGACCCGCGACCCCGAGGTCTGGGACCCGGAGTGCGCCGAGAACGGCTCCAGCAACCTCCGGATCGTCCGCTTCAAGGGCAAGGAGCTGCTCCACGTCTACTCCATGACCGCGGACGGGGAACCGGGCGAGTTCGTCCGCGACTAGGACTGGGCGCCGACCGCCCCAACGGCCGCCCGGGCGTAGGCACGGACCTCCGGGCGGGTGTCGTCGGCGCGCCAGGCGAGGGCGAAGCGGGTCGGGGAGATGCCGTCGACGGGGCGGACGACGACGCCGCCGCGGGTGAGGAGCGGGGCGTTGCCCTCGGCGACCAGGCAGATGCCGATGCCGTCGACGAGGGCCTCGTACGTCTCGTCGGTGGAGCCGATCTCGGCCCCGATCCGGGGCGGGCGGCCGTCGCGGGCGTCCAGGGCCAGCCAGTGGTCACGGAGTTCGGGGGCGACGGCGCCGGGGAGGGCGAGGAAGGGTTCGTCGAGGAGTTCGGCGAAGGCGATCCGTTCGCGGGCGGCCAGCGGGTGGTGCTCGGACAGGGCGATCAGGCGGGGCTCGGTGGCGACGACGACCCAGCGGTAGCGCTCGGCGCCGACCAGCGGGAGCCAGACGAAGGCCAGGTCGCTCGTGCGGTCGGCGAGACCGGCGGTCGGATCGTCCCAGCCGATCTGCCGCAGCCGCAGCCGGGCCCCGGGGTGCGCCTCGGTGAAGCGGGAGCGGATCGCGGGCAGCAGTCCGCCCCGGCCGGGGCTGGTCGACATGCCGATGACGAGCGTCGCCTCCCGCGCCGCCCGGGCGGCCCGCACCGCGTCCGCCGCCTCCGCCCACGCGGCGAGCACCGCGCGGGCGTGCGGCAGCAGGGCCGTACCGACCTCGGTGAGGCGCACGCCGTGCCGGTCGCGGTCGAAGAGCGGGGTGCCCAGCTGCCGTTCCAGGGCGCGGATCTGCTTGCTGAGCGCGGGCTGGGACACGTACAGGCGCTCGGCGGCCCGGGTGAAGTGCAGTTCCTCGGCGACGGCGAGGAAGTAGCGCAGATCCCGCCCGTGCACGTCCTCGACCCCGTTCACGCTCATGACCATGGGCTATCACGACGGATCTTGGACGGGCAACTCCCTTCGGATGCACGCTGGTTGCACGCTGGATGCACACCGAACGAGGGGACTCCACGAACATGAGCAAGGTTTGGCTGATCACCGGCGCGAACAGCGGCTTCGGGCGCGCCTTCACCGAGGCGGCGGTCGGCGCCGGGGACGTCGTGGTCGCCGCCGCGCGCCGCGCGGGCACCCTGGACGAGCTGGTCGCCGCCCACCCCGACCAGGTCCACGCCGTCACCCTGGACGTCACCGACCTGGCCGCGATCGAGCGCGTGGTCGCGGAGGTCGCCGAGCGCCACGGCCGCATCGACGTCCTGGTCAACAACGCGGGCCGCACCCACGTCGGTTCGGTCGAGGAGACCGGCGACGCCGAGCTGCGCTCGCTCTTCGACGTGCACGTCTTCGGCCCGGCGGCCCTGACCCGCGCCGTCCTGCCCCACATGCGGGCCCGCCGCTCCGGCGCGATCGTCCAGCTCAGCAGCGTCGGCGGCCAGGGATCGCTGCCCGGCTTCGGCGCGTACAGCGCCACGAAGTTCGCCCTGGAGGGCATGTCCGAGGCGCTGGCCGCCGAGGTGAAGCCGCTCGGCATCCACGTTCTGATCGTCGAGCCCGGCGCCTTCCGCACCAGCCTCTTCGGCAGCGGCAAGAGCCTCAGCGAGGACACCATCCCCGACTACGCGGACACCGTCGGCGCCACCCGCGCCTTCGTCGAGGGCGGCGACGGCGGCCAGGCCGGCGACCCGGCGAAGGCCGCGGCGGCCGTCCTGACCGCCCTGAACGCCGACGAGCCGCCGCTGCGCCTCGCGCTCGGTGACGACTCGATCGACATGATCTACCAGCACCTGGAGCAGGTCCGGGGTGACCTGGCCGCGTGGGAGAAGGTCGGGCGGGACACCAGGTTCGACGCGTAGCCGGACAGACACGCGAAGCGGCCCGCACCCCAGGGTGCGGGCCGCTTCGGTGTGCCTACAGGAACGAGTTGATCTCGATCGTCTCGTCACGGCCCGGGCCCACGCCGATCGCGGAGATCGGGGCGCCGGACATGTCCTCCAGGGCCTTCACGTAGGCCTGCGCGTTCTTCGGCAGGTCGGCGAAGGTCTTGGCCTTGGTGATGTCCTCCGACCAGCCCGGGAGCATCTCGTAGACCGGCTTCGCGTGGTGGAAGTCCGTCTGCGAGTAGGGGAGCTCCTCGACGCGCTTGCCGTCGATCTCGTACGCGACGCAGACCGGGATCTGCTCCCAGCCGGTGAGCACGTCGAGCTTGGTGAGGAAGAAGTCGGTCAGGCCGTTGACGCGGGTCGCGTAGCGGGCGATGACCGCGTCGAACCAGCCGCAGCGGCGGTCGCGGCCGGTGGTCACACCGCGCTCGCCGCCGATGCGGCGCAGGGCCTCGCCGTCCTCGTCGAAGAGCTCGGTCGGGAACGGGCCGGCGCCGACGCGGGTCGTGTACGCCTTGAGGATGCCGATGACGCGGCTGATCTTCGTCGGACCCACGCCCGCGCCCGTGCAGGCGCCGCCGGCGGTCGGGTTCGAGGAGGTGACGAAGGGGTACGTGCCGTGGTCGACGTCGAGCAGGGTGCCCTGGCCGCCCTCGAAGAGCACGACCTTGCCGTCGTCGATGGCGTTGTTGAGGATCAGCGTGGTGTCGGCGACGTACGGCTTGATCTGCTCCGCGTACTGGAGCATCTCCTCGACGATCCGGCCCGACTCGATCGCGCGGCGGTTGAAGACCTTGGCGAGCAGCTGGTTCTTCTGCTCCAGGGCCGCCTCGACCTTCTGCTCCAGGATCGACTCGTCGTACAGGTCCTGGACCCGGATGCCCACGCGGTTGATCTTGTCGGCGTACGTCGGGCCGATGCCGCGGCCGGTCGTGCCGATCTTGCGCTTGCCGAGGAACCGTTCCGTCACCTTGTCGAGGGTGACGTTGTACGGGGTGATGAGGTGCGCGTTACCGCTGATCAGCAGCTTGGAGGTGTCGACGCCGCGCTCGTTCAGCCCGCTCAGCTCGGAGAGCAGGACCGCCGGGTCGACGACGACGCCGTTTCCGATGACCGGGGTGCACCCCGGGGAGAGGATTCCGGAAGGGAGAAGGTGCAGCGCGTACTTCTGGTCGCCGACGACGACCGTGTGGCCGGCGTTGTTGCCGCCCTGGTAACGCACCACGTAGTCAACGGACCCGCCGAGCAGGTCGGTGGCCTTTCCCTTGCCCTCGTCACCCCACTGAGCACCGAGCAGCACAAGTGCGGGCACAGGCGTACACCCCTTCCGGGCGGGGCATGTCCAAGGTCAGGGGGCCGACGCCGCCTCACCGGTGTGCCCCGGAATAGACGAAGCCCCTGGCGCAATAGCGCAAGGGGCTCTTGCACAAAGAGACTACCCGAGGAAGGACCGAGGTGTCGGCTCACGACCAGCTACTGGTCATCATCGACCCGGTCGCCCGCCGAAGTGACGGCGAGTCCGTGCGGATCGCGAAAGATGTGCTGTCTGCGGGCGCGGAAGCGAAGATCTGCCTGCCGGACGGTCCGGAGGAGTTCGCCCGCGCCCTGGCCCGGCGCGGCTCCCGGCACCCCGTCGTCCTCGGCGACGACCGCGCGCTGCTGCGCACCGTGACCCTGCTGCAGCGCGAGCGGGACCGCGACCGGGACCGGGACCCGGACAGCGCGGGCGGTACGGCGGGCGGTCCGACGGCCGTCGCGATGGTCCCGATCGGTGCACCCGACCGGGTGGCGACGGCCCGCGCGCTCGGCGTGCCGCCGGGTACGGTCGCCGCCGCGCGGGCGGTGCTCGACGGGGCGGTACGGCGGCTCGACCTGCTCGTCGACGACAGCGACGGCGTCGTCCTCGACCGCCTCGACGTGCCCGCCGCGGGCCCCGCGACCCCGTCGCCCGCGCCGGTCGCGCCGACCGCGTCGCCGACCGTCTGGGACACCTGCCGCTCGCTCGTCCGCACCCTGGTGCGGCCCGCGCCCACCGCCCTCGCGACGCCCGTCCACCGGCTGCGGGTCGAGGCGGACGGCGTGCTGCTCAGCGACCTCGACACGCCGCTGACCGGGCTCACCGCCCGCGCCCTCGGCGGCGCGCTCGCCCTTACGCTCCATCCCCCGGGCGACGCCCCCGTCCGCACCGCCACCGCCCGCACCCTCACCGTCGCGGGCCCCGACTTCCGCTACCGCGCCGACACGGCGGTCACGGGCCCGGTCCGCCGCCGCACCTGGACGGTCCGGGCGGGGGCCTGGGCGCTCACGGTGCCCCGGGAGGCGCCCTAGGCCCGCCCCCCCGGTCGCTCCGCGTTCCTCACGTTCCTCCGGTCGCGCCAGCGGTCCATGATTCCGGCCATCTCGCCGTGCAGGAAGGCGAAGAACTCGGCGGTCTCCGCCGTGCGGCGGCCCGCCGCCGTGTCCGGGCCCAGGGTGTCCGTGCCCTCGCGCAGGATCTTCTCCCAGCGGGAGAGGACCTGGTCGCGGCGGGTGAAGGTCTCGTACCAGAGCTCGTTGTGGAGGACGTAGCGGTCGCGGCGGGTGCCCGGGTCGCGCTCGCGGCTGACCATGTCGACCTGGGAGAGATAGCGGATCGCGCTGGAGACGGCCGCCGGGCTGATGCGGAGGGTCTCGGCCAGCTCGGCCGAGGTCATCGAGGCCGTCTCGGAGGCGAGCAGGGCCGCGAAAACGCGGGAGGCCATGCGCTGCATGCCGGCCGCGGTCATCTCGGCGGCGAAGCGCTCCACGAAGCGCGCCGTGGCGTCCTCCCCCGCGCCCGCCGCAGCCGTGTCCGTGTCCGTGTCCGTGTCCGTCTCCACCACCGGGCTCGCCAGGCCCGCGCCCGCGCCCGAGTCCACCGCGCTCGCCGAGTCCACCGCGTCCACCATGCGCCCCTCCGTGCCGTCCGTCATGGCGTCCATTGTCTCACCCACTTTCCATACACTTCCTTAACTTCACAAGTTTGTGAAAGTAGCGTACGTTCAGAACCATGACGAAGGCAATCACCGTCGCCGGACTCCACAAGGCGTTCGGGCGCACCCACGCACTGGACGGCCTCGACCTCACCGTCGAGACCGGCGAGGTCCACGGCTTCCTCGGCCCCAACGGCTCCGGGAAGTCCACCACCATCCGGGTCCTCCTCGGGCTGCTGCGCGCCGACTCCGGCGCCGCCCAGGTGCTCGGCCGGGACCCCTGGTCCGACGCCGTCGAACTGCACCGGCACATCGCCTACGTCCCCGGCGACGTCACCCTGTGGCGCAACCTCTCCGGCGGCGAGGTCATCGACCTCTTCGGGCGGCTGCGCGGAGGCCTCGACAAGGCCCGGCGGGCCGAGCTGATCGAGCGCTTCGAGCTCGACCCCACCAAGAAGGGCCGCACCTACTCCAAGGGCAACCGCCAGAAGGTCGCCCTCGTCGCCGCCTTCGCCTCCGACGTCGACCTGTACGTCCTCGACGAGCCGACCTCCGGCCTCGACCCGCTGATGGAGGAGGTCTTCCAGGACTGCGTCGCCGAGGCCCGCGGGCGCGGCGCGACCGTGCTCCTGTCGAGCCACATCCTCAGCGAGGTCGAGGAGCTGTGCGACCGGGTCAGCATCATCCGCAAGGGGCAGACCGTGGAGAGCGGTTCGCTCGCGGACCTGCGCCACCTCACCCGTACCAGCGTCACCGCCGAACTCGCCGCCTCCCCCAACGGCCTCTCCCACCTCCCCGGCGTCCACGACCTCGACGTCCAGGGCAAGCGGGTCCGGCTGCAGGTCGACACCGACAAGCTCGACGCGGTGCTGCGGTCCCTGACCGAGTCGGGGGTCCGGTCCCTGACCAGCACGCCGCCCACCCTTGAGGAGCTCTTCCTCCGGCACTACTCCGACGACAGCGACGAGGTGGCGGCGCGATGAGCACGCTCACCGTCCCGCTGACCGGGACCGGGTCCCTGACCCGGCTCGCGCTGCGCCGCGACCGGGTCATGCTGCCGATCTGGGCCCTCCTCGTCGGCGGCATGGTCGCCAGTGGCGTCGGCTCGATCCAGGCCCTGTACGACACCCCCGCCGCCCGCGCCGAGGTCGCCGGCGCGATGAGCGGCAACAGCTCCCTGCGGGCGCTGTACGGACCGGTCTTCGACGACTCGGTCGGCGGGCTCGTGGCCTGGCGGTTCGGAGTCTTCTCCGCCACCCTCGCCGCCGTGATGAGCCTGATCATCGTCGTCCGGCACACCCGCGAGGAGGAGGAGACGGGCCGTCAGGAGATGTTCTCCGCCGCCGTGGTGGGCCGCCGGGCGCCGTTGACGGCCGCCCTGCTGACCGCACTGCTCGCCAACACCCTCGTCGCCCTGATCATCACCGCCGGACTCGCCGGCCAGGGCGCGGGCGGGGCGCTCGCGCTCGGCCTCGCGGTCGGCGGCACCGGGATGCTCTTCGCCACCATGGCCGCGATCGTCGCCCAGCTGACCGAGAGCGCACGGCTCGCGAAGGGCCTCGCGGCGGCCGTCCTCGGCACCGCGTTCCTGCTGCGGGCCGCCGGCGACTCCGGAAAGTCCGACGGGTCTTCGGTCCTGACCTGGCTCTCCCCGATCGGCTGGGCCGAGAACGTACGCCCGTACGGCGGCGAGCGCTGGTGGGTGATCCTCCTGATCGGCGCCGCCGTCCTCGTACAGGCGGGCATCGCCTACGAGCTGACGAGCCGCCGCGATGTCGGCATGAGCTTCCTGCCGACCCGGCCGGGACCGGCCGAGGGGCGGCTCGCGACGGCCGGGGCGCTCGCCTGGCGGCTCCAGCGCGGCGGGCTGCTCGGCTGGTCGATCGGCTTCCTCGTCGCCGGGATCGCCTTCGGCGGGATGGCCTCCGGTGCGGCGGACATCGTCGGCGACAACGAGCAGGCCCGTGAGATCTTCGAGCGGATGGGCGGACAGTCCGGCCTGGAGAACGCCTTCCTCGCCGCGATGGTCGGGATGTTCGGCATGATCGCGGCGCTGTACGCGGTGGGGTCGGTGCTGCGACTGCACGGCGAGGAGACCTCGGGACGGGCGGAGCCGATCCTGGCCAACGCGGTCGGCCGGGTCCGCTGGGCGGCCGGTCACCTGGTGATCGCCTTCGCGGGCGCGGTACTGATCATGGTGCTCGGCGGCGTCGGGCTCTCCCTCACCTACGGCAAGGACCTCGGCCCGATCCTGGGCGCCTGTCTGGTCCAGCTGCCCGCGATCTGGACGCTCGCGGGGGTCGCGGTCCTGCTCCACGGCGCCTTCCCCAAGGCCGCGGTGGCCGGGTGGGCGGCGGCCGGGATCTGCCTGGTCATCGGCTGGATCGGCCCGGCCCTGAACCTGCCCCAGTCGGTCCTGAACCTCTCCCCCTTCGGGCACCTGCCGAAGCTGCCCGGCCAGGACATGGCCTGGACCCCGGTCCTGGCCCTGACCGCCCTCGCCGCCGTCCTCGTCGCGGCCGGGCTGGTGGGGCTGCGCCGACGGGACCTCATGGCGTCGTGACGTCGTGACGTCGTGACGTCGTGACCTCAGGTCTGACGAGTGAAGGGCCCCCGGCAACGGGGGCCCTTCCCCATGAAGTCACACCTCCACAAGGAGTTCCTTGAAGCCCCGGATCACGTACCCCGGCTTCCGCTCCGGCTCGGCGGCGAGCCGCAGCCCCGGCGCCTGCTTCAGCAACTCGGCGAAGAGGGCGGTGAGTTCGAGGCGGGCGAGCGGGGCGCCGAGGCAGAAGTGGATGCCGGCGCCGAAGCTGATGTGCGGGTTGTCGGCGCGGGTCAGGTCGAGCGTGTCGGCGGTCGGGCCGAAGCGGGCGGGGTCGCGGTTGGCGGAGCCGAAGAGCAGGGCGACCTCGGCGCCGCGCGGGATGACGACCCCGCCGATCTCGATGTCGTCGAGCACCCAGCGCTCGAACATCTGCAGCGGGGTGTCGTAGCGCAGCAGTTCTTCCACAGCTGTGGACAACTTTTCGGGATCGGGCTCGGGGCCGGTCCCGACCTCCGGCCGCACGCCCCGGCTCAGCAGCGTCCACCAGCCGTTGACCGCGGTGTTCACGGTGGCCTCGTGGCCGGCGTTCAGGAGCAGCACGCAGGTGGAGATCCTCTCCTGCTCGGTCAGCTCCGGCACACCGAGCAGGCCCGAGATCAGGTCGTCGCCCGGGTCCTTGCGCCGGCGGGCCATCAGCTCCCGCAGGTAGTCGGAGAACTCGATCGAGGCCCGGACGGCGCGGCGGGCGGTCTCCTCCGAGGGGTTCAGCTCGAACATCCCGCAGATGTCCGCCGACCAGGGACGGAGCCGCGCCCGCTCCTCGTCCGTCTCCGGGATGCCGAGCATCTCCGCGATCACGGCCACGGGCAGCGGCGCCGCGACCCGCGCGAGGAGGTCGCCACCACCGTCCGCGACCAGTCCGGCGACCAGGTCGGCGGCGAGCCGCCGGACCGTCGGCGCGAGGTTCTCCACCGTCCGCGGCGTGAACGCCTTCGACACCAGGCGCCGGATCCGGGTGTGGTCGGCGCCCTCCAGGTCGAGCAGCCCGTGGTCGTTGAGCGTGTGGAACGGCTCGTGGGCCGCGTCCGGCGCCTCCCGGCCGAACTCCTCGTGGGTGAAGCGGTGGGTGTACGTACGGCCCAGGCGCCGGTCCCGCAGCAGCGCCGACACGTCCGCGTAGTGCGGGACCAGCCACTGGCGGGTCGGCCCGTACCAGTGCGCGCGGCCTGCGGAACGCAGCCGCGCGTAGGCGGGGTAGGGGTCGGCGACGAACTCCGGGGACCAGGGGTCGAAAGCGGCGTGAGCGGCATCGGCAGCGTCCATGGGCGGACGCTACCCGCCGACCTGCACCAGGCGCGCCTCGTACGCGAAGACGGCGGCCTGGGTCCGGTCGCGCAGGCCCAGCTTCACCAGGATGCGGCTCACATGGGTCTTGATGGTGGACTCGGCGACGACGAGGTGGTCGGCGATCTCGGCGTTCGACAGGCCCTGTGCGATCAGGACCAGGACCTCCGTCTCGCGCTCGGTCAGCTCGCCGATCCGCGCGATCGCGGGCGGGCGCGGCGCGGCCGCCGCGGCCTTGGCGAACTCGGTGATCAGACGCTTGGTGACGGTCGGCGCGAGCAGCGCCTCGCCGGCCGCGACCACCCGGACGCCCTCGGCGAGCTGCCGGGCCGAGGCGTCCTTGAGGAGGAAGCCGGAGGCGCCGGCGCGCAGCGCCTGGTACACGTACTCGTCCAGGTCGAAGGTGGTCAGGACGAGGACCTTCGCGTCGGCATCGGCCGCGACGATCTCGCGGGTGGCCTCGATGCCGTTGAGCTCGGGCATGCGGATGTCCATGAGGACCACGTCGGGGCGGAGGGCGGCGACCTGGGCGACGGCCTCGCGGCCGTTCACCGCCTCGCCGACGACCTCGATGTCCGGCATGGCGCCGAGCAGTACGGAGAAGCCCTCGCGGACCATCATCTGGTCGTCGACGATCAGCACCCGGATCACGGCTGCGGCTCCTCTCGGTCACGGCTCACGGGGACGAAGACGGTGACCTCGTAGCCGCCGTCGGCGGTGGCCTCGGCGGTCATCTCGCCGCCCAGCATCGTGACACGCTCCCGCATGCCGGTGATGCCGTGCCCGGCGCCCGGCGAGGGTTTGATCAGCCCCCGCGCCGGGCCGTTGGCGATGCGCAGGCCGAGGCCGCCGAGGACGTAGCCGATCTCGACCCGGGCGGCGGCGCCGGGCGCGTGCCGCAGCACGTTCGACAGGGCCTCCTGGACGATCCGGTACGCGGAGAGCTCGACGCCCTGCGGCAGCTCGCGCACCGCCCCGGTCACCGCCTTCTCGACGACGAGCCCGGCCTCGCGGACATTGCCGACCAGCGCGTCGAGGTCGGCGAGGGTGGGCTGCGGGGCGTCCGGGGCCTCGTAGTCCTCGGCCCGTACGACGCCGAGGATGCGGCGCAGCTCGGTGAGCGCGGCCACCGCGTTCTCGCGGATGGTGACGAAGGCCTGCTCCAGCTCCGGCGGCGGGTTCTCGACCCGGTACGGGGCGGCCTCGGCCTGGATCGCGACCACCGACATGTGGTGGGCGACGACGTCGTGCAGCTCGCGGGCGATGGTGGTGCGCTCTTCGAGGAGCGTGCGCTTGGACCGCTCCACGGCGGTGACGCTCTGCTGGGCGGTGACCTCGCGGCGGGCCTGGCGGCGGACCTGGGAGGTCGTGACGAGCAGGAGGCCGATCCCGGCGACGAACAGCAGCGCGACGGCGTCGCCGGGTCCGTTCGCACCGATGAGGACCGTGGCGAACAGGCCGTAGCCGGCGGTGACCAGCCACATCCAGCCGGCGGTACGGGGCCGGGTGCGCAGGGCGACGACGACGAGGACGACCAGGTGGGCGGCGAACGAGTTCGGGGCCCACGGCCACTCTCCGCCGTGACCGCCCAGGAAGGCGATGAAGGGCGTGGAGACGAGCGATGCCCAGAAGGCGAGCATCGGACGTATCAGGGTGAGCACCACGGTGGCGGCCGGTACGGCGGTGTAGACGAGCACGGCCGGATTCAGCGGGCTGTCGGCCTCCGCGAGCCCGAGGAAGAAGACGATCATCGCGGCGAAGCCGACGACGAGGTGCGGAAGCACGCCGAGTTCGTCGCGGATCCGCTCCGGGAGGAAGCGGAGCAGTCCGCGACTCAGGTCGAGCCGCTGCAGCGGGCGGTAGGCGAAGGCGTCGGTGAACAGGTCCGCGCGCAGACCGCCGAGCGCCTTCAGGGTCAGGCGGAGCTCGGGGCTGCGGCTCGTTTCGGTGGTCCGGGTCGAAGTCACCCGCCCACCGTACGGGCGGCCCGCGCCGGGGTCGTCCGGCTGCGTACGGATCCCGGCGGGTCCCCCTTGAGGACTACCCGCGCCCGCCGGGCCTGGGCAGGCCCTAGAAGGCCAGCTGGGCGATCTCCTCCGCCACCACCGCGCACGCGTCCGCCGACGGGTCGATCAGCGGGAAGTGGCCGACGTCCTCCAGGAACGTGCAGCCGACCGTCTCGCCCGCCTCGGCCGCCGCGTGGACGAAGGCCTCGGAGACGGCAGGGGGGACGACGAGGTCGGCGCGGCCCTGGACGAGGGTGGTGGCGATGCCGGTCGGGAGGAGGACGGCCGGGTCGGAGAGGGCCGCGCGGGCGGCGAAGTCCGTGTCGCCGCCGAGGAGTTGGGTGACCGCGCCGCCGCAGACGCCGAGCTCGACGGAGCGTGCGAAGTGGGCGATCGGGGCGAGGGCGACCACGCCCCGCAGGGCGGGCGGTTCCGGGAGCCGCCACGGGGAGTCCGCGGGCAGGACGTGCCGGGCGGCGGCCCACAGGGCGAGGTGGCCGCCGGCCGAGTGGCCGGTGAGCACGATCCGGCGCGGGTCGGCCTGCGGCAGATGCGCGGCGGCGAGCTCCGGCACCGCGTCGAGCGCCGCCGCCACGTCGTCGAAGGTCTCGGGCCAGCGCCCGGCGACGCCCTCGCCGTCGCCGCCGCGCCGGTACTCGACGCTCGCGACGGCGAAGCCGCGGCGGGCCAGGAAGTCCACGAAGGGGGTCAGATGCAGCCGGTCGTACGGCGCCCGCCAGGCGCCGCCGTGCAGGGCGATCACCAGGGGCGCGCTCGCCCGGCCGTCGCGCGGCGCGTAGAAGTCGACGACCTGGTCGGGGTGCGCACCGTACGCGGCGGAGGCGTCCGGGGCGACGGCCGGGTGCGAGAAGGCCGAAGCCTCCTCGGCGGCGTCGCGCGCGGCGGCATCGCGTGCGGCGGGGTCGTCCGGCATGGTGCTTCAACCTCTCCTCGTACGGGGCCGATTGACGAACCCATCGGCCTGACCTGCGGGGACCGTACCAGGAGTGCGGCCCCCGCAGATCAGCCGATCATCAGCCGATCAGAAGATGACCGGCCGATGATCGGAACCGCCCGAGCGGCTCACGCCGCGGGGACGTCCCGCAGGACGTCCGCCAGCACCCGCGCCGCGCGCTCCGCGTCCGCGAAGCCCACGTACAGCGGCGTGAAGCCGAACCGCAGGATGTCCGGGCGGCGCAGGTCGCCGACCACGCCCCGGCGGATCAGCTCGGCCATGACGGCGGGCGCCTCGGCGCAGCGCAGCGCGACCTGGCTGCCGCGTTCGGCGTGCGCCCCGGGCGTCACGGACTCGACCCGGCCCTCGGGGGCGTACGCCCGTACGCACTCCAGGAAGAAGTCCGTCAGGGCGAGCGACTTGGCGCGCACGTCCTCGATCCGGACCCCGTCCCACACGTCGAGGGCGGCCTCCAGGGCCAGCATCGACAGGATGTCGGGCGTGCCCACCCGGCCGCGCACCGCGCCGTCGGCGGCGCGGTAGCCCGGGGTCATGCCGAACGGGTCGGCATGCGAGTTCCAGCCGGGCAGCGGCGAGTCGAAGCGGTCCTGGTGGCGCTCGGCGACGTAGAGGTACGCGGGCGAGCCGGGGCCGCCGTTGAGGTACTTGTACGTGCAGCCGACCGCCAGGTCCACGCCGTGCTCGTCGAGGCCGACCGGCAGCGCGCCGGCGCTGTGGCACAGGTCCCAGACGGCCAGCGCGCCCGCCGCGTGGAGGGCGGCGGTGACGCCGGGCAGGTCCTGGAGCCGGCCGGTGCGGTAGTCGACATGGTTGACCAGGGCGAGCGCGGTGCGCTCGCCCGCCGCGCCGGGGATCTCGGCCGGGTCGAGCGGCACGATCCGGTGACCGGTGAGGCGCGCGGCGGACTCGGCGATGTACCCGTCCGTGGGAAAGGTCGTCGCGTCGACGAGGATCTCGTCCCGGCCCGCGCCGGCCAGTCGGGTGCCCGCGACGATCGCCTTGAAGACGTTCACACTGGTCGAGTCGCCGACCACGATCTGCCCGGCGGCGGCGCCGACCAGCGGCGCGATGCGGTCGCCGAGCCGCTCGGGCGCGGTCCACCAGCCGGACTCGTCCCAGGAGCGGATGCGCAGCTCGCCCCACTGGCGGGTGATCACGTCGGCCATGACGGCGGGGACGTGGGCGGGCAGCGCGCCCAGCGAGTTGCCGTCGAGGTAGACGGTCCCGTCGAGGGCGAACTTCTCGCGGTGCTTGGCCAGTTCGTCGGCCGCGTCGAGCCGGCCGGCCTTCTCGTCGTACGTCTCGGACATGGCTGCCGTCTCGGACATGGCTGCGGGCTCAGACATGGCTGCGCGCCGTCCACAGCTCGGGGAACACGTTCTTCTGCGCCCGCTTCTCCAGCCACGCGACGCCCGCCGAGCCTCCGGTGCCGGTCTTGGCGCCCATCGCGCGCCGGGTGGCCACCAGGTGGTCGTTGCGCCAGCGCCAGACGAGCTCGGCGACATCGCTCAGCGCCTCGCCGAGGCCGACGAGTTCGCCGTGCTGGTCGGCGTCCGCGTAGATCCCGGCCCAGACCGCCTCGACCTCGGGCGAGGGCTCGTACCGCTGCGCCAGGTCGCGGCCGAGGACCGAGGCCGGCACGGGGAGCCCGCGCCGGGCGAGGAGCCCGAGGACCTCGTCGTACAGGCTGGGCTCCTGGAGCGCCTTCTCCAGCTCGGCGTGGACGCGGGGCGCGCCGCGGTGCGGCACCAGCATCGACGCCGACTTCTCGCCGAGCAGGAACTCCATGCGCCGGTACATCGCCGACTGGAAGCCGGAGCCCTCGCCGAGCGCGCCGCGGTAGGCGTTGAACTGCGCGGGGGTGAGCTGGGCGATCGGCCGCCAGGAGTGGTTGAGCGCCTCCAGCTCGCGCACGGATCGCTTGAGCGCGTCGACGGCGACGGGGATGTCGTCGCGGCGCAGCGCGTGGCTCGCGGTCTCCCACTCGTGGACGATCACCGTGAACCACAGCTCCATGACCTGGGTCGTGACCAGGAAGGCCATCTCGCCGGGGTCGTCCGAGCGGAGGTGCTGGAGGTGGGTGAGGACGTCCGCCTGGACGTAGTCCTCGTACGGCGTGGTGCCCGCGAAGTCGAGGTTCGGTGCGTCGGCGACGACGTCGGCGACCGCACCGGCTCCGGAGGCATCGGGGAAGGTGGACATTGCTGTCTCCTCGATACGAACTACCGGGTAGCGGTCCGCTCCTCTCGTCCGGCGGTCGATCGACCCATCGGTCCATCGGTCCATCGACCCATCCGGCACGGGAGCCCCGGTCCCCTCGGGAGGCGTGCTTCGTCGCGCGCTCTCCCAAGCGCATCATGACACGAGCGGGCCCTCGATGTAGATCCCCTCTTCGTCATACGGATACGCGTTCGAACGGCAACCGTTCAGTCCCTTGATCTGCTGCATCATGACCGGCGCGAGCCTGCCCGGACCCGGGCAGCCCATGTGCCGGCGCAGGCCGATCTCGTGCCCGACCTCGTGGTTGATGATCAGATGCCGGTACTCGTGGGCGGGACCCGCGAAGGTCGGGGAGCCGAGCAGCCAGCGCTTGAGGTTGACCACGACGCCGGAGGAGGTCTCGCAGTTCAGCTCGCCGTGGGTGTTCATGCCGTTGGCCGCGCACAGCTTGTCGGCGGTGTCCGGGGTGGCGATCCGGATCACGAAGTCGGCGTTCTCGCTCACCAGCTGGAAGCGGCCCCGGCCGTGCGCGGCCCAGCCGCGCGGATGGGCCAGGATCCGTTCGATCTCGGCGGCGGCCTCGCGGGCGGAGACGTCGACGCCGTCCTCGACCTGGACGCGGTAGCGGCGCAGCATGCCGCCGGTGCCGACGGGTGCGCCGGTGGCGGCGGCGGTGGTGAAGGTGCCCGCGCCGGACTGCGGCACGGTGGTCTTCTTCGGGGTCTTCGGGGTCGTCGGGGTGGGCTTGGGCGTGGCCTTCGGTGTCGGCTTCGGCGTGGGCTTCGCGGTGGGTCGCGGGGTGGGCGGGGGCGTGGTCGGCGGTGCGGTCTCCTGCCCCCGCGACGCGGCGGCGGCGAGGTCGCCCTGCCCCTCGTAGTGCGCGAGCGCGGCTCCGCCGGCCAGCGAGACCAGCGCCAGCGCGAGGACGGGCAGCACGAGACGGCCCCTCCCCCGCGGTCTCCCTCTGCCTCCGCGGCATCGACGGTTCTGCTGCGTGGCACGGCGCTTCCCCAAAGCGGCCTTCCCCCCAAAGACGGCCTTCCCCCGACGGCCATGTGTGCGTTCCCGGCGATCGTAACCGCGTGTTCGAACATGCTCGAACGATCGAGGAGAGCTGTTACAGCATGGGTGCATTGCGCCGTCGGGGGTCGAGGAAGCCGGCTCCGGGGCGGCCGGCTCCGGGGCGGCCGGCTCCGGGGCGGTCAGCCCAGGGTGTCGGCCGCCGTCGGCGAGGAGTCGCGCAGGAAGGTGGTGCAGCGCTCGAACTCGTCCTTCTCGCCGATCTCGCCGGCCGCCCGGGCCAGCGCGTGCAGGGCGCGCAGGAAGCCGCGGTTCGGCTCGTGCTCCCACGGCACCGGGCCGTGGCCCTTCCAGCCGCTGCGGCGCAGCGCGTCCAGGCCGCGGTGGTAGCCGGTGCGGGCGTAGGCGTACGACTCGACGACCTGGCCGCGCTCGTACGCGTCGTCGGCGAGCCGGGCCCACACGAGCGAGGAGGTCGGGTACTTCGCGGCGACATCGTCCGGCGCGGCCCCGCTCGCCAGGAGCTCACGCGGCTCCGGGTCGTCGGGCAGGTGGGTGGGGGACGGTCCCCCCAGCAGGTTCTCGTGGATGGCCATGGGGCCCAGTCTGCCTCAGCCCCCGCCCGCGGCCCGGTCCGTACCCACGTCAGTGCCCCCGCCCGCGGCCCGGTCCGTGCCCGGGTCCAGCGGGGGTGCCGTCACCCCGCAGTGGACCTTGCACTCCGGGTGGCAGTCCGCGTGGGCCGGGGTGCGCAGGGTCGTCCAGGCGAGGATCGCGCCCACCACCAGGACGCCCGCGCAGATCGGCATCGCCCGCCGGAACGTCGCGTCGAACTCCTCCGCCGAGCGGTACGCCTCCGGGCCCATGCCCGCGAGCAGAGGCAGCGCCGCGACCGCGATCAGGCCCGCCGCCCGGGCCGCCGCGTTGTTGATGCCGCTGGCCAGGCCCGACCGGGACACGTCCACGGAGGCGAGGACGGTCGCGGTGAGCGGAGCGACCAGGGTCGTCATGCCGAGGCCGAGCACCAGCAGCGCCGGCAGCACGTCCGTCAGGTACGCGGCGTCCTCCCCGGCCCGCAGCATCAGCAGCATGCCCGCCGCGCACAGCAGCGGCCCGACCGTCAGCGGGAGCCGCGGCCCGGTCCTCTCGCCCAGCTCGCCCGACTTCGCCGAGAGCAGCAGCATCAGGACCGTCGTCGGCAGCAGCGCCGTACCGGCCTGGAGCGCCGAGTAGCCGGACACCACCTGGAGCTGGAGCGCGGCCAGGAAGAAGAAGCCGCTGAACGCCGCGTACACGCACAGCGTCACCAGGTTCACCGCGGTGAACGTCCAGGACCGGAAGATCGACGGCGGCATCATCGCGTCCTCGCCGCGCCGCCGCTCCACGAGCACGAACCCGGCGCCGACGAGCACGCCCAGGACGCCCGGCCACCAGGTCTGCGCGATCAGCGCGTACGTGACCAGGGCGAGGGCCGCCGCGCCGAGCACCGCGCCGAGGACGTCGAAGCGGCCGTGCACGGCCCGGTCCCGGGACTCCGGGACGTGGCGCAGCGCCACCGGCACGCAGATCAGGGCCAGCGGCACGTTCAGCAGGAACACCCAGCGCCAGCCGGGGCCGTCCACCAGCCAGCCGCCGACGAACGGCCCGATCGCCGCGCCGACGCCGCCGAAGCCGGACCACAGGCCGACGGCCTTGGCCCGGTCGTCCTCGTGGAAGCTGGCCTGGATGAGCGCGAGCGAGCCGGGGGTGAGCAGCGCGCCGCCGACGCCCTGGAGGGCGCGGGCGGCGATCAGCACCGCGTCGTTCGGCGCCAGGCCGCACAGCAGCGAGGCGGCCGCGAACCACACCACGCCGACCACGAAGACCTTGCGCCGCCCGTAGCGGTCGCCGAGCGCCCCGCCGAGCAGGATCAGGCCCGCGAGCGTGAGCATGTAGGCGTTGACGGTCCACTGCAGGGCGGCCAGGTCGGCGCCCAGGTCCTCGCCGATGTGGGGCAGGGCGACATTGACGACGGTGGAGTCGAGCAGCGCCATCCCCGAGCCGAGGACGGTCGTGAAGACCACCCACCGGCCCGTCCCCGAGGCCAGCCGAATCCCCAGCCCCGGTGCCGCACCCGCCGTGCCCGCCGAGTCGGTCATGCCTGCCATGATCCCGCGATCGGCGGAGCCCCGCCCGCCGGATGGGCGGACGGGGCTCGTCGGGTCACTCGGGAGAACGTCAGCGAGTGAAGTTGAAGTACTGCCAGGCGCCGTAGACCGTGGTGTTCACGTTGTCGCCGGAGGCGCTGTCGATGTAGGCCGCGCGGACGCGGAACCGGTAGCCGGCCGCCCCGTCGCCGTCCAGCGTCACGTAGGCCATGCCGTTGGCGTTCAGCGTGAAGTAGTCCGAGGCGGCGGAGCGCCAGGCGCCCGAGTACCAGATCTGGAGGTCCAGCCGGGTGCTGCGGCCCGGGTACGAGTTGTGCCACGCGGTGATCAGCGGGTCGGTCGTCTGGTGGTAGGTCCGGTGCCAGACGCCGCCGATCTGCGTCCACTGGTAGTGGCGGCTCATCGTGTTCGTCACGCCGGCCCGCGTGTACACGCCGGACCGGGCCTCGGCCGGGGCGGAGCGCGCGTCACCGGCGAAGGTCACGGACACCCAGGTGTCACGGGTCATCTTCAGCTGGGCCGCCAGCTTGCCCTCGGAGTTGACCGTGCCGCGCCGGAGCAGCTTCTTGGGCTCCGGACCCAGCGGGTCGGCCCAGATCTCCACCTCACGGTTCTTGTACGTCGGGCCGAGCGTGGCCGTGTACCAGACGGGGGTGTTGAAGTTGACGGTGGTTCCGTTGCGGTCCAGCGTCAGCGCGGTCTTGTTCCGCGAGACCTGGACGTTGGCCTTCACGGCGGCACCGGTGTGCGTGGCGTCGCCGGCGAACTCGACCTTGTAAGTCACGGTGCCACCCGCGGTGGGCGTGTCCGTGAAGGAGTAGGTCCCGTTCGCCCCGAGCGCCTTGGTGCCGAGGGCCTTGCCCAGCGGAGACTCGAGGTCGTACCGCGTGACGGTGAGCGGCGTACCGGCCGGGAGGGGCAGGGACGCCGTGACCGTGCCGGAGACGGTGAGCTGCGTGGCGCGGGTCGCGGTCGCGGGAGCCTTGATCGTGATCGTCGGGACGGACTTGGTGGGACCGTCGTAGACCCGCAGCGTCCGCACGCCGGAGACGTACGTGGCGGCGAACAGCTTGCTGCTGTCGGGCGCCCAGGCGAGGGCACCGGTGGTGAGGATGCTCGCGCTGCCGTCACTCCCCGCCGGCAGGTCGTACTCGCGGACCGGCATCGTCTTGTCGGGCTTGAAGACGTGGATGTCCTGCTCGTACACGGAGTCCGTGCCACCGGCGATGCTGCCGTCGGGCGCGACCGCGACGGCGTTCGGGTACTCGTTGCTGATGTACCGGGCCGTCTCGGAGAGGTCCGTGGTGGACAGCGCCGGGTAGGCGTACGGGTTGGCACCCGCGGTGATGATGTTCTGCCCGTCCGGGGTGACGTCCAGCTCCTGGAGGCCGGAGTACTCGCCGCTCTTGCTGGCCTTGAGCACCGGGGTCCCGGTGGAGACGTCGTAGACGCCCAGCTGGGTGGGAGTGGCGTCCCGGTTGCCGATCGCGAGGACGTTCGGTGCGCCCGGGTCGGAGCCGAGCAGCAGCGTGGAGCCGGAGAACCACGTGCTGGGAGCGCCGAGGCCGAGTGCGAGTGCGACGACGGGCTCCGCGCCCGACAGGTCGAGCGAGCCGAGCTGTCCGCCCGTGTACGCGAACCAGAGCTTGCCGCCCGCCTGGGCGAGGTCGCCGGGCGCGTCCGCGCCCAGGGCGTAGGACACGACGTCGGACGGCGTCTCCGTGTTCACGGAGACGATCGAGTCGTTGCCCGACACGGTCGCGTAGACCCGCGACGAGTCGTCCGCGATCTCCAGACCACGGACGCCGGGCAGGTTCGGGACGGTCGCGAGGACCGTACCCGTGTAGTCGGTGACCACAAGCTTGCCGCCGCTCGGGTCGCTGATGAAGACCTTCTGGTGGACGCCGTCCACCACCATGTCGCCCACGGACGACACCGGCAGGGCCTTGCTCGTGTCGGCGGCCGCCTGGCTCGCCGTACCCGCGACCAGCGCCGCGGAGCTGAAGATGACCGCCAGCGCGGTCGCAGCGGAAAGGGTGCGCTTGCGCACGATGAAGAGACCCCCCCTATGAGTCTCCGGCCTCTCATCAACGGAGGCACGGTGACCGCAGCGTAGATCACGCCGCCGACAGTTCGCCTCCCGGTATCCCCTCGGTCATCAAGTCCGCAGCCGCTGCGCCGCCCTCACCAGCGCGTCCATGCCCCGCTCGGCCTTGGCTCGGGGGCAGCCGAGGTTGAGGCGGACGAAGCCGGGGGCGCCGTAGACGCTGCCCGGCATGATGGCGACCTTCTCGGTGGTGACCAGCTCCTCCTGGAACGCGGTCTCGTCGATGCCGAGGGGGCGCAGGTCGATCCAGACGAGGTAGCCGGCCTGCGGCGGGGTCCAGTCGAGCTCCGGGAGGCCGGCGGCGAGGCTCTCGGCGACCATGCCCATGGTGCCGGCGACATAGCCGCGGAGGGCGTCGAGCCAGGGCGCCCCGTGCCGGTAGGCGGCGATGTGGGCGGTCAGGGAGAGCGCCGACGGGGAGCCGAGGCCCTCGCCGGTCTCCATGCGCGCGGTGAAGGCGGCGCGCTCGTCCGGGTCGCCGAGGAAGCCGTACGAGCCGGAGAGCGCGGGAAAGTTGAAGGCCTTGGTGCCGGAGGTGACGAGCGCCCAGCGGCGGCCCCGGCCGGGCTCGGCGACGGCCGTCCAGGGGGTGTGCCGGTGGTCGGCGCGGGTGAGGTCGGCGTGGATCTCGTCGCTGACGACGGCGGCGCCGTGCCGCTCGGCGAGCCGGGCGAACTCCTTCAGCTCCTCCGCCCGCCACACGCGCCCGGTCGGGTTGTGCGGCGAGCAGAGCAGCAGCATCCGGCTGTCGGGCCGGGCGAGCTCGCGCTCCAGGGCCTCCGGGTCGTCGAGCGGCACGCCGCGCAGCTCGCGGCCGAGGCCGGTGACGACCTTGCGGAAACCGTCGTACGTGGGCGTGTGCACGACCACGCCACTGCCCGGCTCGGTCCACATGCGCAGGAGCTGGGAGAGCTGGCTGAGCACGGAGGGGGCGAAGACCATGGCCTCGGTGTCGACCGCCGTGCCGTGGCGGCGCGCGTACCAGTCCCGTACGGCCTCCCGGAACTCACCGAGCCGCCAGTCGGTGTAGCCGAACACCCCGTGGTCGATCCGGGCGTGGAGCGCGTCCAGGACGGCCGGCGGGGAGGTGAAGTCCATGTCGGAGACGGTGAAAGGCAGCAGACCGGGGACGCCGAAGCGTTCGGCCGCCCCGTCCCAGGTGACGGACGAGGTGCCGTGCCGGTCTGTCGCGCGGTCGAAGTCGAACAACCCATACCTCCGGATCCGGGAACGACAAGGGGGCCCGGCACCACACTGTGGTGGTGCCGGGCCCCTCGTACAACGCTTACTTCAGCTTCGTACCGGTCGAGCGCAGCGCGGCACACGCCTCGACGACGCGCTTGGCCATGCCCGCCTCGGCGAGCTTGCCCCAGGTGCGCGGGTCGTAGGTGGACTTCTTGCCGACCTCGCCGTCGACCTTCAGGACGCCGTCGTAGTTCTTGAACATGTGGTCCGCGACCGGACGCGTGAAGGCGTACTGGGTGTCGGTGTCGAGGTTCATCTTCACCACACCGTTCTCCAGGGCGGTGGCGATCTCCTCGGCGGTGGAGCCGGAGCCGCCGTGGAAGACGAAGTCGAACGGGGAGGCCTTGCCGTACTTCTCGGCGACGCCGGCCTGGAGGTCCTTGAGCAGCTCGGGACGGAGCACGACGTTGCCCGGCTTGTAGACGCCGTGCACGTTGCCGAAGGAGGCGGCGAGCAGGTAGCGGCCCTTCTCGCCCAGACCCAGGGCCTCGGCGGTGCGCAGGGCGTCGTCGACGGAGGTGTACAGCTCGTCGTTGATCTCGTGGCTGACGCCGTCCTCCTCGCCACCGGTCGGGGTGATCTCGACCTCAAGGATGATCTTGGCGGCGGCGGCCTTGGCGAGCAGCTCCTGGCCGATGGCCAGGTTGTCGGCCAGGGTCTCGGCGGAGCCGTCCCACATGTGCGACTGGAACAGCGGGTTGCGGCCGGCCTTGACGCGCTCGGCGGAGATGTCGAGCAGCGGGCGGACGTAGCCGTCCAGCTTGTCCTTCGGGCAGTGGTCGGTGTGCAGGGCGACCGTGATGTCGTACTTCGCCGCGACGATGTGCGCGAACTCGGCCAGGGCGACGGCGCCCGTGACCATGTCCTTGTTGTGCTGGCCGCCCAGGAACTCGGCGCCACCGGTCGAGATCTGGATGATGCCGTCGCTCTCGGCCTCCGCGAAGCCGCGCAGGGCGGCGTGGAGCGTCTGGGACGAGGTGACGTTGATGGCCGGGTAGGCGAACTTGCCTGCCTTCGCCCGGTCGAGCATCTCGTTGTAGACCTCGGGGGTTGCGATGGGCATTCGTCCGCTCCTTGTGATGTGCGGGTAGGTGCGTTGCTGTCCCTGACCTGGGGGGCGACGTCATCGTCGCCCCCATCCTTCCAGACTCCGGCGCGGGGTCCCACGGGCGCGGCATGCGAAGGGGCGGGGTGTTTCACGTGAAACACCCCGCCCCTTCATAAAACCGCAGGTCAGAGCCGACTACGTCGGTCCCGGGACCTAAGTCACGACTTCGCGGCGGTTCGCCCGGGCCGGTCAGGCCAGGCCGAGGTCCGACAGCTGGTAGCCGGTGAGGTACGGCAGGCCCGCCTCGGCGATGGCACCGGCGGCGCCCCGGTCCACGATCGTGGCCACGGCGACGACCTCGCCGCCCGCCTCACGGACGGCCTCGACGGCGGTCAGCGGCGAACCGCCGGTGGTCGAGGTGTCCTCGACCACCAGGCAGCGACGCCCCTTGACGTCCGCGCCCTCGATACGGCGCTGCATGCCGTGGGCCTTCTGCGCCTTGCGGACGACGAAGGCGTCGAGGCGCTGCCCGCGCGCGGCGGAGGCGTGCAGCATCGAGGTCGCGACCGGGTCGGCGCCCAGGGTGAGGCCGCCCACGCAGTCGAAGTCCAGCTCGGCGGTGAGGTCGAGCATGACCTGGCCGACCATCGGCGCGGCCTCGCCGTCCAGCGTGATCCGGCGCAGGTCGATGTAGTAGTCGGCTTCCAGACCCGAGGAGAGGGTCACCTTGCCGTGCACCACGGCCTTGTCCTTGATCTGCTGGAGCAGCTCAGCGCGTACGTCAGTCATGCCCATGAGCTTAAGGGCGACGAGTACGCCCGGCGCTCACAGGCGGCGCCAGCTCCAGGTCGTCTCGATCTCCACCGGGTCGATGGGGGTGACCAGGCGCGGGAGGGTGTTGAGGCCGTTCGGGGGGCCCGACTGCGGCTCGACGCAGATGGTGTCGGCCGGTTCGTCGTAGACCACCACCCACTGCGCGTCGCTGGTGATCCGCAGCTCCAGCGTGCCCGGCCAGGTGAGGGTGACGTCGACGCCGTCCGGCATGCCGAAGCAGTCGTCCCAGGGACGCGGGAGCGGGTCGATGCGCCGCCCGGTGGGCAGGTGGTCGGCGCCGCGCTCCTCCTGCCAGGCCGGCCGGAAGACCGGCTCGACCTCGGGGCCGAGGCCGTTGTCGCCGTCGAGCCGGCGCAGGAACCAGGGGTGCCAGCCGGCCTGCGCCGGGAAGGAGGCCCCGGCGGTCTCGATCCCGAGCCGGAGCGTGAGCGCGTCCTCGCCGAGCTCGACGACCTGGGTGACCTTCCCGGCGTACGGCCAGGGCTCGCCGAGCTCCGTGGTGAAGGCGGCGGTGGTCTCCGTGACGTACGCGGTCTTCCAGGCGACATCGCGCACGGTGCCGTGCATGGCGTGCGGGGCGGCGTGCTCGCTGACCGGGAGCTGGTGGACGGTGGCGCCGTCGCGGAAGCGCCCGTTCCCGGTGCGGCCCGCCCAGGGGGCCATCACGAAGGAGCCGTAGTGCGCGCCTTGGCGCAGCAGTTCGGTGCCGCCGATGCGGAGGCTGTCGATCCGGCAGCCGTGCTCCGGGTCGATGGTCAACTCGGCGTCGCCGGCCGTCAGTCGCGTCAGATTGCTCACGCCCCGACCCTAAGCGGTGTCCTGCGGTTCCCGCCGCCGGGATTCGCGGCCTGCCTGATCAGGAGCCTGCCTGATCAGGAGCCTGCCTGATCAGCCGCGGCGGCGGCGCAGGGCGCGGGCGGCGACGACGGCGGAGGCGAGGGCGAGGGCGGCGGCCGGGGCGATCCAGCGCAGGGTCGCGCCGGTACCGGCGGCCTCGGCGGCGGGGACGGGGGCGTAACGGCCGCGCGGCGGGGCGTGGTCGACCTCCTCCGCGCTCCGGCCGATCATCGTGCGCCGGGCGTGCGCGGCCTCGGCGGGCTGCCCGGTGTCGCCGCCCTCCCCGTTCCCCTCCGTGTGCTCGTCGCCGACCTCGTCGCGCTCGATGTCCTCGTCGGCCGCGCGGTCCAGGGACGGCGGCGGCACCGGGGTGTCGAAGACGGAGGAGGACTGGCGGGGCTCCTCCACGCCGTCGTCCACCCCGTCGTCGTCGCTGTCGTCCTCGTTGGCGGCCGCGGCGGCTTCGGCCGCCTCCGCCGCCTCGGCCGCTTCGGCGACCTCCTCCTCGGCCACGTCCGCGACGGCGGCCAGCGCCTCCGCGAACCGGTCGAGCAGCCGGGCGCCCGCCGCGGTCCTGGCCTCCGCGTCGGCCTCGGCGAGCCGGCCGGCCGCCGTGACCCGGCCGCTGAAGCCGATCGTGGTGCCCTCGGCCACCGGGGTGAGCGCGAGGGTCAGGGCGAGCGCCGCGGTGCCCTTGCCGCGTACCTCGGTGCCCTCGCCCTCGACGGCGAACCGTCCGCCGCGCTCGGCGACGCGCAGGGTGCCCCGGTAGGTGATGGTGTTGGCGCCGACCCGGATCTTCAGCCGCCCGGCGAGCGGCCCGGCCGTCCCGTCGGCGTCCTGCTGGAACCCGGGAACGCAGCGCGCCACCCGGGCCGGGTCCGTCAGCGTGTCACGCAGGACCTCGGCCGGGACCGGGACGAACACCTCATGCTCCATGGAAGCCGAGCCTACTCAGCCCCGGCCCACCCGTCGCCTGTTCGCACCCGCACGCACACCGCCACCCCCGCACGCGCCCAGGCCGTGTGACCGCGCGCCGGGGGTCCGGCGGCCGGGGAATCCCCGGGTCCGCCGGACGGGCCCCGGGGCCGAGGGAAAGCGGTGTGCACGACGCCCGCCCCCCGGCTGCGCCGGCGGTGCCCCCCACCCGGGCCCGCAGGGCCCAGGGGGAGTCGCGCGTCGAGCGCCGCGCCCCGCCGCGCCCCGCCCCAGCCCAGGCCCTGTCTCAGTACCGCGGGTGCACCAACGTCGACGGCTGCAGAGCGTCCGTCGCTGCGGTGCGGCTGCGCTGGGCGCGCCATTCCGCCTCGGTCAGTTCGTCCGTGGTGAGCGAGCGCAGCCGGGGGGCCGCCGCGTCGAGGCCGAGCGCGGGCGGTACGGCGCCGGGCGCGGCGAGCAGGAAGCCCCACTCCCCCTCGGCGGGCGGCGCGCCGCCGGTGGAGCGGCCGGCCCGGTCGGGGCCGGTGGTCAGACCGGTGGTGCGGCCGCCGGAGCCGTACGGGCGGGTGGTGTAGCCCGCCGCGCGCAGGGTGGCGTCGACCGTCCAGTACGTACGGGGGCGGGCGCTCGCCGAGCCGGCGTGCACCACAAGCCGCCCGCCGTCGGCGAGGGCGCGGGCCGCGAGCCCGTAGAACTCCTGCGAGTAGAGCTTGGCCCCGGCCGTGATGCCGGGGTCCGGGAGGTCGGAGATCACCACGTCGTACCGTTCCTGCGCGGGCCGCTCGGAGCGCAGCCAGGTGAAGGCGTCGCCGTAGGCGACGGTGACCCGGGGATCCCGGAAGGCCTGCCCGTTGAGCGCGGCGAGGTCGGGGTCGCTGCGCGCGAGGTCGGCGACGCCGGGGTCGAGTTCGACGACGGTGACCTCGCGGACGTCGGCGTAGCGCAGCACCTCGCGGGCGGCGAGGCCGTCGCCGCCGCCCAGGATCAGCACGCGCGCGTGCGGCCCGTTCATCGCGGGGTGCACCAGGGCCTCGTGGTAGCGGTACTCGTCGCGGCCGCCGACCCGCAGCCGCCCGTCCAGGAACAGATCGGGCGGGTTGCCGGCCCGCCCCGTGATCACCACCTCCTGGAGGTCGGTGTGGACGGCGACCCGGATGCTGTCGCCGTACACGGCGCGCCGCGCGGCCTGCTCGAAGTCGTCGACGAGGACGGTCGCGGTGGCCAGCACGGCGAGCACGGACAGGTTGGCGCCGAGGACCAGGGCCCGCGAACGGGCCGTCAGATCGTGCCGGAACAGCCAGAGCACGAGCCCGCCACCCGCGATCGCGTTGACCGCGCCGGTGACCAGCGCGCCGGTGAGCTGTCCGAGCCAGGGCAGCAGGAGGAAGGGAAAGGCGAGACCGCCGACGAGCGCGCCGACGTAGTCGGCGGCGAACAGGTCGGCGACCGTCCCGGCGGCGTCGTGCGCGTCCCGCCGCCGGGCACCGCCGGGCCCCGCGCCGAGTCCCGCTCCGGGCCCCGCGCCGAGTCCCGTTCCAGGCACTGCTCCGGGCCGCTCGCCCCCTCCCCCCTTCGCGCCCTTCGCGCCCGCCGCGCCCGCCGCACCCGCCCCGCACCCCGCACCGCACCCCGCCCCCACCCCGTACACCGGGACGGCACGGGCCGACTCAGCCCGCTGGATCAGCGACATCAGGAGCGGGATCTCCGCCCCGGTCAGCACACCGATCGCCATCGAGAACGCCACGAGCACCCAGCGCGACTCGCCGAGCCAGGCGAAGGACGCGTACAGCACCATCGCCGAACAGCCGCCGATGAGCGCCAGACCGCCCTCGACCAGGCCGAAGCCGACCGCCGCGCGGCAGCGCAGCCGCTTGGCGAGCAGCGAGCCGACGCCCATCGCGAAGACCATGACGGACAGCACCACGGACGCCTGGGTGACCGAGTCGCCGATCAGATACGAGGCGAGCGCCACCAGTTCGAGCTCGTACACCAGGCCGCAGGCGGCGCAGACGAACACCACCGCCAGGACCGGATACCGCGCCGTACCGGGCCGCGCGGGCAACCGCGCCGCCCGTTTCGGCGGCAGGGTCAGAGTCCTGGGCGGGTCGATCATGTCCGTAACGCTACGACACACCTGTTTCGCGGCCTGTCACCCACACGAGTGCATCTGAGGCATTTGTGCGGCGTGTCAGAGCGAAGCAGGCATACGTGCCCCGATCCGGGTCCTGGTCACGACCAACTGCCCTTCCTGGGGGTAGGCGTGCCAGGTGCGCCACCGCACCTGGCCCTCGTGGCGCTGCGCCAGCATCGCCGTGAAGGCGTGCGGCGAGCCGGGGAAGGTCCCCGCGAGGCCGTGCGGATGGTCGGCGACGAGCGCGAGCAACTCCTGTGCGCGGCCCGCGAACGAGCCCTGGGTGAGGGTCTCGACGCGCGCGGCGAACTCGTACTCCCACTCGCCCACCCGCTTGGACACCCCCAGGGGCAGCGGGGTGCTGCTGCCGGGCATGCAGGCGACGGTCTCCGAGCAACTGCGGCTCTCCTCCTCCAGAAGGACCTGGTGGGAGGCGCCGAGCAGCCGCAACTGCAGCTTCGCTCCGGCGAGTTCGAGATCGAGCACCGCGAGGGCGGGCAGCGGATCACGCCCCAGCGCCCAGGCCAGGTCGGCCGCGCGGGTGTCGGTGTAGGAGGTCTTCAGGCTGGTGAGCATGGATCGGCTCCGCAAACATGGTTTGACGGGTGAACCGGGGGCGTCCCGGTCGAAGGGTTTCGACCGGGAGTGGGGATCGCCGGCTCGGGTCCACACACGGTCCGAGGGCTGGATGTTCTCGACAGCGAGGGAATCACGAACCATGGGCGGCTCACAGTGTTTTCGCCCAACTTGACGTGGTTTCCATCCCCTCGGGGGCCTCACGGTTCAACTGTTCAGTCGGAATCGATCGCGTGGCTCCCACAATCACCCAGTGATCCCCACCATCGCCCAACGGAACGATCACCCAGGGACGTTGCCCGGGCGCACCAACTCTCGCCCGGGCACCACCCCGTCACGCACCGCTCAGTCGCCGCCGCCCCCGCCGCAGCCGCCTCCGCACGAGGACGAACCGCACGACGACGAGGAGCACGAGGAGCCGGTGCCGCAGCCGCCGCCCCCACCGGAACCGCCGCCCGCCCAGCCGCCGCGCCGGCGGCGCCGCTGCCGCCGGCGGGACCCGCCGCTCGCCGCGAGGGCGAACCCGACCCCCACGAGGACCACCAGTCCGATCACCACGAAAGCGTTCATGCCGTCCCCCGTCACTGAAGGGAGCCCGATCGGCCCCTCGCGCCGGAGCCGCACCGGCCCCGGTGCGAGGGGGATTCCCGCCCCGCGCCACCCCGAAGCGCACTTGAGCAAGTCCAGAGCTTCGGCCCAGGATGGCGCCCATGACACGACCGCTGCTCAACCGCCGGCTCGCGGAGTTCGGCACCACGATCTTCGCCGAGATGTCCGCACTCGCCGCCCGCACCGGTGCGATCAACCTGGGCCAGGGTTTCCCCGACACCGACGGCCCGGAGGAGATCCGCGAGGCCGCAGTCCGCGCCCTGCGCGACGGACGCGGCAACCAGTACCCGCCCGGCCCCGGCGTGCCCGAGCTGCGCACCGCGATCGCCGAGCACCAGCGGCGCTTCTACGGTCTGGAGTACGACCCCGACTCCGAGGTCCTGGTCACCGCCGGCGCCACCGAGGCGATCGCGGCCGCGCTGCTCGCGCTGGTCGAGCCGGGCGACGAGGTGATCGCGCTGGAGCCGTACTACGACTCGTACGCCGCCTGCATCGCCATGGCCGGCGGCACCCGCGTCCCGGTCACCCTCCGCCCGCACGACGGCGCCTTCGTCCTCGACCTGGACGAGCTGCGGGGGGCGGTCACCGACCGGACCCGGCTCCTCCTGCTCAACACCCCGCACAACCCGACCGGCACCGTGCTCACCCGCGCCGAGCTGACCGCGATCGCCGAACTCGCCCAGGAGCGCGACCTGCTCGTCGTCACCGACGAGGTGTACGAGCACCTCGTCTTCGACGACGCCGAGCACGTACCGATGGCGTCGCTGCCCGGCATGCGCGAGCGCACCGTCACGATCGGCTCGGCCGGCAAGACGTACTCCTTCACCGGCTGGAAGGTCGGCTGGGTCACCGCCGCGCCCGAACTGACCACCGCCGTCCGCTCGGCCAAGCAGTTCCTCACGTACGTCTCCTCCGGCCCCTTCCAGTACGCGGTCGCCGAGGCGCTGCGCCTCCCGGACACGTACGTCGAAGGGCTGCGCGCCGAACTCCTCGCCAAGCGCGATCTGCTCAGCGAGGGCCTGGCGGCGGCCGGCTTCGGCGTGCACCGCCCGGCCGGCACCTATTTCGTCACCACCGACATCCGCCCGCTCGGGGAGACCGACGGCTTCGCCTTCTGCCGCGCGCTCCCCGAGCGCGCGGGCGTGGTCGCCATCCCCAACGCCGTGTTCTACGACCACCGCGAACAGGGCGCACCGTTCGTACGGTTCGCGTTCTGCAAGAAGACGGAGGTCCTCCAGGAGGCGGTGGACCTGCTGAAGCGGCTGGGTTAGCCGCCAGTAGGGTCCCGGACTGACCGGCGTCCGAAGGGCGGGCGGGCGGTCCGAGGAGGGGACTCATGTCCGTACGGGAGTCGGAGGCGTTCAGGCCCAGTCGCAGGGCACTGCTCGGCACGCTGGCCGGGGTGGCGGCGGGCGGGGCGCTGCCGCTCGCGGCGGCGGCACCAGCAGCAGCCGTGACGGGGGCAGGGGCGGGGCCCGGCGGGCCGGGGGTGGACGGGCGGCTGCCGATGGGGGTCGATCCGACCGACCCGTGGCACTTCACGGCGCACCCGTCCAGCGCGCTGACCACCCGGGCCGTCGCCGGCGGTCTGGAGGTCTCCGACGCCGGCGGGGCGCTCGCCACGCTGACCACCGGGGCGCGGACGGTGACCGTACGCGGGCCGCGGCGCTGGTTCACCGAGCAGAAGAAGCCGGTTGCCGACGCCTTCTCGCGGACCCCGCCGACCGGCGGCTGGGGCATGTCGCCGGGCGGCGGCACCTGGTCGCACGTGAACGGCGCCGACACCGACTACTTCCTGGAGTCCGGACGGGCGGCCATCACCCTGGCGCCCGGCAAGAGCCGCTACGCGCTGCTCCCGGACCACGGCATCGGGGACGTCTCCGCGGCCGCCCGCTTCTCCTTCGACCGGCTGCCCGTCGGCGCGCCGGTCTCGCTCGCGCTGGTGTTCGCCGCTCGGGACGTGAACAACCACTACCGGGCCCGGCTGGTCGTGACCCCGGCGGGCGAGGTGCAGCTGGTCCTGGAGAAGGAACTGGCCGACGTCTCGACCATGCTCGGCACGGCGGTCACGGTCGGCACCGGCTTCGCCGCCTTCGACCACTGGTGGGTGCGGGTCGAGAAGACCGGCGACGTGCTGCGCGCGCGGGCCTGGAAGCATGGCACGGACGTGACCGAGCCCACCGGCTGGCAGCACACGGTGCGCGACCCCGAGCCGGACCCGGCCAAGGTGCTGAGCACCGGCACCGTCGGCGTCCGCGGTCTGTCCTCCCTCGGCGCGACCGTGAGCCCGCAGGCCCGGGTCTACGACTTCCGGATCGACTCGGCGCTGTGGGCCGACCCGCCGCTGGTCACCCATGACACCTGGGTGCGGGTGCTGCCCGAGCCGTACGACGGCACGTGGACGCCCGCGGTGGAGCAGCGGATCCGGGCCTGGGCCGGCGACACCTCGCCCGACGTCCTCGCGTACACCTCGATGTACCGGCCGTACGCCCCGGACGTCACCGATCCGGCGCGGCAGGGGGCACGGGTGCTCGGGGTGGCCGGGTACAGCAAGGCCGACCCGGTGACCGGGCTGCGCGAGATCGGTGCGGACTTCCACCAGTTCATGGGGCTCGACTGGGACTTCACCGAGAGCGGCGAGCACTGGGACGCGAACCCCGACTTCGCCGGCTGCCTGGATTGCTCGGGCTTCGTCCGGATGGTCTACGGCTACCACCTCGGCCTGCCGATGGTCCGCTACCAGCAGTTCGGCAGCGGCCGGCTGCCGCGCGAGTCGAAGGACCTCGCCGCCTCCGGGCCCGGTGTGGTGATCGCCCAGGCCACCGGTCAGGCGCCACCGCTGGACGGGCTGCGGATCGGCGACACGGTCTTCTTCGACACCGACGAGGACTCGGACGCGGGCGGCCATATCGGGATCTACCTGGGCGTGGACGCGTACGGCAAGCAGCGCTTCGTCTCCAGCCGCAAGACGCCCGACGGGCCGACCATCGGCGATGTCGGCGGCAAGTCGGTCCTGAACGGGGCGCCCGGCGACCTCTACACCGACAAGCTGCGGGTGATCCGCCGCTTCTGACGGGCGCGCTTCCGCTGCACGGCAGCGCCGTTCAGGTAAACCGATTTGTCGGGTAAAGACCGGTTTCCTGTGCGCCCGGAGGTGCCCCCTGTCCGCCGAGACGATCGACCGCCCGACGGCCGACGCCGCCCCCGCGGCCGCCCGTGCCGCCACCACCCCCGCCCGGCGGGTGTCCCGCTGGCGGGCGGCGCTCCACCGGGCCGTACCCGCCCTCGGGCTGTTCGCCGCCGCCCGGCTCACCGGAATACTGGTGCTCGCCCTGTGGGCCCGGCACATCGGGCGTTCGCCGCGGGCGCTGCTCGCGAAGTCCTGGGACTCCGAGTGGTACACCCGGATCGCCGCCCACGGCTACGGGCACACCCTGACCTGGCCGGACGGGGTGGTCCAGTCGGACCTGGCGTTCTTCCCGCTCTATCCGGGCCTGGTACGGGCGGTCACCGCCGTCCTGCCGGTCAGCGGCGGCACCGCCGGGCTGCTGCTGTCCTGGTCCGCCGCCGGGGCCGCGGCCTGGGGGGTCTTCCTGGTCGCGGAGCGGCTCGCCGGCCGCCGTACGGCCGTGGTGACCGTGCTGCTGTGGGGCCTGCTGCCGCACTCGGTCGTGCTGTCCATGGCGTACACCGAGCCGCTGATGACCGCCTTCGCGGCCTGGGCGCTGTACGCGCTGCTCACCCGGCGCTGGCTGTGGGCGGGCGCCCTCGCCGCGCTCGCCGGGCTCTCCCGGCCGAACGGGGTCGCCGTCGCCGCGGCCGTGCTCGCCGCAGCGGGCCTGGCGCTGTGGCGGCGGCGCGGGCGGGCGGGGTGGCCGGTGTGGGCGGGGGCGGTGCTCGCGCCGCTCGGCTGGCTCTCGTACCTGCTGTGGGTCGGCGCCCGGCGCGGCGATCTGCTCGGCGGCTACTTCGCCGTGCAGGACGGCTGGACCTCCCGCTTCGACTTCGGGCGGGGCGCGCTCCGCTTCGTACGGGACATGCTGACCGGGAGCACCCAGTTCGGCTTCGCGATGGCGTTGGTGATCACCGGGGCGGGGGTGCTGCTGTTCGCGCTGCTCGTGAGCGGGGAGCGGGGCGAGCGGCCGCCGCTGCCGGTGCTCGTCTACACCGGGGTCCTGGTCCTGATCACCGTCGGTGGCTCGGGCTTCTTCGAGTCGAAGCCGCGGTTCCTGCTGCCGGCCTTCCCGCTGCTGCTGCCGCTCGCCCGCGCGATCACGAGAGCCCGGCCGGGCGCCGCGATCGTGGTGATCGCGGGCCTGGCCGGGCTCTCGTTCGCCTATGCGCCGTACGCGCTGACGCTCGCGCGCATGGCTCTGTAGCGCTCGGCTCTGCAGCGCTCGGCTCTGCAGCGCTTGGCTACTCGGTGTCGCCCTCGGCCTCGCCGGACTCCTTGTCCTCCGGGGACTCCAGGCCGAACTGCTCGACGATCCACTTGTCGAACTCGATCGACGCGCGGACCCAGCTGACGGTGGAGGACACGAAGTGCTCCAGGGCCACGCCGGTGCCGATCAGCATCTGGGCCTCACCGATGAGACGGAGGGTGGCGGAGCCGTCCTCCTCCTCGTGCAGGTGGGTGTAGACCTTGGGCCACAGGGTGCGCCGGTTCCAGTCGTCGATCGCGTCGAGGATCCTGGCGCGGTCGTCCGCGGCGTGCGGGCGGTCGTAGAACGTGCGGACCGAGAAGACCTGCTGCTCGGCCTCGCCGCGGAACATGAAGTACGTGCGGAAGTCCTCCCACGGCGCCGCGAGGTCACCCTCGTCGTCGACGATGTACTTCAGCTCCATCTGGTCGAGCAGCTGCTTGACCAGATCCTGGTCGGGGACGACGGGGCCCGCCGGTCCTCCGGCCTGAGGCTGGGGCTGGGCCCCGAAATTCGGAATCGAGGACGGGTCGATGCTCACCGGGTTCTTCCCTTCGTACGGATGCCCGCCATCCTCCCTCATGGCGGGCGGGTTGTGGCAACCCCGCGCCTGATCAGAACAGGCCGAGCTTGAGTATGAGGGCCCGGTCGAGGGCCATGAGCTCGTCGGCGTCGAGGGCGCCCTTGAAGGCCCCCAGCCGGGAGGACGGATCGACCGAGTAGATCTGATCGGTCAGGATGCGCGTCGTCTTGCCATCGAGCTCGATCTCCGGGCGATAGACGGTGGGGACGGCGCTGGTGGAGGTCAGAGCGACCGTCACCAGCGACGTCGCGAACTGGTCGGACTGAATCACCACCGCATAGCGGTGGCCCTGCTGTTCGTGCCCCCGAGCCCCAGGCATGGCCTTGATCTCGTAGATCGCCCCCCGGAAGATCACTCGGCGACGCCCATGAAGCGCTGGATGGCCAGCATCTCGGCCCGGTCGACAGGGTCGGCCTCGGCGCGGGCCGCGTCGGCCTTCGCCTGGGCGATCAGTCTCTCGCGGTAGGTGTGCAGGAGCGCGTAGCGCACCGCCTCGGTGCGCGAGCCGTACTCCTCCGCCAGTGCCCTTATGGCCGTCTCCATGGCCTCGTCCGTGCGCACGTTCAGAGTTCCCATGGAGACAGCGTATCGCAGAACGTATTACAGGGTCACTGCTCCGCCCGCCCCACGATCAGGCCCTCCTCGAAGCGGTCCACCCGGACCGTGTCGCCGTCGCGGACCTCGCCCGAGAGGATCTCCCTGGCGAGGCGGTCGCCGATCGCCGTCTGGATCAGGCGGCGGAGCGGGCGGGCGCCGTAGGCCGGGTCGTTGCCCTCCTCCGCCAGCCAGGCCAGGGCCTCGGGGGTGACCTGGAGGGTGAGGCGGCGGTCGGCGAGGCGGCGGGCCAGGCGGTCGATCTGGAGCTGGGCGATGCGGGCCAGCTCGGTCTGCTCCAGGGCGGAGAAGACCACGATCTCGTCGAGCCGGTTCAGGAACTCCGGCTTGAAGCTCGCCCGGACGACCTCGAGGACCCGCTCCCGCTTCTCCTCCGCGCCGGCCACCGGGTCCATCAGGAACTGGCTGCCCAGGTTGGAGGTGAGGATCAGGATCGTGTTGCGGAAGTCGACCGTGCGGCCCTGGCCGTCGGTGAGCCGGCCGTCGTCGAGGACCTGGAGCAGGATGTCGAAGACCTCGGGGTGGGCCTTCTCCACCTCGTCCAGGAGCACGACGCTGTACGGGCGGCGGCGCACGGCCTCGGTGAGCTGGCCGCCCTCCTCGTAACCGACGTAGCCGGGAGGCGCGCCGACGAGCCGGGCGACGGAGTGCTTCTCGCCGTACTCCGACATGTCGATGCGGACCATGGCCCGCTCGTCGTCGAAGAGGAAGTCGGCGAGCGCCTTCGCCAGCTCGGTCTTGCCGACGCCGGTGGGGCCGAGGAAGAGGAAGGAGCCGGTGGGCCGGTCGGGGTCGGCGATGCCGGCCCGGGTGCGGCGCACCGCGTCGGAGACGGCGCGCACGGCCTCGCTCTGGCCGATGAGCCGCTTGCCGAGCTCGTCCTCCATGCGCAGCAGCTTCTGCGTCTCGCCCTCCAGGAGGCGGCCGGCGGGGATGCCGGTCCAGGCGCCGACGACATCGGCGATGTCGTCCGGGCCGACCTGGTCCTTCACCATCGCGTCCTTCGCGGCCTCCTGCCGAGCCTCGGCCTCGCTCGCCGCCTCCAGCTCCCGCTCCAGGGCCGGGATCTCGCCGTAGAGCAGCTTGGAGGCGGTGTCGAAGTCGCCGTCGCGCTGGGCGCGCTCGGCGCGGCCGCGCAGCTCGTCGAGCCGCTCCTTGAGCTCGCCGACCCGGTTGAGGGACTGCTTCTCCTTCTCCCAGCGGGCGGTGAGGCCGCGCAGCTCCTCCTCGCGGTCGGCGAGGTCGCGGCGCAGCTTCTCCAGGCGCTGGCGGCTGGCCTCGTCGGTCTCCTTGGAGAGCGCCAGCTCCTCCATCCGCAGCCGGTCGACGGTGCGCTGGAGCTCGTCGATCTCGACGGGGGACGAGTCGATCTCCATGCGCAGCCGGGAGGCGGCCTCGTCGACCAGGTCGATGGCCTTGTCGGGCAGGAAGCGGGAGGTGATGTAGCGGTCGGAGAGGGTCGCGGCGGCGACCAGCGCCGAGTCGGCGATCTGGACCTTGTGGTGGGCCTCGTAACGCCCCTTGAGGCCGCGCAGGATGGCCACCGTGTCCTCGACGGACGGCTCGGCGACCAGGACCTGCTGGAAGCGGCGCTCCAGGGCGGGGTCCTTCTCGATCCGCTCGCGGTACTCGTCGAGGGTGGTCGCGCCGACCATGCGCAGCTCGCCGCGGGCCAGCATCGGCTTGAGCATGTTGCCGGCGTCCATCGCGGAGTCGCCGCCGGCGCCCGCGCCGACGACGGTGTGCAGCTCGTCGATGAAGGTGATGATCTGGCCGTCGCTCTCCTTGATCTCGGACAGGACGGTCTTCAGGCGCTCCTCGAACTCGCCGCGGTACTTGGCGCCGGCGACCATCGCGCCGAGGTCGAGGGAGACCAGGCGCTTGTCGCGCAGCGACTCGGGCACGTCGCCCTTCACGATCCGCTGGGCGAGGCCCTCGACGACGGCGGTCTTGCCGACGCCGGGCTCGCCGATGAGGACCGGGTTGTTCTTGGTGCGGCGGGAGAGGACCTGGACGACGCGCCGGATCTCGTGGTCGCGGCCGATGACCGGGTCGAGCCTGCCCTCGCGGGCGGCGGCGGTGAAGTCGGTGCCGAACTTCTCCAGGGCCTTGTACGAGCCCTCGGGGTCGGCGGTGGTCACCCGGCGGGAGCCGCGGGTCTTCGTGAAGGCGTCCTGGAGGCGGGCGGCGGTGGCGCCCTGCCCGTCGAGGAGCTCGCCGGCCCGGCCGCCCTTGGCGGCGATGCCGATCAGCAGGTGTTCGGTGGAGAGGAAGTCGTCGCCGAGCTTCTTGGCGCGGGC
This sequence comes from Streptomyces sp. NPDC048623, assembly GCF_040650755.1. NCBI lineage: Bacteria > Bacillati > Actinomycetota > Actinomycetes > Kitasatosporales > Streptomycetaceae > Streptomyces > Streptomyces sp. NPDC048623. The sequence goes on from NZ_JBEZHV010000005.1 coordinate 152,002, forward strand.
GTCCGCGTCGGCGAGGACGGCGAGCAGCTCACGGCTGGGCTGCGGGGGCGCGACCGTGGACCCGGTGACGCTGGGCAGTGCGGCGAGCAGGCGCTCGGCCCCTGCCCGTACGGCCGCCTGGTCGGCCTCGACGGCGGCCAGCAGATCGGTGATGTTCTCGTTGTCCTGACCCGCGAGCAGCGCAAGCAGAAGGTGCGCGGGGGTCAGATCGGCGTGCCCCTGGGACACGGCGCGGCTGCTCGCCGCGTTCAGCGCGTCCCGGCTCCTGTTGGTCAGTTCGGCGTCCACGTGCGGGGTCTCCTCCTCCTGAGGGCCTGGCTTCCTGGCTCTCCTCCTATGACTCGTCCAGCGTACACAAAGTTGAGTCCATTCCGCTCAATGTTTCGGAGGGAGCTGTGCCACAGGTAGTTTCCGGGGCATGGCCATCGATCCGAGCAAGCCCAGCGACTCGTACCTCAGCTTCTGGCGCGAGTACCACATGTGCACGCTGACCACGCCGCGCCCGGACGGCACCCCGCACGTGGTGGCGGTCGGTGTCACGTACGACCCCGAGGGCGGCGAGAAGGGCATCGCCCGGGTCATCACGAACAAGCACAGCCGGAAGGTCGCCAACGTCCTGGCGGCGGGCGCGGAGGGCGCGCGGGTCGCGGTCTGCCAGGTCGACAAGGGGCGCTGGGCCACCCTGGAGGGCGTGGCGCGGATCCGCACCGAGGCGGAGACGGTCGCGGACGCGGTCGAGCGCTACGCGGCGCGTTACGGCCGGACGCCGACGCCCAACCCGGACCGGGTGGTCATCGAGATCGCGCTCACGCGCGCGATGGGCCGGGCCTGAGGCCGCGAAGCCGCGAAGGCGCGAGGCCGCGAGGCCGCGAGGCCGCGAGGCCGCAGGAAAAAGCACAGCGGCGCCATCGCGTTTCAGGTCCGCGATGGCGCCGCTGTGTGGGGGAAGCGCCTGAACGATCTACAACGACGGGGGAATCGTTCAGGCACTGCGGGGGGTGGCGGTGAGGGTCTCGGTCTGGAGCAGCGGGGACTCGACCAGTTGGTGGTCGCGCTGATCCAGATTGACGAAGATCATGCCGTACCGGATGGCACAGCGAACGGGCTGCGGCGCACCGCGCGGGCGACGCAGACACCGGTACGCACGGACGTCCTCGTCCTGTTCGCGGGCGACGACGATCGGCTCTCCGAAGAGGGTCACCATCAGCGAGTCGCCACGGTGGGGGATGGCCGTGACGAGATCGACGAAGTGCCATCCGGAGCGATAGGCCGAGGCCATCTCCCGTCGGAAGGACCGGTCGTCCGGCGGCACGGTCATGCTCCCGTGCCGGCCGGGGTGAACTCCCAGGACGGCTCACCGGGAGAAGCGAGGACGACGTCCGCAGGTGCGCTCTCCCACGAGGGCTCATTCGGCTCCGCCATCACGGAATGCGACGGGGGGACCTCCCACGAGGGCTCGCCGGTCAGGGCGAGCGCGCCGAGAGCAGCCGCCGCAACGGCTATGGCGCCAAGTGCACGAACCATCCTGGTCATGGCCGATCTCCACCTCTTTTGATCACTACCTCCCCCCCGCGTCCAAAACGATGGCCCACGATCGACCCCTGCACCAGCCGCGCCGGGCATCATGTTCCTGTAATTCATGACCCTGAGGGGGGTGCAAATGGGGCGAGAGTCGAGCGAATCCAGACATAATCACAGTCGCGGTGAACTGTGCGACGTGGCCAAAGAGCTGTACGCCCACGCTCTGCGCACAGGACGCCTCGCCCGCGCCGAAGCCGACGCCGCACCGTGCCTCACCGAACTGGCCCTTCTGCGCCCCGACCCGGACGACGTCGAGTGGCTGTACCCGGTACCGCCGTCGGTCGCCCTCAACCAGCTCATACACCCCATCGAGCAGGAGATCCAGACCTGGCGGCACCAAGCCATCGCCCTGGCCGACGCGTTCGAGCCGTTCCTGGCGATGAGCACCCGGGAATCCTCCACCGGCAGCGCGATCACCGTGCTCGAAGGCCTCGGCGCGATCAACGCGACGCTCGACCGCGTCATCAGCGAGTGCACGGAAGAGCTGCTGACCATCCAGCCCGGCAGCGGACGGCGCCCCGACACCCTCGAAAAGGCCCTGCGCCGGATGGAACCGCTCTTCGACCGCGGTGTCCGCATGCGCACGCTCTACCAGCACACCGCCCGGCACCACCCCGCGACCCTGGCCTACGTCGAACGCGTCGCCCCCTACGGTCTTGAGCTCCGCACCCTTGAGGAGATCATCGACCGGCTGATCATCGTCGACCGGAAGGTCGCCTTCGTGCCGGCCCGCAGCGACCGCCAGGTCGCGCTCGAACTGCGCCACGAGGGCCTCGTGCAGTATCTCGTCGGCGTCTTCGACCAGTTCTGGCTGCACGGCGCCCCCTGGGACGAGGAAGTGCCCTACACGCCCTCCACGGACGGCATAGGCGGCGTCCAGCGCTCCATCGCCAAACTCCTCGTCGAGGGCCATGTCGACGAGGCCATCGCGCGCCGGCTCGGCATGAACGTGCGCACCTGCCGCGCCCACATCGCCAAGCTCGCCGCCACCCTCGGCAGCGGCAGCCGCGCCCAGCTCGGCTATCTGATCGCGCGCTCGGGCATCCTCGACGGGGACAACTGACCTTCACCACGACGAGGCCCCCTCCGCCGGAGCGGAGGGGGCCTCGTACGAAAGCAGCTGAGGAACTACTCGCCGCGCTTGTGTTCCGGACGCCACACCACGAGCGCGCTCGCCTGCTGCACGTCCGTGTACGGCACCAGATCGCGCCGGTACGAGGCGTGCACCTGGGCCTCGCGCTGGCGCATCGCCGCCGCCGCGCCCTCGACCGCGGTCGACAGCTCGGCCACGCGCGCCTGCAACGCCGCGACCTGGTTCTCCAGTTCGATGATGCGCTTGATGCCGGCCAGGTTGATGCCCTCGTCCTGCGACAGCTGCTGGACGGTGCGCAGCAGCTCGATGTCACGGGCCGAGTAGCGCCGGCCCCGGCCCGCCGTGCGGTCCGGGGAGACCAGACCGAGGCGGTCGTACTGGCGCAGCGTCTGCGGGTGCAGACCGGAGAGCTGGGCCGCCACCGAGATGACGTACACCGGGGTCTCTTCGGTCAGCTCATAGGGATTGCGGCGGCGTCCTTCCATCTCCTCAAGCTCCCTTCGCGGCCTGGAACAGCTCTGCCCTGGGGTCCTCGCCCGCGGTGGCCTCGCGGAACGTCTCCAGGGCCTCACGGGCCTTGTCGTCCAGCTCCTTGGGCACCGCGACCTCGACCGTGACGAGGAGGTCGCCGCGGGTGCCGTCCTTGCGGACCGCGCCCTTGCCCCGCGCGCGCATGGTGCGCCCGTTGGGGGTGCCCGCGGGCAGCTTCAGCGTCACCGCCGGGCCGCCCAGGGTCGGCACCTTGATCTCGCCGCCGAGCGCCGCCTCGTCGAACGCGACGGGCACCGTGACGGTGAGGTTGTCGTCCTTGCGGCCGAACACCGGGTGGGCGTCGACGTGCACGACGACGTACAGGTCGCCGTTCGGCCCGCCGCGCTCGCCCGGGGCGCCCTTGCCGCGCAGCCGGATCTTCTGGTTGTCGCTGACCCCCGCCGGGATGCGGACCTGCATGGTGCGGGAGGACTTGGCCCGCCCGCTGCCGTGGCAGACCTCGCAGGGGTTCTCGGCGATCAGTCCGCGGCCCTTGCAGTCCACGCACGGATCGGTCAGCGAGAAGCCGCCGCCGCTGCCGCGCGACACCTGACCGGTGCCGACGCAGGTCGGGCACACCCGGGGCGTGCCGTTCTTGTCGCCGGTGCCTGAACAGGCCTTGCACGGCTGCTGGCTGGACATCCGCAGCGGTACGGTCGCGCCCTCGATGGCCTCGGTGAAGCTGAGCGTCACCTCGGACTCGACGTCCTGGCCGCGGCGCGGCTGGGTACGGGTGCCCGCACCGCCCGCGCCGCGGTTGAACAGACCGCCGAAGACGTCCCCGAGACCGCCGCCGAAGCCGCCGGCCCCGCCGGGGCCGCCCTGGGCGCCGCCGAAGAGGTCGCCCAGGTCGAAGTTGAACGAGCCGCCCGCGCCGCCCGGCCCGCCGGCTCGGAAGCCGCCGTTGCCGAACAGCGCGCGGGCCTCGTCGTACTCCTTGCGCTTCTTCGGGTCGCCGAGGACGTCGTTCGCCTCGGAGATCGCCTTGAAGCGCTCCTCCGCCTTCGCGTCGCCCTTGTTGGCGTCCGGGTGGTTCTCGCGGGCGAGCTTCCGGTACGCCTTCTTGATCTCGGCGTCAGTGGCGTCCTTGGGGACGCCGAGAACCTTGTAGTAGTCCTTCTCGACGAAGTCCTTCGTGCTCATCGACGTCCCTCCTCCCGCTTCCGGGTGCGACTACTGATCGTTGTCCTTGTCGGAGTCGTCCGACTCCTCCGCCTTCGCCGCGGCACCCGGCTGGGCGCCCGGCTGCGGCTCGGCCACGGCCACCCGCGCGGGGCGGATGGTGCGCTCGCCGATCCGGTACCCCGGCTGCAGGATCGCCACGCAGGTCGTCTCGGTGACGTCCGGCGCGTACGAGTGCATCAGGGCCTCGTGGATCATCGGGTCGAAGGGCTCGCCCTCCTTGCCGAACTGCTGCAGACCCATCTTGGCGACGACGGTCTCCAGCGACTCGGCGACCGACTTGAACCCGCCCACGAGCTCGCCGTGGTCCCGGGCCCGGCCGATGTCGTCGAGCACGGGAAGGAGCTCGGACACGAGATTCGCGACGGCGATCTCCTTGACCGTGACCCGGTCCCGCTCCACACGGCGGCGGTAGTTCTGGTACTCGGCCTGGAGCCGCTGGAGGTCACCGGTGCGCTCGGAGAGCGCGGTCCGGATCTGGTCCAGCTGCGCCAGCAGTGCTACGTCCGTAGCGTCCCCGGCCGGGGCCGCCCCCTCCGCCTTCGCGGCGGAGTCGGCGGCCTCGGTCTCCTCGGGCGTGCCGTCGGCGGGGACGTCGGGCTTCTCCTCGAAGCCCGGGGTGTCCTCCGACATCAGGCAGCGCCGCCCTTCGGCTTGTCCTCGTCCACGATCTCGGCGTCGACGACGTCGTCGTCCTGGCCGTGGGCGTGCTGGGCACCCTCGGCGCCGGCGGCACCCTGGGCGGCCTGGGCGTCGGCGTACATCGCCTGGCCGAGCTTCTGCGAGACGGCCGCGACCTTCTCGGTGGCGGTGCGGATCTCGGCGGTGTCGTCGCCCTTGAGCTTCTCCTTCAGCTCGGCGACGGCGGCCTCGACCTCGGTCTTCACGTCACCCGGGACCTTGTCCGCGTTGTCCGCGAGGAACTTCTCCGTCTGGTAGACGAGCTGCTCGCCCTGGTTGCGGGTCTCGGCGGCCTCGCGGCGGCGGTGGTCCTCCTCCGCGTACTGCTCGGCCTCCTCGCGCATGCGGTTGACCTCGTCCTTCGGCAGCGAGGAGCCGCCGGTGACGGTCATCTTCTGCTCCTTGCCCGTGCCCAGGTCCTTCGCGGTCACGTGCATGATGCCGTTGGCGTCGATGTCGAAGGCGACCTCGATCTGCGGGACGCCGCGCGGGGCCGGCGGGAGGCCGGTCAGCTCGAACATGCCGAGCTTCTTGTTGTACGCGGCGATCTCGCGCTCGCCCTGGTAGACCTGGATCTGCACGGACGGCTGGTTGTCCTCGGCCGTCGTGAAGATCTCGGAGCGCTTGGTCGGGATCGTGGTGTTGCGCTCGATCAGCTTGGTCATGATGCCGCCCTTGGTCTCGATGCCGAGGGACAGCGGGGTGACGTCGAGCAGCAGGACGTCCTTGACCTCGCCCTTGAGGACACCGGCCTGGAGGGTGGCGCCGATGGCGACGACCTCGTCCGGGTTCACACCCTTGTTGGCCTCCTTGCCGCCGGTCAGCTCCTTGACGAGCTCGGCGACGGCCGGCATACGGGTGGAGCCACCGACGAGAACGACGTGGTCGATCTCGGAGAGGTTGATGCCCGCGTCCTTGATGACGTTGTGGAACGGGGTCTTGCAGCGGTCGAGCAGGTCGGCGGTCAGCTGCTGGAACTGGGCGCGGGTGAGCTTCTCGTCCAGGTGCAGCGGGCCCTCGGCGGACGCCGTGATGTAGGGCAGGTTGATCGTGGTCTCCGTGGAGGAGGACAGCTCGATCTTGGCCTTCTCGGCGGCCTCGCGCAGACGCTGGAGGGCCATCTTGTCCTTGGACAGGTCCACACCGTGCCCGTTGGCGAACTGCTTCACCAGGTAGTCGACGACGCGCTGGTCCCAGTCGTCACCACCGAGGTGGTTGTCACCGTTGGTGGCCTTCACCTCGACGACGCCGTCACCGATCTCCAGGAGGGACACGTCGAAGGTGCCGCCACCGAGGTCGAAGACGAGGATGGTCTGGTCGTCCTTGTCGAGGCCGTACGCCAGGGCGGCGGCGGTCGGCTCGTTGACGATGCGCAGGACGTTGAGGCCCGCGATCTCGCCGGCCTCCTTGGTCGCCTGACGCTCGGAGTCGTTGAAGTACGCCGGGACGGTGATGACCGCGTCGGTCACCTTCTCGCCCAGGTAGGCCTCGGCGTCGCGCTTCAGCTTCTGGAGGATGAAGGCCGACATCTGCTGCGGGTTGAAGCTCTTCCCGTCCAGCTCGATCTTCCAGTCGGTGCCCATGTGGCGCTTCACGGACCGGATGGTCCGGTCGACGTTGGTGACCGCCTGGCGCTTGGCGACCTCGCCGACGAGCACCTCGCCGTTCTTCGCGAAGGCGACGACGGACGGCGTGGTCCTGGCGCCCTCGGCGTTGGTGATGACGGTGGGCTCGCCGCCTTCCAGAACGCTGACGACGGAGTTAGTCGTGCCCAGGTCGATGCCGACCGCACGTGCCATTTCGATTCCTCCAGCTGACTGACTTGAGTGGAACTCACTCAAGGATGCACGAGGTCCGGAGAAGAGTCAACAGACCTGAGCGGAGGTGACTCAACTCTTCACCGCCCGGGCCGCTCAATGGGTGAAGCCATGGCGCGCCGATCCCCCACCCGGCGGTATGGAGATGAGAGGTTCCGAGAGAGAGTGTCCGGACATATCCCATGATTCTCATCCCCCCTCGTCCTGATTCTCGCCGGAACCGGAAGGTGTGGGCGCATGACGGTGAAGCGCGCGGTCGACCTCACGGGCGGGCTCGCCCTGCTGCTCCTGCTCGCCCCGCTGATCGCCGCCGTCGCCCTCCTGATCGCCGCCGGTACGGGCACGGGCATGACTGGGGTGCTGCGCCGCCGTCCGGTGGCGGGGCTCGGCGGGCGGACCTTCACGATGCTGACCTTCCGCACCAAGAGCCCGCTGGCCGCGCTGCCGCTGCTGCTGCATGTCGTACGGGGCGAGATGTCCCTGGTCGGACCGTGCCCGCTGGCGCCCGGCCACCGCGAGTCCCGGGGGGACGGACGGCGCCGGCTCTCCGTACGGCCGGGGATGACCGGCCTGTGGCAGATCAGCGGACGCTCGGAGCTGCCGTGGGAGGAGCGCGAGCTGCTCGACCTCCACTATGTGGATCACCACTGGCTGGGGATGGATCTGGCGATCCTGGCGCGTACGCTTCCAGCAGTCCGTAAACGTCGCGCGGCCGCGCGGACGCCGCTCGCACCGGCAAGGGTTGCCTGAGCGACACAGATCACCGTGAGCTCCGCTACAGTGCGGCGCCGCAAACGGCTATTCTCGGCACGGACTAAATAAGTTACTGCTTAGTAGGCACTGCTCAGTAGGCTCGCAGCAGGGGCCCGAAGCAGAGGCCCGCTCGTCGAGGAGCCCGTCATGCAACTCGCCGCGATCATCGTGTCGCTGGCCCTGACCGTGGTCGGCGTTGCCCTGCTCGCTCGCGCCATCGGTCAGTTCGTCCGCTACTTCAAGCTCGGCCAGCCCGTGCCCGCGGGCAGCCGGACCGACAACCCCTACCAGCGCAGTGTGACGCTGGTCCGGGAGTTCCTCGGCCACACGCGGATGAACCGCTGGGGCATCATCGGCTTCGCCCACTGGTTCGTCGCCGTGGGCTTCCTGACCCTGCCGCCGACCCTCGCGCAGGCCTTCGGCCAGCTCTTCCAGGCCGACTGGACGCTGCCGGTCATCGGCGGCTTCCTGCCGTTCGAGCTCTACATCGAGTTCATCGGCGTCATGACGACCCTCGGCATCGCCGCGCTGATCGTGATCCGCCTGATGAGCCTCCCGCGCCGGGCGGGCCGCAAGTCCCGCTTCGCCGGCTCCAAGGCCGGCCAGGCGTACTTCGTCGAGTACGTCATCCTCACCATCGGCCTCGCGATCTACGTGCTGCGCGGCCTCGAGGGCGCGATCCACCACGTGGAGCACTACGAGGCCGCGTACTTCGCCTCGTACCCCCTGGTCCTGGCCTTCAAGGGCCTGAGCGTCGCCACCCTCCAGAACCTGATCTACTTCACCGCCATGGTGAAGATCAGCACCTCGTTCATCTGGATGATCGTGGTGTCGCTCAACACCAACATGGGCGTCGCCTGGCACCGCTTCCTCGGCTTCCCGAACATCTGGTTCAAGCGCAACGCCACCGGCGCGACCGCCCTCGGCGCGCTCCAGCCGATGACGACCGGCGGCAAGCCGATCGACTTCGAGGACCCGGGCGAGGACGACGTCTACGGCGTCTCCCAGGTCGAGCAGTTCTCCTGGAAGGGCCTCCTCGACTTCTCCACCTGCACCGAGTGCGGCCGCTGCCAGTCGCAGTGCCCCGCCTGGAACACGGGCAAGCCGCTCTCCCCGAAGCTCCTGATCATGTCGCTGCGCGACCACGCGCACGCCAAGGCGCCGTACCTGCTCGCGGGCGGCGGCAAGGACATGGAGGGCAACGAGAAGGCCACCGCGGAGCAGCTCAAGGACGTCCCGGCGGCCGCCCTCGCCGAGGCCGAGCGCCCGCTCATCGGCACCGCCGAAGAGAACGGCGTCATCGACCCCGACGTCCTGTGGTCCTGCACCACCTGCGGCGCCTGCGTCGAGCAGTGCCCGGTCGACATCGAGCACATCGACCACATCGTCGACATGCGCCGCTACCAGGTCATGATCGAGTCCGCCTTCCCGTCGGAGGCCGGCACGATGCTGAAGAACCTGGAGAAGAAGGGCAACCCCTGGGGTCTCGCCAAGAAGCAGCGCGTCGAGTGGACCAAGGAGGTCGACTTCGAGGTCCCGATCGTCGGCAAGGACGTCGAGGACCTCAGCGAGGTCGACTACCTCTACTGGGTCGGCTGCGCCGGCGCCCTGGAGGACCGCGCCAAGAAGACCACCAAGGCCTTCGCCGAGCTGCTGCACATCGCGGGCGTCAAGTTCGCGATCATGGGCGGCGAGGAGAAGTGCACCGGTGACTCCCCGCGCCGTCTGGGCAACGAGCCGCTGTTCCAGCAGCTCGGCCAGGAGAACGTCGCGATGCTGAACATGGCGTTCGGCGAGGACGACGAGGACGAGTCGACGAAGAAGCCGAAGTCGGCGAAGAAGATCGTCTCGACCTGCCCGCACTGCTTCAACACCATCGCCAACGAGTACCCGCAGCTCGGCGGCGACTACGAGGTCATCCACCACACCCAGCTGCTCCAGCACCTCATCGACGAGGGCAAGCTGATCCCGGTGACCCCGGTCGAGGGCCTCATCACCTACCACGACCCGTGCTACCTGGGCCGCCACAACAAGGTCTACACGCCCCCGCGCGAGATCATGGACAAGGTCCCGGGCCTGCGCCAGCAGGAGATGCACCGCCACAAGGAGCGCGGCTTCTGCTGCGGCGCCGGCGGCGCGCGGATGTGGATGGAGGAGCGCATCGGCAAGCGCATCAACAACGAGCGCGTGGACGAGGCCCTGTCGCTGAACCCCGACATCGTCTCCACCGCCTGCCCGTTCTGCCTCGTCATGCTCACGGACTCCGTGAACGGCAAGAAGAACGAGGGCAAGGCGAAGGAGTCCGTCCAGGTCGTCGACGTGGCGCAGCTGCTGCTCGACTCGGTGAAGACCCCGGTCGACCCGGAGCCGGAGGCGGAGCCGGTCGCGGCGGACGCGTAGGTACGTCCGTACGCCGGTTGTGAGGGCCGCCCCGCGGAAGCGTGGGGCGGCCCTCCGGCCTTTTCGGCTCTTCCCGGGTCCGGGACCCCCTCCGGGACCCTTCCGGGACCCCTCCGGGACCTCTCCGGGACCCCCTAGGGGATGTCACAGCTCTGCCGCACAATCCCCGGAATGCACGAGTCCACAGCCGGAGCGGGTACGTTCTTGACGTGGCTGGATTCAGGAACGGACGCGGTCGGGGCGACAACCCCCCGCAGCAACAACCGCAGCAGCAGGCGCCGTACGGGTACAACGCGCCCCCGCCGGGCTACCCGCAGCAGCAGCAGTACCCGCAGCAACAGCAGTGGGGACAGCAGCAGGGCGGCGGCCGGGCCGCGCACGGGGAGCCGGAGTACTTCGGCGACCCCTACGCGCCGCACCAGCAGCACCCGCAGCAGCACTACGCGGCCAACAACCCGGGCCACACCCAGGTGTTCAGCGTCCACGACGACCCGTACGGCGCGGGCGCCCCGTACGAGCAGGCCCCCGCCCCCGTACCGACGGGCCCGCGGCTGCGCTGGAAGGCGCTCCTGAGCGGCATCGTGCTGCGCCCGGCCGACACCTTCCTGCGGATGCGGGACCACGCGGTGTGGGGCCCGGCACTGGTCGTCACCTTCCTGTACGGCCTGCTCGCGCTGTTCGGCTTCGACCAGGCCCGCGAGGACGCGATCAACGCGACCCTGTCGACGGCGATCCCGTACGTGCTCCTGACCGGCGTCGGCTTCGTGATCGGTGGCCTGGTCCTGGGCGCCGTCACCCACACCCTGGCCCGCCAGCTGGGCGGCGACGGCACCTGGCAGCCGACGGTCGGCCTGTCCATGCTGATCATGTCGATCACGGACGCGCCGCGCCTGATCTTCGCCCTGTTCCTCGGCGGCGAGAACGGCCTGGTCCAGATCCTCGGCTGGCTGACCTGGCTGGCCGCGGGAGCGCTCCTGACGGTCATGGTGAGCCGCTCGCACGACCTGCCGTGGCCGAAGGCGCTGGGGGCGTCCGCGATCCAGCTGGTGGCGCTGCTGAGCCTGATCAAGCTGGGCACGCTGTAGCGGAGCGCGTGCCGGCACAGAGAAAGGCCCCCACCGCGCCGAAGAACGCGGTGGGGGCCTCTTTCCTGTCGTATGTACGGCCCTGCTGAACGGCCCTGCTGAACGCCCCTGTCAGGCGTCGAGGATCTGCCCCTCGCGGCGGACGACGGGCGGCTCGACGGACCAGGGGAAGTTGATCCAGTCGTCGGTCTTCTTCCAGACGTACTCGCACTTCACGAGGGAGTGCGACTTCTCGTAGATGACCGCGGAGCGGACCTCGGCGACGTGGTCGACGCAGAAGTCGTGCACGAGCTTGAGGGTCTTGCCGGTGTCGGCGACGTCGTCGGCGATCAGGACCTTCTTGTCGGAGAAGTCGATCGCGTTGGGGACGGGCGCGAGCATGACGGGCATCTCGAGCGTGGTGCCGACGCCGGTGTAGAACTCCACGTTCACGAGGTGGATGTTCTTGCAGTCGAGGGCGTAGGCCAGACCGCCGGCGACGAAGACGCCGCCGCGGGCGATGGAGAGCACGATGTCGGGCTCGTAGCCGTCGTCGGCGATCGTCTGGGCGAGCTCGCGGACGGCGCGCCCGAAGCCCTCGTACGACAGGTTCTCGCGTACTTCAGTCATTCCGGCTACCGCCTCACACCTGGGTCCGATGGAAGTTCAAGTAGGAGCGCGAGGCCGTCGGCCCCCGCTGCCCCTGGTACCGGGAGCCGTACCGCTCGCTGCCGTACGGGTGCTCGGCGGGCGAGCTCAGCCGGAACATGCAGAGCTGGCCGATCTTCATGCCCGGCCAGAGCTTGATCGGCAGGGTCGCGAGGTTCGACAGCTCCAGGGTCACGTGCCCCGAGAAACCGGGGTCGATGAACCCGGCGGTCGAGTGCGTGACGAGCCCGAGCCGCCCGAGGGAGCTCTTCCCCTCCAGACGGGAGGCGATGTCGTCCGGCAGGGTGATGACCTCGTAGGTCGAGGCGAGCACGAACTCGCCCGGGTGCAGGATGAACGCCTCGTCACCCTCCGGCTCGACCTCGCGCGTGAGGTCGACCTGCTCGACGGCGGGGTCGATGTGGGGGTAGCGGTGGTTCTCGAACACCCGGAAGAAGCGGTCAAGCCGCACGTCGATGCTCGATGGCTGCACCATGGATTCGTCGTACGGGTCGATGCGCACCCGCCCGGCGTCGATCTCGGCCCGGATGTCCTTGTCTGAGAGAAGCACGCCCCCACGATACGCAGAGGGCGCGGGCCGCCCCAATCGGGACCGTCCGCGCCCGCCCAGGTCAGCGCCGCTCAAGCTCCACCGGCACGGCATGCCGCAACCGCGCACACCGTGGACACCGGATCAGCCGCCCGGGCCCGATCCGCCCGGCACCGAGGTGCGCGAGCGGGAACGAAGCGGTACTGAACACGTGCCCTTCGGCACAACGGACGACGGTGCGCTCCATCGAACCCATCAAGTCCCTTCCCCGACAAGTGGTGGACGAGACAGCCACATTAGGGGATCCCCACCCCCGCCCCGTGGAGGGCACTCCGCAGAAGGGCGCTTCGCCTCGGGGTGCGGGATGGGGTACAGTGTGCAACGATGCCGGATCGATCATCGACGGCGTTTGCGGATGTAGTTTAATGGTAGAACATGAGCTTCCCAAGCTTATAGCGCGGGTTCGATTCCCGTCATCCGCTCCACAGTAAAGCCCCAGGTCAGCGACCTGGGGCTGCTGTTTTTCGGCGAGACACTTCTCAGCCATCGCGCGCTGCGGACGGGAACGGCCGTAGCGGATATGCGTGGGCGCATACTGGCAGCAATGACAAAGCCAAGTGCACCGAAGCGCTTTTTGCCCACCAGCCCCTTCAAAGCCCCGGTCACGCTGCCTCCTCAGCAGTTCGCCGTAGGCGACCAGGTCACACACGACGTGCACGGCCTCGGCCGGGTCATCGGCATCGAGGACGGGATCGCGGCGGTCGTGGATTTCGGCTCGACGCAAGAGCGGATCTTGAGTCCGTACGCCAAGATGACCAAGCTGTAGGACCGCCGTGCCCGGTCACGGCACACCAGATCCGTCCATGGACCCGCAATGAAGAGGACCACTCTCATCGACTTGACCTCGCCGTTCTCCGCTCCGGAAGGGGCGTCCCCCCGCACCGCCGCAGCATCACCGCATCCCACCACAAATCCCTTCCAGGCACCCGACTTCGGAGAGATCGAACCCTTCCTGCTCGACGAGGATGCGTAGGCGTCCGCCTCTGGCACGAGTGCGGGTCGACGCGAGGCAGGCCAACTCCCACTCGTGACGATGGCTTCGGCATCGAGTCACGAGGCGTATCCGTTTCCGGGCGCCTCCTCGGTCGGACGGGAAGCTCCGCGGCAGGCCAGCTGGCCCGGTCCCGCCGTCCCACCGTCGCTCCGCTCCAGGTGAACGAACACCAGACGGTGGCGCGTGGGCAGACCGACCCGGATCGCGGCCATGGTCGGCCGTGCCCTTCAGGGCGGTGAGCAGCGGTCGACACGGGCGTCGGTGATTCCCAAGCTTATGGCGCGGGTTCGATTCCCGTCATCCGCTCTTCTGCGAAGCCCCAGGTCACCGACCTGGGGCTTCGTTGTTGTCCAGGGCGGTGCCGGCCGACGGGGCCGCGGGGTGGGGGAGTTCGGCGAGGAGGATCTCGGCGGCCTGGGTGACGTTGTCGGCGCGGACGGCGCGGGCCATGGCCGTGCGGGCGGCCTCGGGCGTGGTGGCGGGCGGGACGACCATGAGGGAGAAGTGGTCGTTGTCGCCGCGGGTGATCAGGACGGTGTCGTCGCCGACGGGGAAGGAGTCGAGGTGCACGACCCGGTCGTCGACGATCAGGCGAGTGGGGATGCCGTTCCAGGCGGAGGCGTCCAGGCCGACCCGGGTGATGGGCCCGAGGTGCTCGATCAGGGCGGTGATCAGCGGCGGGATCTCCCGCTCGACGTCGCGCGAGCGCGGCCACCACGCGCCGTCGAGGAGGCTCTGCCGGGACCCTGTCGTCTCCAGCCGGAGCAGCGCGGTGCCCGGTCCGACGGCCCGGTGGACCTCGTCCGGCAGAAGGCGCGGGGGCGTGGGGACGTGGTGGGGGGAGAAGCCTGCGTCGGTCATGATCGGTCCGCCCGTCCACGGGTGGTGCCGCTGCCGCCCGGACCGGTGCCACGGCGGACGTCGGGCCGGTGGGCGGGGCGGCGGCCCCGTTCTTTCACCGTACTCCGGGAGGACCCGCGGACGCGCCGCTCCCCGCCGGGGAACCGATCGGTGCCGGACCTTCGGACGTACGGTGGAGGTACGGGGCCATGCCCAGTCCGCTCCGGGCGCTCGCGGGCGGGCCTCCGGCAGGAAAGGACGGTGCCGACTTGGACCGCAACGAGCCAGTAGCCGAAGCCCTGCCGCCGCCGGGGTACGCCGAGGTCCGCATCGTCTCCGCCACCCCGGACGCCGCCCGGCTGGTGGCCGACATCCTGCGCCACTGCTTCGCCGGCGGCGAGCAGCGCAGCTACCCCACCCCTGGCGGGGGCACCCGCCTCCACCTCACCGTCGACACCGCCCACACCGCCGAACCGGCCCGGTCCTGGCTGGCCACCAGCAGGCCCCCGAGCGGCACCGGGCCTCACTCCGAAGAACCCTGACAAGGCAGCGGAGCCGACGGGCGCTCGTGGCGGCCGGGTGAGCTCCCGGACCGAGCGCACGAGCTGCCGGCCGAACGGGTCGGGCAGGTCGTCGCCGAAACGGCGGACCGGATCGGGGGCCGGGATGTGCAGGTCCTGCTCCAGGACTACGGGCAGCAGACACTGGTCCCGCTCCCCGGCGAAGGGCTGAAGGGCGGTCAGCCCCTGCCCATCGACGGTTCGACGGCCGGTAGGTGCAGGGTGACGGGGACGCGGCGCGTCCGGCGGCCACGCCCGCCGTCAGAACCGCCCGGCCCGGCCCGCCGCCCCCGCCCTGCTCCGGCGCGGAGTACGTTGGAGGTACCGGGAGCACCTCGAACACCCGCTCTCACGCGGACGTCGTTCCCGGCGATCGTTAGACCGGGGCGCCCCCAGGCGCCCCGGGGACAGGTCCCGGTCTCATGACCAGCACCACCGCTCCCACCCGCCAGGCACGCCTGGCACTCACACCGCGCACCTCCCTGGCCGGGCTGCTGGACGGCGCCTGGTGGCCGTACTCACACGATCTCGCCGCCGAGCTGCCGCCCCTGGTGGACGCCCTGCGGGACCGCTTCGGACGCGTCACGCGCATCACCGCGAACCCCGCACCCTGGCCCGTCGCCCCGTACCAGGTCCCCGTCGGCGAATACGCCGTGCACATCGGCTGGTTCACCAACCAGGCTCCCGACACGATGATCCTGCTCTCGTACAACCTCGGCCGCTGCGACCTGCTCGTGATTCCCCCGGAGACCGAACCCGCCTCCGCCGCACGGCTGATGGCCGTCGCCTCCACCCCGGGCAACCTCCACACCACGGACACCCTCATGTCCGACGAGGACGCCACCGGTCACCGCCTGCGGGAGGAGGCCCTGGCCGGTGAGAACGCCTGGGAGACGGAGGGCGGGGCCTCCCTGCCGCCCCCTTCCCGCCCCCGCCCCGTCGTCGGAGCACGCATGATCCCCCTGCCGCGGAGCATGTGGAGGTGACGGCTGCCGGTCTGTCGTCTCCCCGACCTCTCCACGCCGTGAACGAGTATCTGTGCCGGCGGGATGAGAAATGCGAGGGGTCACGCAGTCAGTCTTTTTGGCGTCCAGAAATAGTGGCGCCATCGAACCGTAAACGACCGAGTCCGCGTGCTAGTCTCGATTTCAGTTGCAGTTGTGGTTCCCGAAACTTCAAGTGCCCCCAGTCAAGCCCACCGGCCACTGGTAGTGCTTTTTCGTCTCCGGTCTCTCCGGCGGGGTAATCATCACGGCGACACAGCATCCGCGCAGTGCGGATGCCGATGAGCCCCCAGAAAGAGATATGACATGAGCAGTGGCACCGTGAAGTGGTTCAACGCAGAAAAGGGCTTCGGCTTCATCGCGCAGGACGGTGGCGGCCCCGACGTGTTCGCCCACTACTCGAACATCGCCGCCCAGGGCTTCCGCGAGCTGCAGGAAGGCCAGAAGGTCACCTTCGACATCGCGCAGGGCCAGAAGGGCCCGACGGCCGAGAACATCGTTCCCGCCTGACGCTGACGCGCACGACGTGGCTGGGGCCCGCATCCCTCGGGGTGCGGGCCCCAGCCGCATTCTTCTCTCCGCCGACTCGGATTTCATATCCATTCGAAGCCGTCCAGGAATTCTCCACACCGTTCGATTGCCGGTGAATTCATGGACGTTCACCGCGTCGATGGGGTCCCGCATGAACAGCACGGGCACGGCGTGCCGTCTCCCGGACATCCGTGACGGCAATGGCGGACCGGCGCCGGGCGGATTCACGCCGGCTCCGTCGATCACCCGCACGCTCCCCACTGTGACGGCTTTCGCAGATCTCGACATGCCGAGACGATCGCTCGCCGCGCCTGCCGCCGAAAGGCGGGGGCGCGGTGCGGGCTCGGCGCGGGACCCCGCCGCACGTGCCCCGAAGGCCGGCGTTCTGCCGAAGCATCGGGAGCGGCTCGGTGGGTCCGGCCCCGTCATGCACTCCGGGTCCCAGCCCCGGCGGCCAGAACCCTCGTACCCGGGGCCGACACTCCTCTCTCCCACCCAGGAGCCGCATGTGACATCGACTCAGGCACAGCTCGACCCCGCGCACACCGCCGCCGGCAGCCCGCCCGCGCCCCCGACCGTCGAGGCAGAGCCACATGTCTGGGCCGACATGACCGTCGAGGTGGCGCTGGCGGTCATGAGCGGCGCACGCACCGGACGCCTCATCGTCCGGGACGACGACGGCCGGCCCACCGGCCTCGTCACCCGGGCCCAGCTCAACGGCTTCCGCGCCACCTCCGCCTACACCGACCGGGTACAGCTGCGTGACCTGCACCCCGCGGGCTCTCCGTCCCGTCCTTGACCACGCCGGGCCGAGGCCGAGCACACCCACACGCCCGCCGCCGTACCGGCCCGATCCCGTCCCCCTTCTTCCTCGAGTTTCTGCGAGGTCCTATGCGCTGCGTCATCGCCCGCTTCCCGTTCGAGCTGACGAAGAACGGTGCCCTGGAGACCATGAAGGACGTCCGGCCCGAACCCGTCACCGGCGAGTTCGTGATCATCGGGCGCCGTGAGTACCCCGCCATGCAGGTCGGCGCCGTCATCACCCGCCAGGATCGCCGCGACTTCAGCGCCCGCGAGGTCGTCCGTGCCATGACCCGGCTCGGCACGTCCACGGCGGTCTGACCCTGCGGCGGGCGCCCATCCCGTACGAGAAGCGGGAACGGGCTGCGTTCACGCCGGCCTCCGGCTGTGGTTCGGCCGGTCCTCGCGAGCGGGAGACGCTCGCCCCGGCGGAGGCGCGCGGCGGAGGACCGGCGGACTCCGCCGTGATGCGGGCACGCCCGGGATCACGGCACGGCTCCGTGGTACCAGCGGTGCGGATGGGAGCATTACCCTCGGTGAAGGCGTCGGGCCCCCGACGCACACCGGAAGGTTGGGCGGAGAGCATCCGTGCCCGAGCGGACACGGCACCGCGAGGAGTGTGCCGGCGTGTGGCTCCGCGTGCGGACCACCACCGGATCACGGTCCTCCTCGGTCGCTCTGGTGTCCGAAGGCGCCAGAGCGCAGGTCTCCTCGGCCCCTCCCCCAGAGAGGTGAGAATGACAGCAGACGATGCCCTCGGCCGTCTCGACGATGACGACTACCCCGCCTACACCATGGGCCGGGCCGCCGACATGATCGGCACGACCCCCGGGTTCCTCCGCGCACTCGGGGAAGCCCGCCTGATCACGCCGCTGCGTTCCGAGGGCGGTCACCGGCGCTACTCCCGCTACCAGCTGCGGATCGCCGCCCGCGCCCGGGAACTCGTCGACCAGGGCACGCCCATCGAGGCCGCCTGCCGCATCATCATCCTCGAGGACCAGCTCGAAGAAGCCCAGCGCATCAACGCCGAATACCGCCGCGCGGCGGCCGAGGAAGAGCCTCCGACCGAGGGCTGAGCGGCGTCGGCGCCCGCAGCGACTCACCTTGGGCCGACGTGTCCGCCGTAGCCGCCCGATTCCTCGGCGATGGAGGCCCCGCCCAGCCGAGGTGATCCATCCGTGCCCCGCCCGTGTCCCATCCATGCCCTTCGGAGCGGTGAACAGCGGTCATCACAGGTGCGAGCGGAACCTCTCGAGAGGCCCAGCGGAGAGACTTGTCCGCAGGTCAGAGGCCGTATCGGCGGTCAGAGCGGCGGTGATTCCCAAGCTTATAGCGCGGGTCCGATTCCCGTCATCCGCTCTCAAGAGAAGGCCGAGGTCAGCGACCTAGGCCTTTATCGTTGTCTAGACCTCTCGGGGCTCGCGCACCATCCTCGTGGCGGTCAGGCTGCCGCGTGCCGACTGTCGTTGGCTCCGCGTACGGTCTGCGCATGGTTGATCAGAGCCCCCCCTTGTCATCGATATGCGGATTCGCGGCCTGGGCGCCTGTCCTCCGGCTCATGCTGGGCGACGACGCGGAGCGGCGTGCCGCCCGGTCGGCCCGTGTGGCAGGACGCATCAGCCGGCACGTCTGGAGCCTTGCCCATCGGGGATCCATGTCGTCGACAGCGCGGGGTGCCGTGGAGAGCATCCAGAGGGCGCTCGCGCGCGGCGGAGTCGAAGAGGTCGCCTTCAGGGCGGAGGTCCAGCCGGATGGAAGGACCACGCTCGGCCTGGTCTGGCCGAGCCCGGTCGTGGAACCCGCTCTCGGCTATCCGGACCTTGGAGTGCTCATCCTGGCCGATGGCTGCCTTCCCGAGCCCTGGCTCCGCCGTCCCGACCTGGTGCCAGGGGCGGTGCCGGCGCCCTCGGCGGCTCCGGAGTTGCTGGAACGCACGCTTCGCGAACGGCTGCCGGATGCCGTCGGTGCGACGGAGGCGGACATCGCTGCCGCCGAAGCACGCCTCGGTGTCACGCTGTCCGAGGAGCTCAAGGTGCTCTACCGGGTGACACGGGTGGACTGGCGCGACGACTTCGAGGAGGCGGGCCGCGCCTGTCATGCCGTCGGCTGCGAGCTCTCCGGCCTGGACGACCTGTACGCCGTCGACGGGGCGCGCCGTCACCTCAGCTGGGATCTGGGCGCGACGGAAGCGGTCAGCACCGCACCCGATGCCGCGGTGCAGGGCCTGGCCGGCTCACCTGGCTGGATCGGCTTCGGAAGCAACGGCGGCGACGAGTTCGCGATCGACCTGACTCCCGGCCCGGGCGGACACTTCGGGCAGGTCATCCTGGTGGATCACGAGCAGAGCCTCGGCGCCGAACTCGTGGCTGACTCCCTCACCGACTTCGTTCTGGGCCGGATGCGGGAGGAACGCCATGACCTCCGACGGGATGAGCTTCCGGCTGTGGCCAAGGTCGGCACCGGATGCCTGGAGACCATCGAGGCCCCCGCCCATCCCGCCCTGGAAGTCCTGTCCATCGGCACCTGGGACGGCGCACCGTTCAGCCTCGCTCCTGTCGCCGGTCTGCCTCGCCTGCGCACCCTCACCGCCTTCCCCGGCACTCTGGCCGACCCTCCGGACGTCACCGGGCTCCCCGCACTGGAGTTCCTGGAACTCGGCGCGCGGGAATGGCGCGCCCTCCTCGACGCCGGAGCCGTCCCGCGCACCCTGAAAGCCGCAGCCATCAAGGTGCGTGACCAGGACCACCTCCCCGCCGTGGCCCTCGCCAACGAGATCCTGGCCCTCTGGGGCAGGCCCCAGATCGTACAAACGCTCATCGAGGGCGACCTTGGCCCGACAGCCTGACGCACCGAACCCGAGGCAATCCGCAGGACCACTGCGCCCTGCCGCTCGTAGACGATGCGCCAGCCATGCTCCTCGGCCAGACCTGGTGCTTCGGCATGGCCCAGACCGGCTCCGCTTGCCTTGCTCGTTCGACCACGAAGGTCCCGCTCAATCGCGGAGCTGGACCGAGCACTCGCCTCGAAGGCCGTTTCCGGCCAATGATGGAAGGGCATCCTGCTCGCGCCGCAGACGGCGGCGCAGCCGAAGGGAAAAAGCCTCACACGTGAGGTGACACCCATGAACCGCTTCGTACACGCGGGAGCCCTGCCGCTACTGGTGGCCGCGATGATAGGTGTGAGCAGCTGCGGGAGCGACGGTTCGACGCCCCCGCAGAACCCGCCCACGGTGACCAGGACCGTCACCGAGCCACCAGCACCTGCCGAGCCGACGCCTTCCACGCCCGAGCCGACACAACCGGCACCCGTGTCCCCCCGGCCGACGCCTCCGCCGAAGGCAGCCGACGCATCGTCCGTCGTCCTCCAGTACTTCGCCGCCATCAACGCTCAGGACTACCGACGGGCTTGGAACCTCGGGGGCAAGAACCTCTCCGGCTCCTACACGGCCTTCGCCGACGGGTTCGCCACCACCGCCCACGACGTCGTCCACATCCTGCGCGCGGAGGGCGGCACCGTCTCCGTCAGGCTGGAGGCCACACAGACCGACGGCTCGCTGCGGGTCTTCGAAGGCACCTACACCGTTCACGGTGGCACCATCGTCGGGGCGGACATACGCGAGGTGACACCCCCGGAGCAACACCCCGACGATGTCGGTCCTCCCTACGAAGACTGCGACGAGGTACGAGCCGCAGGCGCCGCGCCCCTCCTCGCGGGTCAGCCCGGCTACGCGGAGCATCTCGACCGGGACCGCAACGGAGTGGCCTGCGAACCGCCGCCCTGAGCCCGGGATCTCGCCGCCCGCAACCCCCCACTCGGCCGCCGCCACGCCCGCGACGCCTTCGACCTCTCCGAACTCCAGGCCTTCGAGCTGCGCCAATGGGCTCAGGAGCGGGCCGATGACATCGCCGAACTACTCCAGGAAGCGGAAAGCCCAGCGGACGATTGATCGCCGGGTACCGTGCGCGGTCAGGGAGCGCCGCGCCTCCGAGGCAACCGGCCGTGCCCCAGCCGTGCCCTTGGGGGCGGTGAACAGCGGTCAACACGGGTGCCCCAAGCCCGCGAGAAACACTAGGCTGAGGACTGTTTCCGCAGGTCAGATGCTAGATGATCGAGCTGGGCGTCGGTGATTCCCAAGCTTATAGCGCGGGTTCGATTCCCGTCATCCGCTCTCAAGAGAAGGCCCAGGTCAGCGACCTGGGCCTTCTTCGTTGTCCAAGTCCCCTACAGCCGGCCACGGCTGCCACATGCCCCGCCGAATCCCCTACAGGTCCAGGTCGCGCAGCCAGGGGCGAAGGGTTTGCCGGGAGCGCCTGGCGGCACACACGGCGCAACGTACCGACAGGCGTGTCGACAACAGTGGATAGGATGCCGACGCGGACGTCGTCAAGTTTCGGCAAAGTGGCGACGCGTCGAGTCGTCATGCCCTCATATCCCTTCGTCGCTCGGAGAGTTCCGTGTTCCTCGCCCTACGCGATCTGCGCTTCGCCCGCGGTCGCTTCGCCCTGATGGGTGCGGTGGTCGCGCTCATCGCCGTGCTCGGTGTCCTTCTGTCCGGGCTTGCCTCCGGTCTGGCGGATGCCGGTATATCCGGTTTGCGCGCGCTGCCCGTGACCCATATGGCCTTCGACGAGAAGGCGACCAGCGAGCAGTTCTCCCGTTCGACCGTGGAAGGGGAGGACTGGCAGGCGTGGGCCGAGGCCCCGGGGGTGGAACGGGCGGAGCTGTTCGGGAACACCCTGGCCAATGCCCAGGTGACCGAGGGCGCCAACAAAGGCGAGCAGGTCAACCTCGCCGTCTTCGGTATGACGCCGGACTCCTCCCTGGCGCCCCGCCCCAGCGAGGGTGAGGGCCTGAAGAAGGGCAGTGCGGACATCGTGATCACCCGGGAGATCGCCGATCTCGGGGTGGAGATCGGCGATGTTCTGACCGCGGACCGGAGCGGGGTGCGGCTGAAGGTCGTGGGCCTGGTCGACGAGACCGTCTCCTACGGTCACATCGGGGTGGTCTACACGGACCTCGACACGTGGCGGCATCTGCATTACGGCCTGCCCGGCGACCTGCCCGAGGCCGCGAGCCGCCAGGCCACCGCAGTGGCCCTGACCCTGAAGCCGGGCGCCGACGTCGCCGTGGCCGAAAAGGCAACCGGGACCCTCGCCGAGACCAAGGAGGCCACGTTCGACGCGTCCCCCGGCTACGAAGCCGAGTCGAGCACCATGGCCCTGATCAAGGGATTCCTGTACGTCATCTCCGCCCTGGTCATCGGCGCGTTCTTCACCGTGTGGACCGTCCAGCGCAAGGCCGAGATCGCCCTGCTGAAGGCGCTCGGCGCCCCCACCGGATACATCCTGCGTGACGCGCTCGCCCAGGTCGTCGCCGTGCTCGTCGGCGCCACGGCCGCCGGCACCGCCGTGGGCCTGGCTCTGGGCAGCGCGATGATCGGCAAAGCCCCCTTCTCCCTGTCCGCCCCGGCCATCGCCACATCCTCCGGCCTCCTCATCGTCTTCGGGACCGTAGGCGCCGTCGTCGCCGTCCGCCGCATCACCGCCGTCGACCCCCTGACCGCCCTGGGAGCCACCCGATGAGCACACCCGCCACCGACCGCCGGACCGCCGCAGACACCGCAGGCCCCGGCGGACTGCGCCTGGACGACGTCACCCTCACCCTCGGTGACGGCGATACCGCCGTCACCGCCCTCGACCACGTCGGCCTGACCGTCGCCCCCGGTGAGTTCGTCGCCGTCGTCGGCCCCTCCGGGTCCGGCAAGTCCAGCCTCCTCGCCGTCGCCGGCGGCCTCCAGCGGCCCACCTCGGGCACCGTGCACATCGCCGGCACCGAACTGACCGCCCTGTCGGACAAAGAACGCACCGCCGCCCGCCGCCGCCACATCGGCTTCGTCTTCCAGCAGTCGAACCTGCTGGCCTCCCTCACCGTCAGGGAACAGCTCCTGCTGCCCCTGCACATCGCCGGCCGTTTCGACACCGCTGCCCGGGCCCGCGCCGACGAACTCATCGAGGCGGTCGGACTGACCCACCGCGCCGGCTCCCGCCCCCACCAGCTCTCCGGAGGCGAGCGCCAGCGCGCGGGCCTGGCCCGCGCCCTGATGACCTCCCCCGCCGTCCTGCTGGTGGACGAACCCACCTCGGCGCTGGACCGGGTGCGCTCGGCCGAGGCGGTGCGGCTGATCGCCGAGCAGACCCACGAGCGCGGCACAGCCACGGTCATGGTCACCCACGACACGGCGATAATGGACGCAGCCGACCAGGTGTACGAGATGGTCGACGGCCGCCTGTCCTGACCGACGGCCACAGACCGGAACCTCACTCCCGGCCCCGTCCGCCCCTCCAGGAGCCCGCCCCGCATGCCGAAGATCAACGCCTCCACCGTCGCCGAGCACCGCGCCCAGCAACGCGAGGCGCTGATCGGGGCGGCGATCGACATCCTGGTCAGCGAAGGCGCCGCCGCCGTCACACCGGCGGCGGTCGGCGCCCGCGCCGGCCTGGCTCGCTCCAGCGTCTACCAGTACTTCGACTCCTCGGCAGTCCTCCTGGCCACCATCACGGAAGAAGCCTTCCGACGCTCCAACGAGGCACTCACCTGCGCCCTGGCCACCGCGAACGGCCCTCTGGAACGCGTCGAAGTCTTCTTCAGGGAAAGCCTCCGCCTCGGCGCCGAGGGCGCACACCGGCCCGCCGCCGCCCTCATGAGCGCCGGCCTTCATCCCGCCTGTCAGCAACGGCTGATGGAACTCCACTTGGAACAAGTCGAACCATTCCGCGCTGCCGTCCGGGAACTCGGTGTGCCCGAGCCCGCGCTCACGGCCGACCTGGTCGCCGGAATGCTGCACACCGCCCTGGCCGCCGTCGAGAACGGCACCCCCCTCGCGACGGTCACACGGCGCACCCTCGCACTCGTCCGCCGCTGCCTGGCCGGCGGCACGGTCAGCGCACCGGAGGAAGGGGCCTGAAGGTCTCGCGCCGCCGAAGCGTCTCGGCCGACCGCGACCCAGCAGGCCCGAACGGCCCTGCACGCCTCCGCCGACGTGCCGCAGGGTGCCGACCGTGGCCGCCGACGGTCCGGCAGCCGTGCCACAACGTGCCGGTAAAGGCGGTGAACAGCGGACTTATAGCGCGGGTTCGATTCCCGTCATCCGCTCTTGGAAGAAGGCCCAGGTCGCTTACCTGGGCCTTCTTCATCACCGTTCCGGAGGAGCCGGAGTTCACGGATCGTCGATGTCGACGGTGATCTCGACCCCTGCTGTCGAGCGGAAAGTAGCGACGTTGCCGGACAGCTGAATCCGCAGAAACGGATTGGATCCGTCGAAGAACATCACCCAGATGAGCTTACGGTCGGCAGTCAACCGTGCGAAGAATCCCTCCGAACCGTACGAGCCCTCTCCACCCCACAGGAGCCCCTTCTCTCCCAGGTCCACGGAGGCCTGCCCATCGACCGAAGACACCCAGGAAGGATCGTCTTTCAGTATCTCGTCGAGGTCGAAAGGGGAGAGCACCGAGAAGCCACCCGGCGCGGTGGAGTCGAGCTCGACATCGTAGGAGCGCCCGTCGGCGTAGTGGAGGGCATCCCTGATGGGAAGGTAATCGTCTTCCCACAGGCGTTCGATCGTGGTCATTTCTTGTTCTTACACTGGAGTCCGGTTCCGCGCGGAATTTCATGCGCCTTTGGAATTGCTGTGCCCAGGTCCGTCCGGTCGTCGAATCAGGGTCAGCGACCTGAGGCTTGTTCCTGCTCCGTTCGGTGACCTCAGTGCACTCTGTCCGCTCTACGGGCGTTCGAAGAACTGGAGGACGCCGCTGACGGAGAAGCACAGGGCGCCGGTGAGCGTGCCCCAGTTGGCGATGTCGACGTTGACGAGGCTGCCGGTGGACGGGCGGGTGAACGCGGCGAGCGCCGAGACCATGAAGAGGACGGACCCGAGCTGGTTCACCGCCACGATCCACCAACCCAGGCTGCGTGGGAGGACGCGGAGCCGGCCGTGGCAGACCTCGACCAGGGCGAGGTGCCCGGACGCCAGGAACAGCAGACAGCCCACCAGGTCGGGCACCCAGATCAGCCGGTTGACCTGCTGGACGGTCAGCCCCGTCAGGAACGAGTTCAGCAGGTTCACACCGAACACCAGGGTGCCGGTGAACAGGAGGAAGGCACTCAGCCAGTCCACCCGCATCGGCTCGTAACTCCACCACCGCCAGCGGCGGGTGACCAATGCGTCGCCGCCGACCACATGGCGGGGCGCGTTGACCACTTGGAGGAGGGAGGCGTAGCCGCCGGTGTTGAAGAAGAGGCCACCGGCGAAGTAGATCGAGGCCGACTCCGTGGCGTCGCCAGAGCCGAACTGGGCCACGGCGGCGCCGGCCGCGAACAGGAGCCCGCCGATGACGAAGGCGGTCGCGGCGACCGAGTTCAGCCTGCGCAGGCGGCGGATCGCGACCTCGTCGGCCCGGGCGTGCCGGCCGGCGTCGTCCCTGCCCGGTCGACGGACGGCGAGCACTCCGCGTCGCCGTGCGGTCCGTGACTCCCAGACCACCGCCTCGCCACCGGACAGGACCCAGGTGACCCGGGTGGTGAACGGTCCGACGCCCTCGGCGTGCTCCTCGGGTTGCCCCACGGGTCGAGCCTAGACCGGCGAGCGGACGGCCCCGCGGGCGAAACGCCGATCGCCCGATCGCGCTCCTGGGGACAGCCGGCCCCGCCTGTCTCGGCCTCTCCGCAGTGGACGCGGGTGCGGTCAGCCTCGCGCGACCGGCCTTCATCGAGCTGCTCCGGGCTGTACCGCAGCGCACGAAGTCCTCCCCAGGCGACGGCCACAGGACGAGGGTGCGTGGCGCTTCTGCGGCTGCGCCTACTCGCTCGCCGGGGGAGTCAGCTCTGCGACGAGGCGTGCGGTCATCGGGGTCTCGATCCTGTGAGTGGCCGCGGCCCGTAGGACGGCCCCGCCGATGGCGTCGAGTTCGATCGGGTGGCCGTTCTCCGCGTCGCGCTGCATCGAGGACTTCATCGTCTCGGGCGCCCGGTCGAAGAAGGAGAGCACGGCCTCGGCGGTCACCGGTGCGCCCGCTGCGCGCGCCACGGCGGTGATTTCGTCGAGGACGGCGAGCAGTTCCGACCGCCGCTCGTCGCGGATGACGCCCACGGCGGCCCGGTGGCGCGTGGTCAGCAGGGCGAACGGGGCGAGGAAGGAGAGTTTGTCCCAGAGCATCGCGCTCTCGTCGGTGCGCAGGGTCACGTCGAGGCCGGCGTGACGGAGGCGGGAGGCGAAGGCGTCGAGCGGGGCGGCCAGTTCGAGGGCGGTGAAGGGGCTGGTGTGCACGATGCGTCCGGGTGCCGTGCGCGTTGCCTCGACCCGGATCGTTCCGGCCACGACCTGGCCGGCCGGATAGCGCCGGCGCAGCGCTGCGACGTGGTCGAGTCCGTTGAGCAGCGGTACGAGGACGCCGTCGCCGAGGAGCTGCGGCGGGACACGGTCGAGGGCGGCGGGCAGGGCGGTCTGTTTGACGGTCACGAGCGTGACGTCGACCGGTTCGCGCAGCAGAGTGTCGGCCTCGACCGGAGCGGTGAAGTCGCCGTACCGCGTGCTCCGGACGCTCAGACCGTCACGGCGCAGCACGGCGGCGGTCTCCTCTCCGGCGAGGCAGATGACGCGGTGCCCGTCGCGGGCCAACAGCGCGCCGATCAGGCCACCGACTCCGCCGGGTCCGAGGACGGCCACCGTCATGGGGGTGCTGGTCATGTGAGCTCCTGTTCGCGGAAGACCGCGCCCGTGGGGCGGTCTCCTTCGGTGAAGGCGGTCAGGTCGTCGGCGAACGCGCGACGACGCGTACGGGTGGCGGAGCCTCGGCCCCGGCGGCACGGGGTCGTCCCGGTCATCGGCGGGCGCCGTCGGCCAGGCGGTCGCGCCAGGCCGGGACGAGGGCGGTGAGCATCAGTGCGGCGGTGAGGGTGAAGGCCCAGGGGTAGCCGCTCCGGGCGGCGAGGATGCCGAAGCCGATGGCCCCGATAGCCATGCCCGCGTCGTAGGCGACGTTCCACAGGGCGCTGACGGTGCCGTAGCCGGACTCGGGGACACGCGCATACATCAGCGACAGCGTCGCGTTCTGGGTGGCTCCGAATCCGGCCCCGAACAGGGCGACGCCCACGACGACGGCGACCGGGCTGTGGGTCAGAGCGGTCAGCAGCGTCCCCGCGGCCGAGACGACCAGACCGGGCACGACGAGCGAGGCCGGTCCGTGCCGGTCACCGTGCCGGCCCGCGCCCCAGCGGGCCACGGTCGCTGCCGCGGACTGGACGAACAGGGCCACGGCGACGACTCCGGCGGAAGCCGACGGGACGGCGAGGGGCAGGAAGGTGACGATGATGCCGGCAGCGAGCGCGGTGGCCGAGAAGACGACGACGGGCCGCAGCAGAGCGGCCGTCCGGAACCCGGCCAGCACCCCGATCGACTGCTCGGAGGCCGACGGGCGGTCCGGCACTCCCAGCACCGAGACGATGGCGGCCAGCGCGGACACCGCGCCGGCGGCGCACACCGGTCCGTACCCGCCGTGCGCCGCCCACCACACCCCCAGCGGAAGGGCGGCCAGCGCCGGAACCCCGGACACGATGCCGACCAGCGCCAGCCCTTCACCACGGCGCTCGGGCGGGATCAGCGACGCCGTCAGAGCACCACCCGCGACGACCGTGACCCCGAAGCCCAGACCGCGCGCGGCACAGACCGCCGTGATCCACACCGTGCTCCCGGACACGGTCAGTACCAGCGCGGGCGCACCCAGCAGGACAAACCCCGCCACCAGCGGCAGGCGGTATCCGAAGCGGGCCACGAGCCGGGGAGCGGCCAGCCCGCCTCCGACCGTCGCGAGCAGCAACGCACCCGAGGCCAGTCCCGCGGCATGACCGCCGCCGTACGCCTCGGCGTAGAGGGGAACGACGGAGAGCAGCAGGTAGAAGCTCGTCGAGGCGCCGATGACCGAGACGAAGCGGAGCAGCAGGGGCCGCGTCACCAGCGCCGGCCGCGAACCGGCGTTCCCGGCTTGAGAGTTGATCATCCTGGTCACACGACGAAGCTAGGGGTGGGGCGGACCACCAGTAAGATCCAATTCCATGCCTCTGGAGTGGTCCGGTCTGTCACCCGAGCTGCTGCTGGTCATCGACCGGGACGGCGGCGAGCCGCTGCGATCCCAGCTGGAACTGCGGCTGCGGGACGCGATCCGGACCGGGCGGCTGCAGATCGGCGAACGGCTGCCGTCCTCCCGTGAACTCGCCCGGATGCTCGGGGTTTCGCGCGGCCTCGTGCAGGAGTGCTACGCACAGCTCCAGGCCGAGGGATACCTCGTGACACGCGTCGGCTCGGCCACGCGGGTCGCCGCCGGAGCGGGCGTGCCGTCGGCGCCCGCGTCACCGCCCCCGGCATCGCCGTCACCCCTGATCGCCGACTTCAGGCACGGCGTCCCCGACCTGAGCAGCTTCCCGCTCGCCGACTGGCTGTGGGCCACGCGCGAGGCGGCACGCACCATGCCGACGGCGGCGCTCGACTACGGCGACCCGCGCGGAAGCGCGGCACTGCGCGAGGTCATGGCCGGGTATCTGCGGCGGGTGCGCGCCGCAGCGGCGGATCCGGAACGGATCGTGATCTGCTCCGGCTACGCGCAGGGCCTCGCTCTGGCCCTGTCCGCCCTGGCCAGGACAGGTATCCGTGCGGTGGCGTACGAGGACCCCGGCTCACCGGCCACGATCTCCTCCGCCGCGGCCTCGGCGGGCATGTCGGCCACCCCCGTACCGGTCGACGAGCGCGGGATCGACGTACGGGCACTCGCCAGGACCGACGCCCGCGCCGTCGTCCTGACCCCCGCGCACCAGTGGCCCACCGGCGTCGCCCTGGCGCCCGAGAGGCGGCTCGCACTGATCGAGTGGGCCAGGAGGCGGGACGCCGTCGTCATCGAGGACGACTACGACGCCGAGTTCCGGTACGACCGGGAGCCGGTGGGCGCGCTGCAGGGACTCGCCGCGGACCGCGTGATCTCCATCGGGACCGTCAGCAAGTCCCTCGCGCCCGCGCTGCGCCTCGGGTGGATGCTCTGCCCGCCCGCGCTCACCGAACTGATCGTCGAGCACAAGCAGTTGAACGACCGCGGGTCCCCCACGCTCGATCAGCTCGCCCTCGCGCGACTGATCGAGTCCGGCCGCTTCGACCGGCACCTGCGCCGGATGCGGACGACCTACGCGGCACGTCGTGCCGCCCTGGTGGCGGCGCTCGCCGAGCACGCGCCCGCCGTCGCGGTGACCGGTCTTGCGGCGGGCTTCCACGCGGTGGCACACCTCGACGGAGTGGCCGACGAGAAGGAACTCGTCTCCGCCGCCCGCGCCCGGTCCGTCGGCCTCTACGGCATGAGCATCTGCCGTTCCTCTCGTGCGACGGAGCCGGTGCGGCTGATCCTCGGGTTCGGCAACGTCGGCGAACGTGCCGTCACGGCAGGCATCACGGCGGTCGGCGGCCTGCTCAGGGGCCGATAGCCCCGCGTCACGTGTCGGTTCCCCCGCCTTTACGGTACGTGGATGCCCGACGTACTCGGGGAGGTCACCCGCTCCGCTCGCTGCCCGGATCACCGCCGCCGGGCCGAGCAACTGATCTTGCGGCTGGAACAGGCAGGGGACACTCTGTTCGGGCGCCCGCCTCAAAGAGCCGCGCCACCTGTCCTGCTCTCCAGGTGAACGGAGAAGTTCGTTGGAAGCCGAACCCGCTGGATCGCAAGGAACGCTCCTCTGGTCCGGGCAGCTCGGTCGCCTGCGGGCGGAGCTCTGCCGAGTCGGCGACCAGCAGACGCTCACCATCGGCGAGCGGCGGATCGTGTTGAAGCCCGATGCGGTGGTGCGGCACCGCAGCGGCCGGCTGGGACAGCGACTCACCGTCGAGCAGCCCGGCGAGGCGTCGTTCACCCATCGCTACCGGCTGCCGTGGGCCTCCCAGCTCGCCCCGGTGTGGGAGGCGGCCTACGACCGCTGGTCCGCAGAGGCCGACGACCCCGGACTCGTCCTGACCGAGCTGCTCGGTGGCATCGACGACTGGCGGGAGGCCCCGGCCGACAATTGACCCCGTGGCGGGGCGAGGAGAGCCGGCGGATGCGGCGGCCTGGAAGCGGGCAGCGCCGCTGCTGCCGGCCACGGACGGCCGAGGCAGGCCGAGGCAGGCCGAGGCGGGCCGAGGCGGGATCACCGGCAGGTGGTCCATGGGGTGAACGGAAAGTCATCTGGTCACCAACCGCGGGTGCCGTCGGTGAGTTCGCGGAGGAGGTCGGCGTAGCCGGCGTGGCGGTGCGTCTCGGCGACCATGTGGGTCAGTGCCCAGCGCAGGGTGTAGTCGCTGTCGGTCTGGGCGCCCATGGAGTCCAGGTCGAGCGCGGCGATGACGTCGTCGCTGGTCGCGCACGCCTCGCGGTAACGGGTCACCAGGCCCGCCCGTCCGGTCTCGTCGACAGGGTGCCAGTCGCCGTCGGGGGCTTCGGGGCCGAACGGCATCGGGACGTCTCCGCCGCCGAGCCGGTTGGCGAACCAGTCGTACTCGACGCACGCGAGGTGGCTCAGGAGGCCACCGAGAGTCGTGGCGGATCCGACGTGGCGCCGGGTGAGCTGCTCGTCGGACAGTCCGTCGGTCTTGGCGATGACCGTCGCACGGGCGAAGCGCAGAAAGGCCCAGAGCATCTCCTTCTCCCACAGCTGGTGCGCCGGGATGCGACGGCCGGGTGCCGGGGCGACGGGGACGTGGTGGGACATGGGCTCTCCATCTCGTAGCGTCTCGTGGCTACTCGTGACGTCTCGTGGCTACTCGTGACGTCTCGTGGCTACTCGTGGCTTCTCGTGACGCCTCGTGCTGTCTCGCGTATGCCTGGGATCGTTCAGTGGGCCGACAGGCGGGTCTCGACCTCGGCCAGCGCCTCGGGGGTGAAGGCCCGGACGAACGGGACGGCGACGATCGCCGCGGCGGCGGCGAAGAAGGCGAACGCCCACCGGTAACCCACGGCCTGGGCCAGCGCACCGGCCGCGGCGGCGCCCAGCGAAAGGGAGCCCCAGCTGAACAGCCGGGAGACCGAGCTGTAACGCCCCATCATGTCCGGCGGCACCAGGGTCTGGCCGATGGTGCGCGCGTTCACCACCCACAGGGTGCTGCCGAGGCCGCCGAGGAACGCCGCCACACCGGTGGCCCAGACGTTCGCGGTCAGGGCGGGGACCGCCACCAGCGAGGCCGCGGCGAAGACGTTGGCGGACATCGCCCGGCGCCGGCCGAGCAGCCGGTTGATCCGGCCCACGACGAGTGTGCCGGCCAGGCCGCCGACGCCGAGCGCGCCGACCAGCGCGCCGTAGGCGGTGGGGCTCAGTCGCCAGACCCCGGTCGCGACCAGCGGCATCAGTGCGAACCACGCGGCCCAGCAGGTCACCAGTACGGCGACCGACAGGGAGAGCGACCTGAGCAGCCGTTGCCGCCACAGGAAACGCAGGCCCTCTCCGATCTGCCCCGTCACCGAGGCCGGCGGCCGGTCGGCGGACGGGTCGGCAGACGGGTCGGCGGCCCCGGCGGTCCGGGCGGCCCTGAACCGGCCGGCAAGGAACAGCAGGAACACCGTCGCCGTCAGGTAGCCGCCGGCGGACACGCCCAGGGCCAGGCTCGCGCCGACCGCCACGAGCAGGCCGCCCAGGAACGGTCCGGCGAACTCGTTGGCCACCGTCTCCACACCCGTCATCAGTACGTTGACGCGCTCTCGTCCCGCCGGTGCAACGGCGTCGGGGACGAGTGCGGCAGCCGATGTCAGCGCGACGACCTCGGCGATGCCGAGGGCAGCCGCGCAGGCGTACAACAAAGGCAGGCCGAGCCCACCGGACTCCGCGACGGCCAGGAGGGCGCCGACCGCGACGACGCGGAGGCCGTTCGCCAGCCACAACAACCGGCGCCGGTCGGCGCGGTCGACCAGGACGCCGACGGGCAGGGAGATCAGGAGCCAGGGCAGGGTCATGGCGAACAGGACCCCCGAGACCAGCGCCGGGGACTTCGTCAGCGAGCCGGCGACGAGAGGCAGGGCGATCTTGGTGATGCCGTCGGTCAGATTCGTGACGGCGGTGAACGCCACCAGCACCCGGGCGTTGCGCCCGCTCGGCCCACCGGTCGTCGCCCGGCCCTCGTCCCGACCGGCATCGTCCCGCCCGGCCTCGTCCCGACCCGCATCGACGCGGGCTCTCTGGTCCTGCATCACAGCTCCTTGTGCGGTGCTTCGGTTCCGCAAGCTGCGCCAGCCTCACCCGTAGGCTTCGCGCGCGGCCAGCAGTTCGGCGCGGGACCGAACCATCGCCGCTCCCGTGACCGGGGCTACCGTGGACGGCGGTTCCGGACGCGGACCACTGCCGGAGGAGAGGGGGGTGGGCTCGTTGCGTCTGCACCTGGTCGCGGGGACCCAGGATCTTGGCCGTACCCGGATCGCGGTGTCACCCCTGCAGAACCTGGTCATCGGCTTCTGGGGGCACCAGCCCTCGCGGGAGACCCGGGCGTGGCAGAGGGCCCGCCGCCCACATGTCCCCCGCTCCGCCGTGCCGCTGCTTGAGCTGATCAACGCGCACCCGTGGTACGTCCCCGACTTCCTCGCTCCGGTGCTTCCCGCCGCGCGGGACGCCGCAGGCCCTTCGCTCGCCACGGAACTGGAGGCCCTGCGCGCCCTCACGGAGACCGAGCTCCAGGCCGGACTCCGGTACGTCGACGCCCTGCCCGGAGTGCCCCGCAGCGTCCTCGAACTGCGTGACGGGTCCGACCGCCACCTCGCCCGCCTGACCGACGCGGCCCGCCTCCTGTTCCGCGCCTGCCTGGCCGAGGACTGGCCGGGCATCGAGCAGCGGCTTCGCGCGGACGTCGCCCGTCGCGCGGCGCAGATGGTCTCCGCGGGGCCGGGGTCCATGCTGACCGGCCTGAGCACCAGGCTCACCTGGCGGGACGACAGCACACTGACGATCGCGCTCGACGGCTGTCGCCGGGAGCAGGGCCCCGCGGAAACGACCGTCAGCCTGGCCGGTCAGGGCCTGCTCCTCATGCCCAGTCCGTTCGCCGGCCCGGACTCGCTCGTCATCACCGGGTCGGTCACGTCGTCCCGCCAAGCCGTCATCGCCTATCACGCCACCACCGCGGCGCACGGCGCCGTACCCGGACGCGACCCCCTCACCGCCCTCGTCGGCCGCGGACGGGCCCGTGCCCTCCGCGCCGTCCAGGGAACCGCCACCACCACCGAACTCGCCCGCCGCCTCGGCGTCGGCAAATCCACCGCGTCCGAACACGCGGCCTCTCTCCGCGCCGCGGGCCTGGTCACCACCCATCGCACCGGCCGGACCGTGCGGCATACCACCACCGCACTCGCCCGCCGCCTGCTGACCGACGACACGGCCCACGGCTGATGAGGGCGCCCGTGCCCAGGGCCGCCCCCGCCCGTCGTCCCTTCGGCCGCTCAGGAAACCGGCGACCGCCTGTCACCACGCCGTCGCGCCCCATGGATGGAGGGGAGCCAGACGAAGAAGAGGTAGAGCACCGGCCCGACGGCACGGCAGAAGCCGACCACCCAGGGCTCCGGCAGTCCGGTCACGCCGTACACACCGCTGCTCCCCATGCCGATCCCGAGGAGAACGATCCCCGCCGCCCAGCAGCGCACCGCCCACCGCGGGACACGAGCCACCCACGCGGGAGCCCGATCGAGGTGACGCCACCGCTCCCAGGCGGTCCACGCCACCAGTGGCCCGAAGAACAAGAGAGCGACATCGCCGAACATGTCCCACAACCAGTCCATGTTCCCCTCCCCTGGTCACGCCTGGCTCCGGGCCGCAATACCCGCCGGGGAGCGCCGAGACCGCCTTGCTGTTCCGCGGCCTCGCCTCGGCGCAGTACCGAGCCTGCCATCCCACACCGGGAAACACACTGCCGGGTTCCGGCAGCGTTGGCGCGCGCAGACAGACGGCGCGGCCCCTTGATACGGCTCTGTGCGGCCTCGGTAGGGTCACCATCACGCCGGCATCAGCTGTACGGCATCGTCACCTCGGCAATGGCCAGTTGGCCACGCGGCCGCGCTGTACATGCACCCCCCTGGAGTCAGCCCCCATGACATGGCAGTGGATCGGCCTCACGTTCTTCTCCCTCACCGTGCTGCCTGCGGGCCTGGCCGTGGCCACAGGCCGAGTCCCCGAGCGTCTGCACCACCGACCGGTCGATGCCACCGCGCCCGTCAACGCGCTCCCCCGCATGGCCGGTGCCTTCCCCGACATCACGCTCGCCCGCACGGCGGCCGGCGGCGCACTCGCCGTCGCCGGCTGCCTGGTCCTGGGCAGCGCCACGATCGGCCATCAGCGGCGCCCCGTCGCGGCCCCGCACGAAGGCTCCTGACGCCATGCCCACCACACCACCTCGCACCAGCCGCGGGCGACGTGAGGCCGTATCGCTCACCGTCTGGTGGGTCGTGCTCACCCTGGCCTTCTGGCTCCTGGGACACGCGACGAGCCACCCGGCCGGCCTCGCGGCGAGCGCCGCGTCCGCCGCCCTGATGGCTGCCATCGGCGAAACCGGCGACTGGGCTCGCCGACGCTGGCAAGCCCGACGTCACCCTCCGGAAGAGAGCCACGTGTCCACTGCCCCCTGAACGTAAGCCCGTGCCACACCGACCGCGGGAGGGATCGTGCGATTCAGCAGGAAGCAGAGGGGAGGGCGGGGTCCGGGACTCGCGGGCGAGGTGACGGCCTTCGGTGAGCTGCTGGCCGTGCACCCCTTCCAGCCGGGGACTCCCGGAACGCCGCCGGAAGCGGTGGCGGACTGGGCACGCGCCCTTGACGCGTACGAGGCGGCCGGCCGCGCCCTGCGCCACGACGGTCGCGAGGACGTGCTTCGGCACCTGGACGACGGCCGGTACGCCATGGCCTGTCTGGAGTCCCGCCTGGCGGGTGGCCCGTCGCCCGCGCGGCTCCCGCTCTGCTTCTTCGACCCCCGGCACGGGCCGTCGACCGCCGAAGTGCCGTGGCCGCCCCCGGGCGGCACGCCGCGCCAGGTCCCGGTGAGCGCGGCGGACGAGGTGCGCCTGCGCGAGGGCTCCCTCCCGATCGCCAGCGGCCACCCCGCACGGCGCCCGGCCGCCCCGGCGCCGGCGCCGCGTGACCGTATCGACTGGGGCAAGCTGGCACTGCCAGGGCTGGTGGCCGCACTCCTCGCGTACGCGGCTGCCCTGTTCGCCGTCGGCGACGTGGTGGGAGCGGTCCTCTACCGTCCGACGTGGAATGGCTCCTGGTCCTCTCGGCAGAGCGGTCGAACCCCGTACCGTCATGGTGGGCGACGGCCTCTCACCTCTCAGATCTCCACGCGTTCCGAGCGGTCCCGGTGGTGCACATCCGGTAAGGACCGCCCGAACAGGACCGGCCCTTCCGTCTCACATCGCTCTCACGGTCCCTGCGATAGGTTGCCCACCATGATCGAATCCGGACTTGATGCCTGGCCACCTGCGCCCACAAGGGCCGAACGGCGCGTACTCCGCGGGTCCGAGGCGCGGGACCGCGCTGCGTTCACCGACCTGTTCGCCTCACCAGGAGTAGGGGCTCACGCAGGTGGCGCCCGGCCGCACGACGCAGAGGGTCGGGGGCACGTCCGCACCGCGGGCGGAGAGGCCGAGTTCGGCCACCTGTTCCTGCCGGAGGTGTCGGGGCGCGAGTACGCCGCCGAGGTGGAGCGGTTCGAGGAGCGGGGCGCCGAGCGGTGGTTCGGTGTGCGGTCCTCGCTCACGCCGTCCGGTCGGGGCTCGGCGTCATGACCGAACTCGTTTTGATGTCGGATCCGAAGGTCGCTGCCATACCTGTCGTCGAGTCCGGTGAACGTCTTGTGGACGTCCGTCACGACGGCTGGTTGCTCGTCGACACGCGCAAGCAGGACCCGGCGGACGCCTTCGCGTTCCTGCGGGAAGGCGTCCTGGAACGGCTGGCCAAGGCCCAGGCGATGCTCCCGGCGGGCCTGCGGCTGCTGTTCGTCGAGGGGTACCGTCCTCCTTCTCTCCAGCGCGAGTACTTCGAGGAGTACGCCGATCAGTTGCGCGCCACCCACCCCTCCTGGTCCACGGAGCAGATCCACTCGGCGGCGAGCAGGTACGTGTCACCCCCGGACATCGCTCCGCACAGCGCCGGCGCGGCCGTCGACCTCACCCTGGCCGACGCCGACGGGAACGAACTGGACCTCGGCACACGCATGAACGCCGACCCGGAGGAAAGCGAGGGCGCCTGCTACACCCATGCGGCCGGCATCAGCGACGAGGCCCGCGCCCATCGTGAACTCCTGGGTACGGTCCTCACGGCCGCCGGGCTCGTGAACTACCCGACGGAGTGGTGGCATTGGTCCTTCGGGGACCGCTACTGGGCTTTGATCTCAGGAGAGACCGCAGCCCTCTACGGTCCGAAGGAGATCGACTCTCGCGGCTGACCGACCAGCCCTTCCGCTCCGTACCGACCCGTGAACCGACGGCGGGGCGTCCGTCTGGTCCAGCGCCGCATTCCGCGCTCCGCCGCCGGCGACGACGTGCCCCATCCGTGCCCAACACCTCATCCACGCCGCCGCACTGCCCGGAATGGCGGCGACGAGTTCGCGATCGACCTGACTCCCGGCCCCCGCGGACACTTCGGGCAGGTCATCCTGGTCGATCTCACCGCCTCCCCCGGCACCGGGCGACGAAGGCCCGGGTCGGCGGCCTGGGCCCTCGTCGTCGGTAAACCTGTGTCGGTGCCGTGCGCGTCTCACTAGCGTGTGCCCATGGATGAGGACACGTGGGCGGGCGTGCGGGAGCGGGTGCTCCGGGTTGCCGGGCACCCCGGAGCGGACAAGATCTTCGGGGCACGGGGACATGGCTTTCGACTCGGTCCCGTCATGCGCGAGGAGCAGCTCCGGGCGCTGGAGGCCGATCTGGGCGTGGGTCTGCCCGCGCAGTATCGGAGTTTTCTGCTCCAGGTCGGAGGAGGGGGAGCCGGCCCGGACTACGGCCTGATGACACCGACCTTGGGCAAGGGTGGGTGGCAGTGGCGTGGCATCGGGCTCGCCTTCTCCGCGCAGCCGACCACCGCCGAGTTCGCCGGACGGCCCTTCGTGGCCGAAGCCCTGCGGAGTGAGTTCGCCGCGCTCGATGCGCAGGAGCCCACGAGCGATTCCTACGGCACTGACGAGGAGTTCCGCCGCGCCTACGCGGCCTGGGATGCGCGCTACGAGGAGCTGAATGACGCGCGGGAGGCGGGCGCGGTGTTCCTCAGCGAGCAGGGATGCGGCTATACGACGCTGATGGTGATGACGGGCCCGCACCGGGGTTCCATCTGGGAAGACCTGAGACCGATGGACCGGGGGATCGAGCCGACCGGGCATGACTTCGCACACTGGTACCGGAGTTGGCTCGAGCGCACCGAGCAGAAGCTCGCGATCTGACACGGGGTTGCGGTCCGGGCTTCGGGACAGAAGGAGCGGAGCGCTGAAGCCTGGACTCCCGGAGGCGTTCGATGGGGATGGTCATGGCTGTTCGCCTTCGCATGGCTGCCTTCGCAGCAGAACTCCCCCGGCCGGTCCGAGGACCGGCCGGGGGAGCCGTGGTGACGTGCTGCCGGGTCAGGGCTTGATGCGGACCACCTGGGGGTCGTGGTCCGACGCCTGGGTGGCGAACTCGCTGTTGATGTGGACGACGTCGTAGTGGACGTGCTGGGGCTTCAGGCCGGGGCTGACCAGGATGTGGTCGAGCACCTGCGAGTTGCCCTGGTAGACGTACGAGTAGCGCTCGGACTCCGGCAGTTCGTTCACCAGGTCGCGCAGGACGCCGTCCTGGGTGAGAGTCTGGAGCGCGGGCGAGAACTGGTAGTCGTTGAAGTCGCCGAGGGAGACCACCGCGGCGCGGGGGTCGGCGGCCAGGAGCTTGGCGACGAAGGCCTGTTCGGCCGCCGCCTGCTTGGCGCGCTGGATCTCGGAGCTGCGGTTCGGGGCCTGGAAGCGGCTGTCGAGGCCCTGGTCGCCGCCCTTGCTGTTGAAGTGGTTGGCGATCACGAAGACCGGCTTGCCGTGGAAGAGGAACTGGCCGACCAGCGGCTTGCGGCTCCTGTTCCAGGCCTCGTTCGACGGGTCGATCCGGCCCGGGGAGGCGGTCAGCGAGGTGTGGTTGCCGGTGCCGGTCACGTCCACCGCGGTGGTGGCGTCGCCGCCGGGGATGTCGGTGAAGGAGACGCGGTCCGGGTTGAAGAGGAAGACCTGGCGGATGTTGCCGCCGGGCTCACCGCCGTCCTTGCCGTCCACCGGGTCGACGGAGCGCCAGTCGTACGCCGGGCCGCCGGCCGCCCTGATCGCCTCGACGAACTTGGCGACGGTGGCGTCGGACGAGACCGTGCCGTCGTTGACCGGGCCGTTGTCGTCCTGGATCTCCTCCAGGGCCAGGATGTCGGGCGAGCGCAGGTTGGTGACCACGCCGGACGCCAGCTCGGCGAACTTCTCGTCCGGGTCGCCCGGGTCGAGGTTCTCGACGTTGTACGTGCCGATCTTCAGCTCGCTCGGCAGGCCGGACGCGGTGACCTCCCGCTCCAGCCCGCCCGACTCGACGCCGCCGACCCGGGTGGCCGCCACCGAGTAGCCGCCGAACGAGGTGTAGTCCAGCGGGCCGCCGGTGGCGCCGGTGAGCCGGTCGCCGACGTCGGCGACCGGGAAGTCGGCGGCCGCACCGAGGGACTGGACCATGAGGCGGCCGGCGTTCGGCTGGTCGTAGCCGAGGTAGACGACACCGCCGCGGGACGAACGCGGGTCCTGCTCGCGGGCGTCCACCCACAGCTCGTGGTACTCGTTGCTGGCCTGCGTCACCGGTACGTCGCGGACCTCGACGTCCATGCCCTCCAGCGACTCGAACAGGTCGAGCGCGTAGGTGCCGGGTTGGAGCGGCAGGGACTCGATC
Source organism: Streptomyces sp. NPDC048623 (assembly GCF_040650755.1). Taxonomy (NCBI): domain Bacteria; kingdom Bacillati; phylum Actinomycetota; class Actinomycetes; order Kitasatosporales; family Streptomycetaceae; genus Streptomyces; species Streptomyces sp. NPDC048623. The sequence continues at coordinate 191,048 of NZ_JBEZHV010000005.1, forward strand.
GAGGCGCCGCCCGCCTCCGGGGTGTAGGCCGCCGGGAGGTTCGCGTCGTCGAGGACGACCGGGGCGGGCACCGGGTTGCCCGAGGAGACCACGGTGACCTTGGGGCTGGTCAGCTCGGTGACGGACTGCGAGCCGCCCGAGCTGTTCGGGTAGTACTCGCTGACCTTGGCCGTGACGAGCACCGAGTCGCCGGCCTTGACGGCGGGGGCGGCGCTGCCGGTGAAGACGAAGACGCCCTCGCTGGTGGCCGGATCGGTGTCGGCGTCCGGGTCCTGCATCCAGAAGCCCTTGGAGCCGTACGTACGCACGCCGGTGACGGTGCCGGGGACGCCCGCGATCGTCTTGCCGGCCAGCGGCGAGAGGCGGGTGGTGCCCTGGATGTCGTGGATCCGCACCGTGCCGGGCTCGGTCGGGCCGCCGCCGGAGCCGTCACCGCCGCCCGGGGTGGACTCGCCCTTGGTGTTGACCGGCGTGGGCGCGCCGGCCTGGAGGTCGGCGGCGTTGTCGTCGGTGTCGGCGAGGGACGCGGCGCGGGCCACCGAGGCGGTGTTGGAGGCGCCCGGGGCCGAGGCGGAGCCCTCGTGGACCACGGCGGTGCCGAAGCCCACCAGGTCGACGATCCGCGGGTCGGCGGCGCAGTCCGCGGCGGTCTTGCAGGTCAGCGGGTCGGTGCCGGCGACGAGCGCGATGGTGCCCGTGGTGGCGGACAGGGCCAGGTTGCCGGCGGCGTCGGCGGCCGGCAGGTTCACGGTGCCGCCGGCGCCGGGCGCCTCGGCGACCAGGTAGCGGCCGCCGGGGGCGACCGAGCCGCTCAGCGCCGTGACCCCCCACTTGCTGGTGGCGCCGGGGCTGCCCGGCAGGTACTGGACGCTGTAGCCGCTCAGGCCGAAGGCGGCCGCGGTCGGGTTGGCGAGCTCGATGAAGTCGTTCTTCAGCGTCGCGCCGGAGTTGCCGCCACCGCCGTACACCTCGGCGATGACCGCACCCGCGGACGGGGCGGCGAGCGCGCCGGGCAGCGGGACGAGCACCAGCGACGCGGTGACCGCGGCGGGCAGGGCGGTACGCAGCAGCAAGCGGTGGGAGCGGCGAGTGGATATGGGGCTGGGCACCGTTGCGGAGCTCCTTCATGGCAGGACGAGGCCCGGCCACCCGCGCTGGGGCCAGGGCCGATGAGGGATCGTCAAACTGTCGACGGGGGACGCCCCTGGGCGTCGTACAACAGATCCAGAGGTGAAGATACGCGCGTAGAACGTGACACAACAAGGTCTCGTACGTGAACTTCTCGCCAGTCGCGCCCCCGCCGTACGGTCCGGGCCTTCGCTCTCATACGAGGAGGAACGCGGCGGCGGTGCTCGCGCCGAGCGTGGCTCCGGCGAGGGTCTGGGCCACCGTGTGGTAGGTCAGTGCGACCCGGGACCAGCACACGGCGGCCGTGAGTGTGGAGGCGATCAGCCACCACGGCGAGTGCACCGCGGCCAGGAGCGCCACCACCGCCGAGGCCACGGCGGAGTCCACCGAGATCTTCCAGACGGTGTTCACCGCGAGTAGCCCGATGGTCATCACCCACAGGGCGAGCATCGCGATCAGGATGGGAGTGGGCGCCCCGCCGAGGAGCATGACCACCGAGCCGGTGCCGATGGAACCGAGGATGACGAAGAAGATCGGCGCGCGCTGGGTGCGGTCGACCACATGGCGGTCGCCCCAGGTGCCGCGCTTGCGCTCCCACTCGATGTAGCCGGCCGGGATCAGCCCGGCGCACAGGGCGCCGAGCAGGCCCCACAGCAGGCCGGTCCAGTGGCCGGCGGCGGCGAGGCCGATCCCGAGCATGCCCGCGAGCAGGACGTTGCGGGGCTGCAGGACGTCGGTCACGACGCGGGCCACGGTCCGGGTGCCGGAGACATGGACGATGTCGTTCACGCGCTGGGCTCCAGGCAGGAGCGCAGGACGGCGTGGGCCCGCTGTTCGGGGACGGACTTGTACGCGGCGGCCACCCGTACCAGCCAGGCGACCTCGCCGTCCTGGTCGGTGGCGTGCTTCGTCTCGAAGGCCGCGGCCTTTCCGGCGGGCGCGCCCTCGGCCTTGGCGGCCAGGGCCGCCTTGATCCAGTAGGCGTCGGCGAGCGCGCCGGCCTTCCCGAGGCCGGAGTCGGAGTCGGAGCCGGAGTCGGAGCCGGAGTCGGAGCCGGAGTCGGAGCCGGAGTCCACGGCCTCGCCCGCCTCGCCCGCCGCGGCCTCCTTGGCGGCGGTCAGCAGGCTGTCGGGCACGTAGTGGCGCAGCTTCTCGACCGCGTCCGCGATGTCGGCCGCCCAGCGGTCGACGCGCAGGTCCGCCGGGGTGTCGAAGCGGGTCAGCTCCCGGGTGAGCGAGGCCGGCGGGGCGAAGGGCTGGTCGGGGAAGGCCGTCATCAGCTCGCGCCACAGCGGGTGCAGATTCATCTGGGCCCGCCACAGCCGGGCCCGCCGCCAGCCCTTGCTGAAGGCCGGGAGGGAGGCGCCGAGCGCGAAGAAGGCGAAGAGGACCACCTGAGCGGCCTCGGTGACCTCGTCGAAGGTCAGCGCGAAGCTCTCGCTGGGCCGGTCGACCACGCTGATCCACAGGAACAGGGTCCGGCTCAGGGTGTAGCCGACGCCGATGAACATCGCGAAGGTCATCATGCCCAGGCCCACCCGGAGGTGGAGCAGCCGGGCGTCGGCCGTGGCCAGGGCCCACTGGTAGGCGCAGACGGCGGACGCGGCGCCCAAGTACACGTAGAAGACGCTCATGTAGAGCGTGGCGCCCCACTGGCCGGCGTGCTCGGCCACGAACCGGTCCGCGGGGACCGAGCGGTCCACCACCGTGAAGAAGAGCGCGGTGAGGAGGACGAGGGTGACCACGGAGGCCTTGGTGGCCACCTGCTGGACGAGCCGGGCGAAGCGTACGTGGCGGGGGATCGCCCCGCCCTCCGGGAAGTGCCCGTAGATGGCGACGATGTAGCTGAGGATCGCCAGGATGGCGACGGTGGCCGTGTAGTGCTTGATCAGCACCGCGAGGTCCACGACGGGGCTGTTGTTGAGGCCTGTCCGGACCACGCGGGTCTTGGTCCACAGGGCGACGGCGAAGCCCGCGTAACAGCCCCACAGGGCGCGGCGGCGCTTGTCCTCCTCGTCGCCCCAGAGGGCGGCCGGCATACGCCACAGGGCGACGGCAGTCATCAGACCGGCTATGAGGTAGCCGGCGAGGTCGAGCGCGGTCACGTGAGTTCCTCGGGGGATGGTGGGGGCGTGGGGGTGACGTGGGGGGTGTGGGGGCGTGGGGGGCGTGGGGGCGGTGCTACGAGCGGCGGAAGAAGGTGCCGCGGAAGAACGAACGGCGCCGGTGGGCGACGGGCCGGGAGAGCGAGTTGGCGAGCCGCCCGACCATGTCGTCGCTGGTCACGTCTCTGGCCATACGGGGAATGAGGGAGGCGCCGAACTCGGCGACGCGCTCGTCGTGCGTGTCGTACTGGGCGCGGGCCTGGACCGTGTCGGAGGAGAGCACCCGCTTGATCAGCGAGGTGTCGAACACCGGAAGGAGCATCCGCAGCTGGTCGGCGTCGAGGCTGGTGCCGTGGTCGAACCACTCGTGGCACAGCTCGTGCAGGATGACGTGCTGGGTCTGGTACGCGGTGGGGCGGCGCCGGTAGAGCACGTAACTGGTGGTGCCGGACTTCAGCCGCAGGCCGCAGGCGGCGTTGACGCGGGCCAGGCGTTCGGGCAGTTCCTGGAGGACGATGGTCCGGCCGCGGGCGGCCTCCATGTTCGCCACCAGGCCCTCGATGGTGAAGGGGGCGGGTATCGGAAGGTCAGCCAGGCCGGCTTCACACTCTTTGCGCAGTTCGCGCAGGGACATTGAGGCCTCTTGGTCGTCGGCACGCGTGTGTGACCTGCGGTCGGCGATTTTAGCCAACGCCGGTCGCGCATTCGAAAGACGAATCCGCCCACGTCCGGGTTCCCCGTGCTCCCCCGCAGTCCCCCGCGCTCCCCGTCCTGCCTACGAGTCCTTCGCGCCGTCCGCGTCGCCGTCCGCCCCGTCGGGCTTCTGCTTGGCCTTGGTGTCCGCCAGGAGGGAGAGCGCGAACTCCAGGAGTTCCGCCGGCAGCCCGTCGTCGTCGACGCCGCGCCCCGCCACGCCGCTGATCTCGCCGGTGCGCCGCTTGGCGAGGAACTGGAGCCCGGCGACCACGTCGCCGACGACCTCCGACTCCTCCTTGAAGAACCGCCAGTCCACACCGAAGCCGAGTCCCAGCGCCTTGAGGATCTCCTCGGAGGGCTGGGTGACCTTGCCGGCCAGGATGTTCGAGAAGTAGCTGTGGGAGAGGGAGCCGCCGCGCTCCTTCACCAGCTCGGCGAAGGTCCGCCCGGACACCTTCTGGCCCGGGAAGGTCTTCTCCAGCATGTACTCGACCTTCTGCTGCAACGAGTGCAGCTCGGGCGCGTGTTCCTCGCCGTTGTCCATCCGGTTACCTACGTTCGCATCATGCACCGGCGCAAGTGCCGGGCTTGCGTAAACACTCTACGTCACTGTTAACTGCAAAAAACACGGTCAGGGGACCACAGGGGAGTCCCCTGCCCGTGTGAAGCATCCGCACGCCGGTCCACGGCGTCGACCTACGGGTGTAGCCCTTCGCGACGGGGGATGCGCGAAGGGCTACCCGTGCAGTATGCCAGCCCGTCAGGAGCCGCTCCACAGTGCGTCCCTGACGACCCATGAGCTCCTCGGGACCCACAGGTCGCCTTGCTAAAGTGAACGACCGCACGCAGGAACGCACGTGCGAACGGCGCGATGAGCGGGGGTTCCGGATGCAGAACGCCGACCTGTCGGTCTCCGAGGACAGCCTGACCAAACTGGCGGGCGAGCTCGACGAGATGCAGCAGTTCCTGGAGAAGCAGGTCCGCGGCATGGACGAGGTGGTCGACCGGATCGCCGCGGGCTGGCAGGGCCCCACCGCCACCGCGTACCGCTCCCTGCATCGCGGCGTCGCCGAGGACGCCGTACGCATCCGCCAGGTGATGGTGCTGCTGGAAGCGGCCATGCGCGCCTCGCGCGACGGCTTCACCGAGCAGGAGCTCGACCTCCTGGGCCGGCTCCGGCAGATGCAGGAGGGCGAGGACGTGACCGCCGCGGCCCGCGATCTCACCGTGCCCGACCCGGCGCCGGCACCGCCCGCCACCCAGCCGAAGAGCCGACTTCAGGACATCTGAACAAGGACGTCCGAGCCAGGACATCCGAGCCAGGACATCCGAACCACGGGGGTCATCACCATGCCGGACGACGACCGGATAACCGTCAACTTCGCGACGCTGCAGCGCCTTTCGGGAGACCTGGAGGGGATCCTCGGCGTCCTCAACGAAAAGCTGGACGGTCTCTACGGACGCGTCGCCAAGGTCGTCCTGACCTGGGACGGCGAGGCCCGCGAGGCCTTCATCGACGAGCTGGACCGGTGGAGCCACTCCGCCGACGACCTCAAGGCCGCCCAGGCCTGGCTCCACGAGGTCGTGGTCAAGGGGCACCTCAACTACGCCGCCGCCAACAAGTCCGTGCTCGATGGCTGGGGAGGCGGGGCCTGATGGGCACTCCCGCGCAGCCGCCGGGCGGCAACGGCACCATCGACGTCAAACCGAGCGACCTCTGGTCGGTCTCCGGACGCGTCGCCGAGCAGCAGGACTTCCAGATACGCGGCGCCAACAAGCTCCTGGAGGAGCTGGGCAAGTACCCCGACGCCGGAGGCGCCGGCACCGAGGCCCAGAAGTTCGCCACGGCGTACAAGAAGATCGGCGACCGCTGGCTGGACGTCTGGGGCCGGTCCGTGCTCAGCGTCGGCGGCGTCGCCGTCGGCTTCACCGAGACCGCCAACACCTTCAGCAAGGCCGACGCGGCGGCCCACCCCAAGCCCGGCACGACGCCCGAGCAGCGCCCGCGCCCCACGGTCGTCGACAAGGACCCGAACTTCGGCGCCGTGCCCGACATCAAGTGGGGCGACGACGACGGTGGCGACGACTTCCTGCGCGGCATCATGGAAGGCATCCCCGAGATCGTCCGGGACGTCCTCCAGCCGCTGTGCAAGAACGTGTTCCGGGTCGGCAGGGTGGCCGACGTCTACCCCTTCCCGCAGCAGCACTATCTCAACTCCCTGTGCCACAGCTGGATGAACGTCTCCATCACGGCGACGCTCGTGGCGGACCAGCTCACCCAGGCCGTCAGCACCATCACCAACCCCCAGCAGGCCGACTGGGAAGCGGCCATGCGGACCTTCTGCAGCGCGCTGTGGGGCGGTACGGCGTGGGGTCAGCAGCGGGTCGGCTACCAGTGGGGGCAGACAGTCTCCACCGGCCAGGGCCAGCCGCGCGTCCCCTCGGGCAGCGAGCCCGTCCTCGCCGTCCTGAAGGACACGGCCGACACCATGGCCACCATCCTGCGCGAGTACGCGGAGGCCGCCGTCGACCTGAACCGCGACGTCTGGGACGAGATCGAGCGCGCCATGAAGAAGGCCGTCAAGGAGATCCTCGACGACCTGGAGAAGCCCAAGAGCGCCAAAGACCTCCTCGGCACCGTCACCTCGGTGATCGGCAAGGGCGCGGGCCTGATCCTGTCCTTCGACGTGAAGACCGTGCTGAACATCGACACGGCCAAGCTGAACCGGATCGTCGACGCCTACACCGGCATCCTCGACGGTCTGACCACCCGCATGGAGGCCCTGAAGGAACCGCTGGACGAGGCCTTCCTGAGCGCCCCCAAGTTCGAGGCCGGCGTGGCCCGGGCGCAGGGTTTCGGTGCCCGGGCGCTGGAGGAGTTCAAGGACTCGAAGGTCTGGCTGAAGGTCGACTCCAACGGCAACTACGACCTGAACCTCGCCGCCAACGAGTACATGGGGGACGGCCACACCCTGGACAAGCACGTCGGCAAGACGGACGAGCAGCTCGCGCAGCGGCTGCGCGACCAGCAGTCGAACGGCCCGACGCAGGCGTGGCCGTACGGCAAGCCGTACCCCGGCAGCTCTTCGGCCTTCCCGAACTACCAACGGGCAGAGGAACTGACCGAGTACACCCTCAACCGAAACAAGGCCGCCATCGACGCCTGGATCAAGGGCCCGCCGCCGGCGACCGATGGGGACGTCGAGAAGTTCCGTGCGGACGCCCCGAACGGCGAGACCAGCGGCCGCAGCGTGTTCAAGCAGCCTGTGGACCCGAGCGACCCGAAGTCCGGGTACAAGGAAGGTGGAATCGACGCCAAGGCATACGACGTGAAGGGCATCGAGGCGCGGCTCAGGTACGACAGCAGCCGCAATCCGCCGTTCACCGTCATGACCTCGATGCCCTACAAGTCCTAGCGCACGACCCTGAACCCCGAGAAAGGCCCGCACCACATGCCGTCCGCCGACCAGACGTCCTGGAACGCCGCCGTACGCCACCTGTACAGGGACGCGGTCGCGTACGTCGCCACGGGCCCGCGCAGCCACGAAGACTGGGTCCTCGACGTCCTCCTGGTGATGGCCCGGGCCGTCCCGGACCCCAGGGGCTGGGCCCGGGTCGATGACACGGCGCAGCACCCGGATCGTGAGGGAAACCCCACGTACCCCTTCGCCGTCCGCCCTCCGGAGTACATCGCGCCGCGTCTCAAGGAGATCGACCGGGACAGCGCGGAGGACCTGCTCCTGGCCCTCACAGAGGCCGGCTGCACCCTGGCCAACCTCCAGTACTTCGACGAATCCCCGGAGGAACTACGGGCGATGGCGCGCACGATCCTCGCGCGTTACGGGGACCAGGCCACGTACCACACCAACGTCAGCAAGCAGGGCAGCGCACCCGGGACGCTCGACTTCACACGTGAGAGCCTGGGGTACAGCCCGCTGGGCGTCCTCATGGAGGACTGCGGCCTCGTCATCGTCTCGGACACCGAGGTCGGTCTGTTCTGGACCTTCTCCGACTAGCCGAATTGAGAGGATGCCCCCGTGCTGACCCGTTCCGCTTCCTATCCCGACCGGGAGACCGCCCACTGGGCCACCCAGCAGGTGGTGACCGCCAACGAGCAGGCCATCCACCGCTGGCTCGCCCAGGGCACCCGGGCCCGCCTCACCATCGAGGCCGCCTGGCCCTCCCGTGAGGAGCCGGTGGGCCGGGTCCAGCTCGCGGGCGACCTGGTGGCCGGGCTCGGGCCCGTCGACGTCCGCGCGGCGCGTGTGGTGCTGCGGCGCGAGCCGGCGAGCCCGCACGGCTTCGTCGTCCACACGACCGTTCCGTTCTACCTGTAGGGGCCGTACGCAGATGTCCATGAAGCCCCTCGAACACGACCGCCGGTACGGCGAGCTGGACCAGGTGATGCGCGCGTACCTGGGACAGCCGGCGGACGACACCCCCGAGCGGCGCAGCCGCGCCCTCGACGCGTACCTCCGCCACACCTGGCACACCCGTCCCTCGGCGATCGCGGAGGCGGAGCGGCAGCTGCGCGAGTACAGCCGCAACCCTCCGGGCCGCCTCCGGCAGGAGCTGGGCGAGTTCTACTCGGTCCCGGACACCGGGATGCCGCAGGCGGCGATCGGCGGGTGGCTGATGGTGCTCGCCGACCACCTGAAGAGGAGCATCGAGGAGGGCGACGTCCCGGAGCCGGCGTCCCCGCAGACCCACTGGGAGTGGCACATGCGCTTCCCGGAGACCGCGCAGCTGCTCGGCGGCTGGTTCTCGCAGGACATCGTCGACGAGTTCCCCGACCACGACGCGGCCGTCGCCGACTACGCCGCCACCACCCACCCGCAACTGGTCGCCCGTCTCGTGGGCGAGCTCCACGAGCTGCTCGCGCTGCCGCTGGACGAGGGGGACTACGCCCTGGCCGCCGCCGAACTCGGCATGGAGGTCGGCCCGCCCGAGCCGTTCTCCCACGGCGCCTGGTTCCAGTCCGTGGCGACGACGCTGGCCGCCGCCGCTTGACCCGCCGCCGCCCGACCCGCCACCGCCCCGCCTGACCCGCCGCCGCCGCCCGACCCGCCGGGAAGACACCCCCTAGGATGGCCCCCATGGCCCTGATCGCGAGTGACGTGGACCGGTTCGAGGCTGCGAGGCCGCGGTTGGAGGCCATCGCCTATCGGATGCTCGGGTCGGTGAGCGAGGCCGAGGACGCCGTGCAGGAGACGTTCCTGCGGTGGCAGGCGGCCGAGGTCGGGCGGATCGAGGTGCCCGAGGCCTGGCTGACCAAGGTGCTCACCAACTACTGCCTCAACCAGCTGTCCTCGGCGCGCGCACGGCGCGAGACGTACGTGGGCGAGTGGCTGCCCGAGCCGCTGCTCGCCGGGGACCCGATGCTGGGGCCCGCCGACACCGCCGAGCAGCGGGAGTCGGTGTCGTACGCCGTGCTCGTCCTCCTTGAGCGCCTGTCGCCGAACGAGCGCGCGGTGTACGTGCTGCGGGAGGCCTTCGACTACCCGCACCGGGAGATCGCCGAGATCCTCGACATCAGCGAGACCGCCAGCCAGCAGACGTACCACCGGGCCAAGAAGCACGTCGCCGACGGCAGGGCCCGTACCGAGATCGACGAGGCGGCGGCGCGGCGGATCATCGAGGAGTTCCTGGCCGCGGCGACCAGCGGCCGTACGGAGCCCCTCGTCCAGCTGCTCACCCAGGACGCGATCGCGATCGGCGACGGCGGCGGCAAGGTCCCGGCGCGGGCGAGGGCGTTCGAGGGTGCGCGCGCGGTGGCGACGTTCCTGCGCGGTCTCTTCAAGCCGGGCGAGTCCAAGCGGAAGCTCGTCGGCGGCGTGCCCGAGATCCATGTGGCGATGGCCAACGGCGGGCCGGCGTTCCTGGCCGTCGTGGAGGGCCGGATCGTCGGGATCACCTGCCTGGAGGTCACCGTGGACGGCGGCGTCGTGGCGGTGCGCAGCCAGGTCAACCCCGACAAGCTCGTCCGCGCGAGCGAGCGGTGGGCCGCCGAGGGGCACGACGAGGCACCGCTCCACGTCCTCTGACTCTGACTCTGACCTGCACCATCTCCATGTGACGCAGGTCACACGCAGGACCTGTCAGGAATCGCGGGGCTGTCCGGTTCAAGGGGCGACACCACGCCGGACCACGGCGGACCGCCCAGACAGGAGCACGGACATGCAGCACGCGCAGCACCGCATCGTCGTCCTCGGAGCCGGCTACACCGGAGCAGTCGCCGCCGGCCGTATCGCCAAGCGGCTGCGCCGCGAGGACGTCGCCATCACCCTCGTGAACCCCGAGCCCGACTTCGTCGAGCGCGTCCGGCTGCACCAGCTCGCCGCCGGGCAGGACCTCAAGCCCCGCCCGTTCGCCGAGATGTTCGCGGGTACGGGCGTCGAGCTGCGGCTCGCCGAGGTCACCGCGGTGGACGTGGAGCGCAAGACGGTCTCCCTCACCGGTACCGGTACCGGTGCCGGTACCGGCGTCGACGCGGCCGGGCAGCCGGCGGAGCTCGCGTACGACACCCTCGTCTACGCCCTCGGCAGCGGCTGGAACGACGGCGGCGTCCCCGGCACCGCCGTCCACGCCCACGAGGTCTCCAGCCGCCCCGGCGCGCTGCGCCTCCGCGACCGGCTCGCCGCGCTCGGCGCCGGGCGCTCGGTGGTCGTGGTCGGCGGCGGTCTCACCGGCGTGGAGGCCGCGACCGAGATCGCCGAGGCCCGCCCCGACCTCGACGTCTCCCTCGCCGCCCACGGCGTCCTCGGCGACTGGCTCTCGGAGAAAGGCCGCGCCCACCTGCGCAAGGTGGCGGACGGGCTCGGCATCACCGTCCACGAGCACGCGGCGGTCACCGAGGTGACGGCCGAGACGGTCACCACGGCCGACGGCAGGGCCGTACCCGCCGACGTCACCGTCTGGACCACCGGCTTCGCCGTCCACCCGATCGCCGGGGCCACCACCCTGGAGGTCACCGAGCGCGGCCAGATCGTCGTCGACCGCACGATGCGCTCGGTGTCCCACCCGGACGTGTACGCCGTGGGCGACGCGGCGATGGCGATCGGCCCGAACGACAAGCCGCTGCGCATGTCCTGCGCCTCGGGCGTCCCGATGGCCTGGCAGGCCGCCGACGCCATCGCCGCCCGCCTCGCCGGCACCAAGGTGCCCGAGGTCTCCATCCGCTACTTCCAGCAGTGCATCTCGCTCGGGCGCAAGGAGGGCCTGGTCCAGTTCGTCACCGCCGACGACCAGGCGGTCGACCGCGCGCTGACCGGCCGCACGGCCGCCTTCTACAAGGAGGTCATCTGCAAGGGCGCCGCCTGGGGCGTCGCCAACCCGACCGTCGGCCTCCCGACCCGCCGCCGCCGCGTCACCCGGCAGACCGCCCCGGCCGGCACCGGCGTGCGGGCGGAGGCGACGGCCTGAAGGGCGCCGGGCGGGACGGGAGCGCGGGACGGGAGCGCGGGACGGCTCGCAGGACCGCTCGCAGGACGCCGAGCAGGGCGGCTCGTCAGGCCGTACGGCCGCCCTGGCCCCGTCCTCAGCCGCCGGTCCCGGCCGCCGCAGCCTTCTCCGGCCCTTCCGGGCCCTCCGGCCCTTCCGGCCCTTCCGGCGGCTGCTCCGGCGGGCCTTCCCGGCCCCCGGGTTTCTCCGCCGTCCCCGGCGTCCCCGGCTCCTCCGCCAGGAAGTCCTTCACCGCCAGCGCGAAGAGCAGCGCGAGCGCCAGGGCCACGACCACCATCCCCGTCGGGTACGACCACAGGACGTACGTGACGACGGCCGCCGCGACGAGGATCCACGTCAGCAGGGTGGAGTGGCGGTGGACGAAGGGGCCGACGGGGCCCAGGCGGAGGCCGGCGTGGTCGGCGGTGGTGCGGGTGGCCGTGATGCCCGAGTGCCACAGGCCGCGGACCAGGACGGCGGCGCGGCCGGGGCCGGAGAGCCAGGCGGCGAGGGCGACGATCAGGCCGGTCACCACGAACACCCGTACCGAGGTGCGCAGATAGCGAATCAGGATGTCGTAGACGGAGCCCGCGGCGCCCGGGGAGACGCCTTCCGGCAGGGCGTTGAGATAAACCGTACGGAAGACGGTCAGGCCGATGCCGAGGAGCAGCGACGCCACCGCGAAGCCGAGGGCCGCGGCGACCAGGGTGCGGCGGCGCCGGACGGCGAGGAGGACGCCGCCCGCGACGAACAGCACGGACAGGACCGGCAGCCAGAAGCCCATCTTCTGCAGCAGGTTGAAGGCCGTCTTCACCTTGCCGATGTCGTCGGCCTGGACCAGCGTGAAGTCGGTGTGGACCTCGGGGATCTTGCCCGCGACCGACAGACCGGCCTCGACCAGGCGTTGCTTGACCCGGTCCACGACCGGGGCGAGGTCGAGGGTGACCGTGTCCTGGTTGATCTTCACCGCGCCCTCGTCGCTGCCGGTGAGCGCGTTCTCCAGGGAACTGTGGACGGCCCGGTTGGCGTCCTGCCACACCGTCTGGAAGGCGTCCGAGGCGACGACCTCCTGCGACTTCTCGTGGACGAAGCTCTTCACCGCGCCTTCCAGCGAATCGCCCAGCTTGCCGAGGGCCTTGGTGAGGCGCGGGCGGTCGGCGGGGGCGATGTCCTCAAGGAGGGCGTTGAGGTCGATGCGCTCCATGACGGCGTCGGTGACGCGGTTGGCGACCGCCGCCTGCACGTCCGGGTCGGAGGCGAGCGGCGTGACCGTGGCGACGTAACGGTCGGTGTCCCCGATCTCGTCCGCCGCCCATGCCGCGACAAGACCGAGCGGCGCGAGCACGCACCCGATGACGATCAGGAGCACCGCGAAGAACGAGCGGATCCGGTGGTGGGGCGGCCGGGCGGCCGGAGCCGCGGCGGCCTCGGCCTCCAGCGCCGCGACCCGGGCCCGCAGCACCGCGAGCTCGTCCGCTCCTTCCGGAGGCAGGCTGTTCGGCGTACTCATCGGCGTACCGTTTCGTCGGTCTCGTAGTCCTCGACGGCATCGTCGAAGTCGTCCAGCTCATCCGGGCAGTAGACCTGGATGACGATCCGCTCGGCCTCCACGACCCTGCTGTCGCCGATGACCGGACGCATGCCGGGGCCCGTCGCGCCGTTGGAGAACTGCTCGATCCGGGAGAGCGCCTTCGTCAGGGCGCCGCCGGGGTTCTCGCAGACCTGGCCGCCGTCGGTGCCGAAGAGGCGTTCGCTGGTGTCCTTGTCGGGGGCCGGGAAGCCGGCCTTCACCAGCTCCTGGCTGAGCTGGTCGGCCTTCTTCGAGGTCTCCGCGGTCCGCTTCACGCTGCTGTACCGGATCAGGCCCGCGATGACCAGGGCGACCAGGAGCGCGATCGCGCTCCAGTAGATCCACTTGTGCCGGTGGGCGAATTCGGTGGGGCTCATGACGCCTCTCCCTCGTACGCGTCCTGAGCGGCTGCCTGACGCCAGCTCGGCTTGCGGAACTTCAGGAAGGCCCAGGGGATCAGCAGTCCCAGGATCGCCAGTCCGCCGCCGACGATCAGGACGTACGACCAGACGCTGCCGCCGCCGAACTGGGAGGGCGGCACGAAGCCGATCGCCATGGCCGCGGCGGAAGCCAGAAATCCGGTCACGCACACCACGCCGATGGCCGGGACGCGATAGCCGCGCGGGTGGTCGGGGTGTGTCTTCCGCAGCCGCACGGCCGCCAGGAACATCAGCAGGTAGACGATCAGATACACCTGGGTGGTGATGGTCGAGAAGATCCAGTAGACGCTCGACACGTTCGGGATCAGCGCGTACCCGAGGGCGATGATGGAGGTCACGATGCCCTGGGTGACGAGGATGTTCTGCTGGATGCCGTACTTGTTGAGCTGCTGCAGGAACGGCGGCAGATAGCCCTCGTGGCGGGAGATCTCCAACAGGCCCTTGGACGGGCCGGCCAGCCAGGTCAGCATGCCGGCGAGGGAGGCGGAGATCAGCATCACGGCGGCGATCGGGGTCATCCAGCCCACGTCGAAGTACGCGAAGAAGGCCTCGAAGGCCTGCATCACGCCCGCCGTGAGGCTGAGCTTGTCGGCCGGCACCACCCAGCTGATGGCGAGCGCGGGCAGGATGAAGATCAGCAGGACCAGGCCCATCGCCATGAACATCGACTTCGGGTACTCCTTCGCCGGGTCCTTGAGCGAGGAGACGTGGACCGCGTTCATCTCCATGCCGGAGTAGGAGAGGAAGTTGTTGACGATCAGGACCAGGCTCGCGAGGCCGGTCCACTCCGGCAGGAGGTGGCTTGCGTCCATGGGCGCGGCGGACGGGTTGCCCTGTCCCAGGAAGACCATGCCGAGGACGACGAGGATCGTGCCGGGGACGAGCGTGCCGATGACCAGGCCCCAACTGGACAGTCCGGCCAGGGTCTTGGTGCCGCGCGAGGAGACCCACACACCGGTCCAGTACAGGACCATGATGACGATCGCCGTGTACACGCCGTTGTCGGCGAGGGACGGGTCGAGGACGTACGCGATGGTCGACGCCACGAAGGCGAGCAGGCTCGGGTAGTAGAAGATCGTCATCGCGAACTGGCACCAGACGGCCAGGAAGCCGAGCGGCTTCGACAGGCCCTCCGAGACCCAGCGGTACACGCCGCCGCTCCAGCCCGAGGCGAGCTCGGCCGAGACGAGGGCCGTCGGCAGGAGGAAGACGATCGCCGGTACGAGGTAGAGGAAGACGCAGGCGAGGCCGTAGATGGCCATCGTGGGCGCGGCACGGAGGCTGGCCACCGAGGCGGTGGTCATCAGCGCGAGGGTCACCCAGGTCATCGTCGGGGTGGCGGCTCTCCGCTGCGCTGCGGTCTGCTGGCCGACCTGGCGTGGCACCTCGGCGGCGCCGTCCATGGAACTCATGCGCGCTCGCTCCTTCTCCCGCACGCGATCCTCCGTCGAGGGCGCGCGGAGAGCCCCCGGACGGATCCCCCGGGTGCACCGGCGGATCATCCCGATTCTGTGATGACCGGGGTGGTTTGTCGCTTTGGCGAACTATTTTCGGGTGACGCTCACCCGGCCGCCGCAGCCCACCGTGCGGCGGTCCCGTGCGCGCCCTACGATCGACGCCCCGACGCCCCGACGCGCTCGTCCTGCGAGCCGGGCCGGCTCGTACGGACAAGGCCTCGGCCCCGTACACCAGGTGCGGTGTACGGGGCCGAGGCCTTGCGCGTACGGGAATCCGGACGCGTACGGGAGATCAGCCGGCGGTCGCCGCCGCGACCGGCACCGGGGCCGGCTTCGGCGCGAGCAGGCGTTCCGCGAGGAACCCGAAGGCGAGTCCGAAGACCACCCACAGGCCCGCCTGGATGCCGAGGGTCGCGATCCGGAACTCCCACAGCACGGCGGCCGGGAACTCCGGCGCCACCGCGTCCGTGTTGGCGGGCAGGAAGGCGCAGGCCAGCGCGACCGCGGCGGTGAAGCCCGCGCCCGCGACGACCGTCGCGTTCCAGTTGCCGAGGCGCGGGGCGAGCCGGCGGCCCGCGATGACCGCGGCGATGCCGAGCAGCACGCTCAGCAGGATCATCAGGAAGAAGAGCGTGGTGCGCTTCCCGATGGTGTCGGGGTTGCCGACGGCCGGAGGGGTCGCCGGGTACTTGAGGAACGGCACGAGGTAGACCGTGGTGAAGGCCGCCGCCGCGACGAGCGCCGCGGTGGCCTTCGGGGTGAAGCGGCCGACCCGGCCGAGCACGAAGCAGAAGGCCAGGGACGCGATGCCGCCGAGCGCGACGCCGTAGACGAGGACACCGGTGGCGAGACCCGCCGTGGACTGGAGGTCCCGGCTGACGATCTCCTCCTCGGAATCGGCCTGGGTGGCCGCCCCGTTGGCGTCCTTCGCCCCGCCGGCGCCGTGGCTGTGCGCGGTGGCGTGCTCGGCATGCCCGGCCTGCTCGGCCTTGGCGGCCGTGGCCTCCTCGACGGCGATCGAGGCGTTGACGGACGGCTCGCCCGCGACATACGCGATGCCGAAGGCGAACAGTCCGGCGATCAGGCCCGCGAGCATGCCGCGCAGCAGAAGTCTGCCCACGAGCGAGCCCGAGGGCGCACCCGTGGGTGTGGTGGGGGATGACATGTACCCGGAAGCCCCTCAGTGGCAGGGGAAACCGAGCAGGTGGCGCCCGTCGTGGACCCACTCGTGCACGTCGCTGCCCGCGAACAGGGAGGTGGCCCCCTGCTCGGCACCGACGAAGTAGAGCGCGACGAGCATCAGCACGCCGGCGAACAGCGCCCACGGCAGCACGGCGCGGACCGGCAGCGAGACCGGGACGACGGCGGGGGTGGTGGCGGTGACGGCGGGCGACGCGATGGCCTCGGCCATGGTGGTACCTCCTCGGGAACTCGCGTCCCATACGGTGGTGCGCGACGACGGTCGTCGGGTCTGACTCACCGCCCCGGGGCTCGGGGCGGCTCACAGTGGCGCGACCGTGCCGGACTTGCACCGGACTTCCGTCTCGCCGTCGTCGTTCTGTGGAAATGTCGACTGACCGTACCGCGCCGGACACTCCGCGCCAAGAGCGCATGGTTCCCGGGGCGGTGAAGTGAGGGATGAATCACCCATGACCGTACGGGTCTCCCTGATCGCACCCGCCATGAACGCGGCCCTGCGCGAGGCACGCTTCGACGACGCGGGGCCGGTGGAACTGCCGCCGACGGGCCTGGATCCGCTGTGCCTCGCGGCGGGGGTACGGGTGGTGGGCTCGCCGTCCGGGCGGTGCCGGGCGACGGCCGAGGCCCTGGGCCTGTCGGACGCGTACGAGGTGGAGCCGGCGCTCGCGGGCTGCGCGATGGGGCGCTGGCGGGGGCGGCGGCTGGACGAACTCACCGCGGAGGAACCGGAGTCGGTGACCCGCTGGCTCTCCGACCCGGGCGCGGCCCCGCACGGCGGCGAGTCGCTGCGGGAGCTGCGGGCCCGGGTCGCGGAGTGGATGGAGGGGCTGCAGGGGCTGGAGGGGCTGGAGTCGGGGACCTGGTGGGCCGTCGCCGAGCCGGATGTGATCCGCACGGCGGTGGCGCACGCGCTCGGCGCGCCGGAGGAGGTCTTCTGGCGGCTGGACGTACGCCCGTTGTCCCGTACGACGCTGAGCGGGCGCGCCGGACGGTGGAACCTGCTGTTCGACGGCCGGATCAGCTGAGGCTGGTACGCGCCAGGTCCAGGAACTCCTCGTCCGTCACGCCCAGTTGGCGGGCATCGGCGACGAGGGCACGAAGGCGTTCGACGAACTGGGCGCGGTCGGGGGCCTGGGCGCCGGGGACGATGACGGCGCCGCGGCCGCGCCGCAGTTCGATCAGGCCCTCCTCGCGCAGCCGCTGGTAGCCGCGCAGCACGGTGTGCACGTTGACGCCGAGGGAGTCCGCCAGCTCCCGGGCGGCGGGCAGGCGTTCGCCGGGCGCGGCGCTGCCGTCGGCGAGGGCGCCGCGGACGCAGGCGGCGATCTGGTCGCCGAGCGGTACGGCGGAGGCGGGGTCGACCCGGAAGAGCACGGTCAGATCCTCTCACCAGGGGCGGCGGGGTCGGTCCCGGTCTCCGCGGCCTCCCGCGCCGCGAGGGTGTTGAGCAGCGCCGCCGCGGTCTCCGCGTCGGCGACGGTGACCAGGAACTCGAAGCCGCTCCTGCGGCGTACGGAGAGGGCCTCGCCGGAGCGCAGGAGCAGGGCCGAGCGGTGCGGGCGGGCGCGGTAGCCCCAGCCGCCGAACTCGGCGAGGGCGCGCACGTCGCGGACGGTGGCCGAGGCGACCTCGTCGAGCGGGATGTGGATCCGGGGGTGGCGGAGCAGCGCGGAGGTGATGGTCAGGCCGCGCCGGTCGACCGCCACGCGGACCCGGGAGAGCGCGATGCCGGGGACGCCGACGACCAGGCCGACCACGGCGATCAGGGCGTACGGCCAGGGCGTGACGAGCACGGCCGGGAACAGCGCGCCCGCGCCGGCCACGACGAAGACGGCGCCGAGCACGGTGCCGGGCGTCGAGGCGGCGGCGCGCGACCAGCCGGCGACCTCGTGCGCGCCGAGTTCGAGGCGGGGCTCGCGGACCGGCGGGACGGGGACGACGGGCTCGGGCGGTACGAGGCGGGGCAGGCGGGTGAGCCCCCAGCCGGCGAGCCCGGCGAGGGCGCCGATGGCGGCGGCGACCGTGAAGTCGGCGAACGGCGAGACGACGTCGGCCGCGTCGGCGGCGTCGAGGTTGTCGCGGAGCAGCAGGTCGAGCAGGCCGCCGGTGAAGCCCGCGGTGGCCCAGGCGCCCCAGAGCACGGACCGCCGGACGAAGAGGACCCAGCCGGTGCCGAGGGCGAGGAGCAGCCCGGAGCTGACGGCGGCGAAGACGCCGAGGCCGGTGAAGCCGTCGGCCCGGCCGCCGTCGGTGGCGGAGAAGTGGGTGGCGAGCGGGTCCGGGAGGCGGTCGTACCAGACGGCGAGGAGCAGCAGATGGGCGGCGAGTGCGAGGACGAACGGCGCGGCGGTGAGCGCGCGGAGACGGTTCACGAGACCCTCCCTCGGTTCTAGTTGTTAGCACTCTACTAGAACAATCATCAGAGCGCACTGCCCCCCTGGCAGGGAAGGGTGTGGGTCGTCGGGGGGGGCGGGTCTGGCGACTACTCGCCACACTCGTGCGCGGCCGGATCCACCACGACACGGTCGAGCAGGCCGCGCAGCAGGGTCTGTTCGGCCTCGGTGAGGTCGCCGAAGAGCTCGCGCTCGGCCGCGCCCACCGCCTCGTCGATGCGCTCCAGAGCCTCCCGGCCGGCCGGGGTGATCTCCACGATGTGCCGCCGCCGGTCGGCCGGGTCACGGCGCCGCTCGCACAGCTCCGATGACTCCAACTCGTTGAGGATCGCGACGAGTTGACTGGGGTCGATCTCCATCGCGGCGGCCAGTTCGCGCTGGCTGGTGGCGCCGGGGGCGAGCCGCATCAGGGTCATCGCGGTGCGTGGGTGCAGCCCGGCGACGGCCAGGGCAGCGCGAATGCGCGCGCCGGTGAGCTCCCCGCGGAAGGAGAGGAGGAAGCCGAGGCGGTCGTTCGGGTGCGCAGCTGCCATGTCGTCCACCGTAACAGTGGCTCCATTGTGGACATCGAGAAACCATTGATATTCTTCAACAGTTGTCGTCCCCAGATCGTTGGAGTACCACCATGTTCATCGGCTACGTCATCGTCGCCGCGCTGCTCGCGCTCGCGTCCACCGCCTCCGCCCTTCTGACCTTCACCCGCAATCCGCAGGTCGTGAGCAGCATGGAGAAGGTGGGTGTGCCGGATTCCTGGCTGCCCTGGCTCGCGACCGCGAAGGCGGCCGGCGCGCTCGGCCTGCTCGCGGGCCTGGTCGTCCCGGCGCTCGGCGTGGCCGCCGCGGTGGGCCTGGTGCTCTACTTCGCCGGCGCGGTGATCTCCCACCTGCGTGTGAGGGACTTCAACGTGGCGCCGGTCATCGTCCTCGCGCTGCTCGCGGCGGCCGCGCTGGTGTTCCGCATAGCCTCCGCCTGAGCCCTCTCCCGTACAAGACGATACGTTCCGTCTCGCGTGCTGCTCCGGGCTGCCGCAGGGGGCAGGCGGCTGGCCGGTGCACCGCGTCCAGAGGGCGGTGCACCGTGTCCGGTGAGGCCGGGATCAGGCCCCGCGGGTCAGTCCTCGCCCTCCAGGTCGCCTTCCGTCTCCAGGAACACCTGGCGCAGCGCCGCCAGGGTCTCCGGGTCCGGCTTCTCCCACATGCCGCGGGACTCGGCCTCCAGGAGACGCTCGGCGATGCCGTGCAGGGCCCAGGGGTTGGCCTCCTTCAGGAAGGCCTGGTTGGCCGGGTCGAGGACGTACTCCTGGGTGAGCTTGTCGTACATCCAGTCGGCGACGACGCCCGTGGTGGCGTCGTAACCGAAGAGGTAGTCGACGGTCGCCGCGAGCTCGAACGCGCCCTTGTAGCCGTGGCGGCGCATCGCCTCGATCCAGCGCGGGTTGACCACGCGGGCGCGGAAGACGCGGGAGGTCTCCTCGACGAGGGTGCGGGTGCGGACGGTCTCGGGGCGGGTGGAGTCGCCGATGTACGCCTCCGGGGCCGTGCCGCGCAGCGCGCGCACGGTGGCCACCATGCCGCCGTGGTACTGGAAGTAGTCGTCCGAGTCGGCGATGTCGTGCTCTCGGGTGTCGGTGTTCTTCGCCGCGACCGCGATCCGCTTGTACGCCGACTCCATCTCCTCGCGCGCCGGGCGCCCTTCGAGCCCGCGCCCGTACGCGTAACCGCCCCACACCGTGTACACCTCGGCGAGGTCGGCGTCGGTGCGCCAGTCGCGCGAGTCGATCAGCTGGAGCAGACCCGCGCCGTACGTGCCCGGCCGGGAGCCGAAGATACGGGTGGTGGCGCGGCGTTCGTCGCCGTGCGCCGCCAGGTCGGCCTGGGCGTGGGCGCGGACGAAGTTGTCCTCGGCGGGCTCGTCCACGAGGCCCGCGACAAGCCGCACGGCGTCGTCGAGCAGCCCGATGACGTGCGGGAACGCATCGCGGAAGAAGCCGGAGATGCGCAGGGTCACGTCGATGCGGGGGCGGCCGAGTTCGGCGAGCGGGATGGGCTCCAGACCGTTCACACGCCGCGAGGCGTCGTCCCACAGCGGGCGCACGCCGAGCAGCGCGAGGGCCTCGGCGACGTCGTCGCCGGCGGTGCGCATCGCGCTCGTACCCCACAGGGAGAGGCCGACAGAGGTGGGCCACTCGCCGTTGTCCTCGCGGTAGCGGGTGAGGAGGGAGTCGGCGAGGGCCTGGCCGGTCTCCCAGGCGAGCCGGGACGGCACGGCCTTGGGGTCGACGGAGTAGAAGTTGCGGCCGGTCGGCAGCACGTTGACCAGGCCGCGCAGCGGCGAGCCGGAGGGGCCGGCCGGGACGAAGCCGCCGTTCAGGGCGTGGACGGCGTGGGCGAGTTCGTCGGTGGTGGCGGCGAGGCGCGGGACGACCTGGCGCGCGGCGAAGTACAGCACGTCGCGGACGTCGTGGCCGTACCCGTCGGTGACGTCCGGGATCGCGGCCTCGTCCCAGTCCGCGGCCTCCATCGCCTCGACCAGCTCGCGGGCCGTGGCCTCCACCTGGTCCGCGGTGGTCCGGGTCGCCGCCGACTCGTCGAGACCGAGGGCCTCGCGCAGACCGGGCAGGGCCTGCGTACCGCCCCAGATCTGGCGGGCGCGGAGGATGGAGAGGACCAGGTTGACCCGGGCCTCGCCGGTCGGCGCGCCGCCCAGGACATGCAGACCGTCGCGGATCTGGGCGTCCTTGACCTCGCACAGCCAGCCGTCGACGTGCAGCAGGAAGTCGTCGAAGCCGTCGTCCTCCGGGCGCTCCTGGAGCCCGAGGTCGTGGTCGAGCTTCGCGGCCTGGATCAGCGTCCAGATCTGGGCGCGGATGGCCGGCAGCTTCGCCGGGTCCATGCTGCTGATCTGCGCGTACTCGTCGAGCAGCTGCTCAAGGCGCGCGATGTCGCCGTACGAGTCGGCGCGCGCCATCGGCGGCACGAGGTGGTCGACGAGGGTCGCGTGCACCCGGCGCTTGGCCTGGGTGCCCTCGCCCGGGTCGTTGACCAGGAACGGGTAGATCAGCGGGATGTCACCGAGGGCCGCGTCCGGGCCGCAGGCGGCGGACAGACCGGCGTTCTTGCCGGGCAGCCATTCCAGGTTGCCGTGCTTGCCCAGGTGCACCATGGCGTCGGCGCCGAAGCCCCCGTCCTCCGCGCGGGCCGCGATCCAGCGGTAGGCCGCCAGGTAGTGGTGCGAGGGCGGCAGGTCGGGGTCGTGGTAGATCGCGATCGGGTTCTCGCCGAAGCCGCGCGGGGGCTGGATGAGCACGAGCAGGTTCCCCCGCCGGAGCGCGGCGAGGACGATGTCGCCGTCCGGATTCTGCGAGCGGTCGAGGAACATCTCGCCGGGTGCCGGGCCCCAGTGCTCCTCCACCCGCGCGCGCAGCTCGGCCGGGAGCTCGGCGTACCAGCGCTTGTAGTCGGCGGCCGGGATGCGGACCGGGTTGCGGGCCAGCTGCTCCTCCGTCAGCCAGTCCTGGTCGTGGCCGCCGGCCTCGATGAGCGCGTAGATCAGCTCGTCGCCGTCGCCGGAGACGAGGCCCGGGATGTCCTCGACGGGCCCGAAGTCGTAGCCCTCCTCACGCAGCCTGCGCAGCAGCGCGACCGCGGAGGCGGGGGTGTCGAGGCCGACCGCGTTGCCGATCCGCGAGTGCTTCGTCGGGTACGCGGAGAGGACGAGGGCCAGCCTCTTCTCGGCGTTCGGCACGTGCCGGAGGCGGGCGTGCCGTACGGCGATGCCGGCGGCCCGGGCGGCGCGCTCGGCGTCCGCCACGTACGCCGGGAGACCGTCCTCGTCGATCTCCTTGAAGGAGAACGGCACGGTGATGAGCCGCCCGTCGAACTCGGGCACGGCGACCTGGCTGGCGGCGTCCAGCGGCGACAGACCCTCGTCGTTCTCCTCCCAGGCGGCGCGGGAGCCGGTGAGGCACAGGGCCTGGAGGATCGGTACGTCGAGCGCGGCGAGCGCGCCCGCGTCCCACGCCTCCTCGTCGCCACCGGCCTGCGCTTCGGCGGGCTTGGTGCCGCCCGCGGCGAGGACGGTGGTGACGATCGCGTCGGCGGTACGGAGCTCGTCGAGCAGCGCGTCCTCGGGGGCGCGCAGGGAGGTGACGAACAGGGGCCTGGCCTGGGCGCCGTGCGCCTCGATCGCCTCGCAGAGGGCGCCGACGAAGGCGGTGTTGCCGCTCATGTGGTGGGCCCGGTAGTAGAGCACGGCGACGGTCGGGCCCTCGGTGCGGCCGGGCGTGCGGTCGAGCGGACCCCAGGTGGGGGCGGGCGCCGGGGCCTCGAAGCCGTGACCGGTGAGCAGCACGGTGTCGGAGAGGAACCGGGCGAGCTGGCCGAGGTTGTCCGGACCGCCGTGCGCGAGATACGCGTGCGCCTCGGTGGCGACACCGACCGGCACGGTGGAGGCGGCCATCAGCTGGGCGTCGGGCGCCTGTTCGCCGCTGAGCACGACGACCGGTTTTCCGGCGGCGAGGACCGTGTCCAGGCCCTCCTGCCAGGAGCGGACGCCGCCGAGGAGGCGTACGACGACGAGTTCGGCGCCGTCGAGAAGGCCGGGCAGATCGGCCAGGGGGAGCCGGGCGGGGTTGGCGTACCGCCACTCCACCCCCTCGCCCTCGTTCGCGGCGGTGTTCGCCGCACGGGCGCTGAGCAGGTCGGTGTCGGAGTGCGACAGCAGCAGGAGCATGGCGAGGCTCAGGCCCTTCCTCGGGGTGTCCGCGCCCCGGGTGGTCGTTGGACGGCGGGAGTTCCTGACTCACCGCCCCCGGGTCTCCCCGGGGCCGGCTCACAGTGGCGGGACCGCGCCGGATTCTCACCGGGCTTCCTCCCCGGGGCCCTGCGGCCCCATGCCGGTCTGCATCCTAGATCGTGCGGGCGAGGGGGTGGGGTGGTGCAGGAACGTAGGCCTGATCACACCGCCGAACGGCCCTCTGGCGGCCGGAGTGCCGTGGGTATGCTCGCCGCCATGCCCGCCACCCGACGCACCTCACCCGAACGACCCGAACGGGACGAACCGCTCGTACGGGACCGTGGCGACGCCTGCCCCGGGGCGTTGCGCCTGCATCGCGCCGACGACGGGTTTCTCGCCCGACTCCGGCTGCCCGGCGGCAGATTGACGTCTCATCAGGTCGAGGTCCTGGCCACCGCCGCCGAGGAGCTGGGCGACGGCGGGATCGGGATCACCTCGCGCGGGAACGCCGAGCTGCGGGGCCTCGGGGACGGGTGCGGGGCCGAACTGGCCGCCGTACTCGAACGGGCCGGGCTGCTGCCGTCCGCCACCCACGAGCGCGTGCGGAACATCGTCGCCTCACCGGCCGCCGGGCTCGACGGACTCGGTCACGGGGACGTGCAGTTGTGGGTGCGCGCGCTCGACACGCTGCTCTGCGCGACGCCCCGCGCCGCGTCCCTTTCGGGGCGTTTTCTGTTCGTCGTGGACGACGGACGCGGCGATGTCGCCGGGCTCGGCGGCGATGTGACCTTGCTCGCAGCGGAAGACGGCGACAGCGCGCTGCTGCGCTTCGCCGGGCACACCCTCCGGGTTCCCGCCGCCGACGCGCCGCATGCCGCGGTCGCCGCCGCGCTCGCCTTCCTCGACGCCGCCGCCGCGGCCGGCAACGGCGCCTGGCGGGTGCCCGAACTGCCCGCGGGTCACGCGCCGGACCCGGCCGCGGCCCTCGCGGCCGCGGGGATCGCCGCGGAGCCCGTACAAGATCCACAGACCCCGCAGGCCGCACCCCTCGCCCCCGCACCCCTCGCCCCCGGACCCCTGGGCGCCCGCGCCCTCTCCGTCCTCGCCCCGCTCGGACGCCTCACCGCCGCCCAGGCGCGCGCCCTGCTCCCCGCCGCCGAGGTCCGCCTCACCCCCTGGCGCGGAGTGGTCCTGGTCGAGCCCGCCGCCGGCCTCGCGACGCTCGCCGCGCACGGACTCGTCACCGCCCCCGACACCCCCGCGGCCGGTGTCACCGCCTGCACCGGCCGGCCCGGCTGCGCCAAGTCCCTCGCCGACGTACGGGCCGAGGCCCTGCGCGCCCCCGCCGGGCCGCTGCCCGTGCACTTCTCCGGGTGCGAGCGGCGGTGCGGGCACCCGCGCCCGGCCGGCACCTGGGTCGACGTCCTGGCGGCTGACGGCGGCGAGACCTACCTGGTGGACGGCGTGCCCACCCCCCGTACCTCCCTCCCCGCGGCCATAGCCACAGCCCGCACCACCACGAGATGAGCGAGAGCGACACGATGTTCGAGTACGAGAAGGACGGGGCGGAGATCTACCGCCGGTCCTTTGCCACGATCCGCGCCGAGGCGGACCTCGCGGGCCTGCCCGACGACGTCGCCACCGTCGCGGTGCGCATGATCCACGCGTGCGGCATGACCGACCTCGTCCGGGACCTCGCGTACTCCCCCGGCGTGGTCGCCGCCGCCCGCACCGCGCTGCGCGCCGGCGCGCCGATCCTGTGCGACGCGCAGATGGTCGCCAGCGGCGTCACCCGCAAGCGGCTGCCCGCTGCCAACGACGTGCTGTGCACCCTCTCCGACCCCGCCGTGCCCGGGCTCGCCGCCGAGCTGGGCACCACCCGCTCGGCCGCGGCGATGGAGTTGTGGCGGGACCGTCTGGAGGGCTCGGTCGTCGCCATCGGCAACGCGCCGACCGCGCTCTTCCACCTCCTGGAGATGATCGCGAAGGGCGCCGGGAAGCCGGCGGCCGTGCTCGGCATCCCGGTCGGTTTCATCGGCGCCGCCGAGTCCAAGGACGCCCTCGCCGCGAACGGACTCGGCCTGGAATACCTGGTGGTACGGGGCCGGCGCGGCGGCAGCGCCATGACGGCGGCCGCGCTCAACGCCCTCGCGCACGAAGCGGAGATCCAGAAGTGAGCACGCAAGGCACCGAAAAGGGCACCAAGGGCACCAAGGGCAGGCTCTACGGGGTCGGGCTCGGCCCCGGCGACCCGGACCTGATGACGGTCGCCGCCGTGAAGGCCATCGCGGGCGCCGACGTCATCGCGTACCACTCGGCCCGCCACGGGCGTTCCATCGCACGCTCCATCGCCGCCGAGCACCTCCGCGAGGACCACATCGAGGAGCGGCTGATGTACCCGCTCACCGTGGAGACCACCGACCACCCCGGCGGCTACCGCGGCGCGCTCGACGACTTCTACGAGGAGGCCGCGGCCCGCCTCGCCGCGCACCTCGACGCCGGCCGCACGGTCGCCGTCCTCGCCGAGGGCGACCCGCTGTTCTACGGCTCGTACCAGCACATGCACAAGCGGCTCGCGGACCGTTACGACACCACCGTCATCCCCGGTGTGACCTCCGTGAGCGCGGCCGCGGCGCGGCTCGGCGAGCCGCTGTGCGAGGCCGAGGAGGTCCTGACGATCGTCCCCGGCACCCTGCCGGAGGACGAGCTGACGGCCCGGCTCGCGGGCACCGACTCGGCGGTCGTGATGAAGCTCGGCCGCACGTTCCCGACCGTGAAGCGGGCCCTGGAGCGGGCCGGGCGGCTCGACGACGCGCGGTATGTGGAGCGGGCGTTCATGGCGGGCGAGCGCACCGGGCGCCTGACGGACGTGGACCCGGAGTCGGTCCCGTACTTCTCGGTCGCCGTGCTGCCCTCCCGTGTCGACGCCGTGGCCCCCGAGTCCCGGGAGACGGTCGGCGAGGTCGTCGTGGTCGGCACCGGCCCGGCCGGGGCGCCCTGGCTCACCCCGGAGTCGCGCGGCGCGCTCGTCAACGCCGACGACCTGGTCGGCTACACCACCTACCTCGACCGCGTCCCGGTCCTGCGGGCCTCCCAGCGGCGCCACGGCTCCGACAACAAGGTCGAGTCGGAGCGCGCCGAGTTCGCCCTCGACCTGGCCCGGCGCGGCCGGAGGGTCGCGGTCGTGTCCGGCGGCGACCCGGGCGTCTTCGCGATGGCCACGGCGGTCCTGGAGGTCGCCTCCGAACCGGCGTACGCCGACATCCCCGTACGGGTCCTCCCGGGCGTGACCGCCGCCAACGCCGCGGCCGCCGCCGCGGGCGCCCCGCTCGGCCACGACTACGCCACCATCTCCCTCTCCGACCGCCTCAAGCCCTGGGACGTCATCGCCCGCCGCGTCCGCGCCGCCGCCGAGGCCGACCTGGTCCTCGCCATCTACAACCCGGGCTCCAGGTCCCGTACGCACCAGGTGGCGGCGGCCCGCGAGCTGCTGCTCGAACTGCGCGCCCCGGAGACCCCGGTGGTCGTGGCACGCGACGTCGGCGGCCCCGAGCAGTCGGTGCGCATCCTCACCCTCAAGACCCTGGAACCCTCCGAGGTCGACATGCGCACCCTGCTGCTCATCGGCTCCTCGCAGACGCGGGTCACCGAACGCGCGGACGGCCGCACGATCGCATGGACCCCTCGGCGTTACGGCTGAACCGGCTTGCAGGTCGCGGCTGCCCGTGCCCCGAGCGGCCGCGACGGTTCGCTGTTCGACCTCAACCGTTCACCTGCGGTGTTCGACCACATCCTTGAAGTGCTCCAGGTCGGCCCGTACGACCCGTTCCATCGCGCTTGCCTGGGCTATACCGGTCTTCGGGCCGCCGATGTCGCCGCGGACCGCGTCCGGGTCGTACACGACCCGGGCCTGGACCTGGGTGTGGTCCGCGTCGACGGCCCGCAGGGAGAAGGACCCCGACAGCTTCCGGGGGTCCGCGGTCTCCCAGCGCATCGTGCGTTCCTGGCCACGGTCGGTATCGGTGATCGTGGCGTCGTACTCCCGGGTACGGCCCCGGTCGGTGCTCAGATGCGCTCCGCGGTCGCCGCGCGGCTCAGCGGAGCGCACGCCGTCGATGTACTGCGGATAGGTCTCGGGGCGATGGAGCACACCCCAGGCCTTGTCGATCGGTGCGTTGACGTCGATCTGTTCTTCGAGAGTGCTCATGACGCACCCCATTTCGGTGCGGGGAGTCGAGCCCGCACTCTCATCGTAGGTGCGTGGCGGCCCAGGAGGCGGCTTCCTCGGGGGTCGCGGCCGTGGGGACCCCCTCCGGTACGGGAGGACGGCGGACGACGACGACCGGGATGCCGGCCTCGCGGGCGGCCCGGAGCTTGGGGGCGGTCGCGGCGCCGCCGCTGTCCTTCGTGACGAGGACGTCGATCCGGTGACGGAGGATCAGCTCGCGCTCGCCGTCGAGGGTGAACGGGCCCCGGTCCAGGAGGACTTCGGTGCGGGCGGGCATCGGGGCGTCGGGCGCGTCGACGGAGCGGACGAGGAACCACTGGGGGCGGCCGGCGAAGGCGGCGAGCCCCATCCGCCCGGTGGTGAGGAAGACGCGGTCGCCCAGGCCGTCGAGGGCGGCGGCCGCGGCCTCCAGGGAGTCCACCGGGCGCCAGTCGTCCCCCTCCACCGGGACCCAGCCGGGACGGCGGAGCGCCAGCAGGGGAACATGGGCGGTGGCGGCCGCCCCGGCCGCGTTGAAACTGATCCGCTCGGCGAAGGGATGGGTGGCGTCGATGACCGCGTCCACGGCGTGCTCGCGCAGCCACGCGGCGAGCCCGTCCGGGCCGCCGAAGCCGCCGATCCGGACCTCCCCGGCGGGCAGCCGCGGGGCGGCGACCCGCCCGGCGAGCGAGCTGGTCACGCGCACGTCGTCGTGCAGCAGCCCGGCGAGGGCGCGGGCCTCGGTCGTCCCGCCGAGGATGAGTACGTGCATGGGAATCCTGGGGGTCCGTTCGTGAGTGCCGGCGGGCGTGCGGCCCAACTCAAGCACACCGGTCTGCGGCCCGGCTGGACGACCGGTGCCTGTGCGACGGCGGCGACGACCGCCGCGTACACGGCGCTGCTCACCGGCGAGTTCCCGGACCCGGTGACGATCACGCTGCCGAAGGGCCAGACGCCCGCCTTCGCGCTCGCCGTCGAGGCGACGGGGCCGGACTCGGCCACCGCGGGCGTGGTGAAGGACGCGGGCGACGACCCCGACGTCACCCACGGCGCGCTGATCCGCTCGACGGTACGGCTCCTGCCGCCGGGCTCGGGCGTCGTGTTCCGCGCGGGTCCCGGGGTCGGCACGGTCACCCTGCCCGGCCTGCCCCTCGACGTCGGCGAACCGGCGATCAACCCCGTGCCCCGCCAGATGATGCGCGAGCACGTGGCGGAGGTCGCGGCGGCGCACGGCGGCACGGGCGACGTCGAGATCACGGTCTCCGTCGACAACGGCGCCGAGATCGCCCGCTCCACCTGGAACCCGCGGATCGGCATCCTCGGCGGCCTGTCCATCCTCGGCACCACCGGCGTCGTCGTGCCCTACTCCTGCTCGGCCTGGATCGACTCCATCCGGCGCGGCGTGGACGTGGCCCGCGCGGGCGGCCTGACCCATGTCGCCGGCTGCACCGGCTCCACCTCCGAACGCACGGTCACCGAGCTGTACGACCTGCCGGAGATCGCCCTGCTCGACATGGGCGACTTCGCGGGCGCCGTCCTCAAGTACGTGCGCCGCCACCCGGTGGACCGGCTCACGATCTGCGGCGGCTTCGCCAAACTCTCCAAGCTCGCCGCCGGCCATCTCGACCTGCACTCGGCCCGCTCCCAGGTCGACAAACCCTTCCTCGCCGCCCTCGCCCGCACGGGCGGCGCGTCCGACGCCCTGGCGGCGCAGATCTCGGCCGCCAACACCGGCCTCGCCGCCCTCCGCCTCTGCGAGGCCGCCGCCGTCCCCCTCGGCGACCTCGTCGCCACCCGCGCCCGCGACGAGGCCCTCACGGTCCTCCGCGGCGCCCCGGTCGCGGTCGACGTCGTCTGCATCGACCGCGCGGGCACGGTGGTGGGCCGGTCGGAGGTGGCGGGGCCGGGCGGCTCCGCCGCGGGGGCGTGACGGTCCCCGCCACAGCGCACCCCGCATGGCACGGCCGCCCGGTTCCGCCGTCCGCCCGGCTGTCAGCGCCTGTCTGTGGCTCGCGGGTGCCCTGCACCCGCGAAGGTGATCCAGCAGGTCTCCCGGACGGTGTCGAGGAGGTACCAGATGCGGCCGCCGCCGGTCACCTCGATCTGCCACTGCTCGCAGGTCTGCCCGCGATGGGTGCCGTGCGCCAGACCGCCCTTGAGCCGGTGGTGCCGGGGTGTCTCGGTGGCGGGCCTGGGGGCGGTGCGCATGGTGATCCAGGCGCGGTAGGTGTTCTCGCGGGCCTGCTGGGCGAGGCTCTCCCAGCCCTTGGCCGAGGCCGCGTCGGCGAACCGGACTTCCCAGTGGCCCTCTGGTGCCGGAGGCGCGGCGCGGTCACCGCGGCCCGCCGTCACGCTACGTCCCGAGGGTCGGGTACCGGGCCGTAGTCTTCGCCGTGATCCCTGGTCAGTGCGGCCAGCAGCGCAGGGTCGGAGTAGACCTCGGCGGTGTGCTGCCAGGCGATCAGCAACTGAGCGACGGAGGCGCTGTTGCCGATGGAGTCGGCGGCGCGCATGGTGTCGACCAGTTCGATGGCGAAGGCGTGGAGATCGGGTTCGGGCAGGAACCGGACCCACGGGAACGCGTCCGGCAGTATGTCGAGGAGAAGTTCGATGCTGCCGGGCTCCCGGCGGGCCATCGCGACCAGCATCCGGGTGGCTGCCGACACCACGGTCTGGTCCTGCTCGGCCCGCGCTGCGGTGGTGAGGACCAGATCCTCGCCGTCTCTGCGGTGCAGGAGCAGTCTCGGCGATTCCTGGAGCCGGGCAAGCGTCTGCTTGTTCTTGTTCACCAGCTCGGAGAAGTTCACGGCTGCGCTCTCGGCATTCATGACTTTGAAAGTACTTCGAAACTCAACCGGGCGCCATCACCCGGAAGAGGGCCTGAAACGGCGGACCGGTCACCCACCTCGCGAACGGCCGGTTGCAGGCGGCTCGCCCGGGCCCGCCGCGAAAACCGGGGGACGTCGCACCCGGGTGCCCCGGAGAATGCCCGCATGACGACCGACTTCTCGTACAAGCCCACGCTCGACGGCGAACTCGTCACCCTCCGCCCCGTCACCGAGGACGACGTCCCCGCGCTCCTCCCCATGCTCCGGGACCCCGAGATCGGCCGCCTCACCGGCTCCCACGCCGACTTCGAGGAGCCCGCGCTGCGGAAGTGGTACGGGTCGCGGGGCGCGCAGAGCAACCGGCTCGACCTCGCCGTGGTGGAGCGGGCGACGGGGCGGGTGGTCGGTGAGGCGGTGCTGAACGACTGGGACCGGGCCAACGAGAGCTGCAACTTCCGGATCTGCCTCGCCCCGGACGCCCTCGGCCGCGGCCTCGGCACCGAGGCGACCCGGCTGATCGTCGGGTACGCCTTCGAGGCCGTGGGCCTCTACCGCGTCTCGCTGGAGGTCTACGCCTTCAACCCGCGCGCACGCCGCGCCTACGAGAAGGCCGGCTTCCGCGCGGAGGGCGTGCTGCGCGGGGCGCTGCTGTGGGAGGGGGAGCGGGTGGACGCGACGGTGATGGCGGCGCTGGCGCCGGAGTGGGGGGTCACTCGGGCCTGAGCGCCCTGCGGCGCGCGTGCTTGGCGTCGATCTCCGCGTGCTCGGCGCGCCCTGCGGCCCGCTCGGCCTCCGTGACCGGAGGGAACGGAAACTCCTCGTCCCGCGAATAGCCGATCTCCGCGATGTCCTCGGCGAGGTCGGCCAGTGACACGTCCGGGTTGAGCGCCGCCACGACCTCCCGCGTCAGCGGCTCCAGCGCCAGGACGTGGCGGACGGCCGCGGCGTCGACCTCCGTCTCGTAGTAGTCGGCGGCCCACTCCGCGTACGCCTCCGCCGAACGGTCCACGAGCAGCTCGAAGAGCCGGTCGGCACCGTCCGGCTCGCCGTCGCCCCGCCCGGCGGGGAAGTCGATGGTGCCGGCGCGCCAGGCGGGGTCGGCGGGGGCGCGCCAGAGGCAGGCGGTGACGGCCGGGGCCACCTCGCCGTCCTCGGGCTCGGAGACGTACGGCCGGAAGGCGTCCGGTACGGAGTCCAGGACGCCCGGCCACACCTCCGGGACGTCCGTGCGAGCCCAGGGGCTCATCGGCGCCTCGTGGGCGAAGCCCTCCACGTACGCGCCCGCCTCCGAGAAGACGATCCGGTACGCGTCGCCCTGACCGTCCCGCATCGAGGCCGTGTCCTCGGCGAACGAGTAGTACCGGTCCGCCCACTCCGGGCTCAGCACGGCCTCCAGCATCGCGAGCCCCCGGCAGTGGTCGCGCAGTTCCCCGATGCCCGGCAGCGCCCGGGCCACGTCGTAGACGGTCACAGGGACATTGAAGTGCAAGGCACCGACAGTCGGCCGATTCCGCATGCGGGCCCCCGCTCCCGACCCTAGGCTGGCCACGGCAGTGCCCTACCGACGTACCGAGAGGGAGACCCATGGCGAAGCGCGGCAACAAGAAGCGGGCCCGTAAGAAGAAGAAGGCGAACCACGGCAAGCGGCCGAACGCCTGATCCGGTCGTCCGGCCGCAGGGGCCGTCTCAGCAGGTGTGGCGGTCCCGGGCCGGGTCGTAGAGGTGGCTGTCGCGGAACTCCGCGGCCGCCAGCGTGCGGCCCACGACGATCACGGCGGTCTTCGTGATGCCCGCCGCCTTCACCTGCTCCGCGATGTCCTCCAGGGTGCCGCGCAGCACCACCTCGTCCGGCCGGCTCGCCATCGCGACGACGGCCGCCGGGCAGTCGAGCCCGTAGTGCGGCACGAGCTCCGCGACGATCCGGTCCACGTACCGCGCGCCGAGGTGCAGCACGAGCAGCGCGCCGCTGCGGCCCAGGGTGGCGAGGTCCTCGCCCTCCGGCATGGGGGTGGCCTGCTGGGCGATGCGGGTCAGGATGACGGTCTGGCCGACGGTCGGGACCGTCAGTTCGCGCTTCAGGGCCGCCGCCGCGGCGGCGAAGGCCGGGACGCCGGGCACGACCTCGTACGGGATGCCGGCCGCGTCGAGCCGCCGCATCTGCTCGGCCATCGCGCTGAACACGGACGGGTCGCCGGAGTGCAGCCGGGCCACGTCCAGGCCGGCCTCGTGGGCGGCGGCGATCTCGGCGACGATCTGGTCGAGGTCCATCCGCGCCGTGTCGACGAGCTTCGCGTCCGGCGGGCACTCGGCGAGCAGCTCGCGCGGCACGAGGGAGCCCGCGTACAGGCAGACACCGCACGTCGCGAGGGTGCGCGCGCCGCGCAGGGTGATCAGGTCGGCCGCGCCGGGGCCCGCGCCGATGAAGTGGACGGTCATTCCTGTGTACAACCCTTCGTTACGGACCACTGGGTGACCGGCATCGCCTGGCGCCAGCCGGTGAAGCCGCCCACGGGCACGGCGGCGGCGACCGCGAGCCGGATCAGTTCGCCGCCGTGGCGGCCGTACCACCGGGCGAGCAGCGCCTCGGACTCCAGCGTCACCGTGTTGGCGACGAGCCGCCCGCCCGCCGGGAGCGCGTCCCAGCAGGCGTCGAGCAGGCCGGGGGCGGTGAGCCCGCCGCCGATGAAGATCGCGTCGGGGACCGGAAGGCCGGCGAGCGCGGCGGGCGCGGGACCGGTGACGACCTTCAGGCCGGGTACGCCGAGGGCGGCCGCGTTACGGGAGATCCGCGCGGCCCGCTCCGCCGACTTCTCCACCGCGAGCGCCCGGCAGGCGCGGTGCGCCCGCATCCATTCGATGCCGATCGAGCCGGAGCCGCCGCCGACGTCCCAGAGGAGCTCGCCGGGCGCGGGCGCGAGCGCGGCGAGGGTCGCGGCGCGCACGTAGCGCTTGGTGAGCTGCCCGTCGTGCTCGTACGCCTCGTCCGGCAGGCCGGGCGTCAGGCCGAGCCGCGGGGCGGCGGCGTCCGGGTCGCGCACGCAGTCGAGCGCGAGGACGTGGAGGGCGTCGGTCCGCTCGTACGGCCAGTCGGCGGCGGTGCCGTCGAGGACCCGCTCGCGCGGGCCGCCGAGCTGCTCCAGGACCCGGATCCGGGTGCCGCCCCAGCCGCGCTCGCGCAGCAGCGCGGCGACCCGCGCGGGGCTCTCGGGCCCCTCGCCGAGGACGAGCAGGCGGCGCCCGTCGTGCAGGGCGGCGGTGAGCGCGTCGAGCGGGCGGGCGACGAGGGAGATCGTCTCGGTGCTCTCCAGGGGCCAGCCGAGGCGGGCGCAGGCGTACGAGACGGAGGACGGGTGCGGCAGGACGCGCAGCCGGCCGGGGCCGGCGATCTCGGTGAGGGTGCGGCCGATCCCGTAGAACATCGGGTCGCCGCTGGCCAGGACGGCGACGGCGCGGCCCTCGTGGGCGGCGAGCAGGCCGGGCACGGCGGGGCGCAGCGGGCTCGGCCAGGGAATCCGCTCGCCGGGGCACTCGGCGGCCGGGAGCAGGTCGAGCTGGCGGGGGCCGCCGATCAGCACGTCGGCGGCGCGGAGGGCGCGGCGGGAGGCCTCGGGGAGCCCGTCCCAGCCGTCGGCGCCGATACCGACGACCGATATCGCAGCGTTCACGTCGGCGTTCACGTCGGCGACTCTACGTGAGGGCCGCGGGTCCACCGCTATGCGGTGCGGGTCACTTCGGGGCGTGCTCGCCCACGTAGAAGAGCAGCCAGATGAAGCCCGCGAGGGCATGGGTCACGAAGACATAGATGAAGACACGGAGCATCACGCCCCGCTCTTTCCACCGTTCCAGATCGAAGTCCGCCATGCCCACCAGGGTACGGGCCCGGGAATACGACGCGGAGGTGCACCGTTGGGCGTGATGGTTTAACATTCAACCAACAGCCTCCAAGGCTCAAGCCGAGGCATCGAAAGGCGAGAGGTGAGCACGATGCAGTTCGGGATCTTCACCGTCGGCGACGTGACGGGCGACCCCACGACCGGCCGCACCCCCACCGAGCACGAGCGGATCAAGAACACCGTCGCCATCGCGCTCAAGGCGGAGGAGGTCGGTCTGGACGTCTTCGCGACCGGCGAGCACCACAACCCGCCGTTCGTGCCGTCCTCGCCGACCACCCTCCTCGGGCACATCGCGGCCCGCACGGAGAACCTGATCCTCTCCACGTCCACGACCCTGATCACCACCAACGACCCGGTGAAGATCGCCGAGGACTACGCGACCCTCCAGCACCTCGCCGACGGCCGCGTGGACCTGATGATGGGGCGCGGCAACACCGGCCCGGTCTACCCGTGGTTCGGGCAGGACATCCGCCAGGGCATGCCGCTCGCCATCGAGAACTACGCGCTCCTCCACAAGCTGTGGAGGGAGGACGTGGTCGACTGGGAGGGCAAGTTCCGCACCGCGCTCCAGGGCTTCACGGCCACCCCGCGCCCGCTCGACGGCGTCCCGCCGTTCGTCTGGCACGGCTCCATCCGCTCGCCCGAGATCGCGGAGCAGGCGGCGTACTACGGTGACGGCTTCTTCGCCAACCACATCTTCTGGCCGAAGCAGCACACCGAGAAGATGGTCCGGCTCTACCGCCAGCGGTACGCGCACTACGGGCACGGCACCCCCGAGCAGGCGATCGTCGGCCTCGGCGGCCAGGTCTTCATGCGGAAGAACTCGCAGGACGCGGTACGGGAGTTCCGCCCGTACTTCGACAACGCGCCGGTGTACGGCCACGGGCCGTCCCTGGAGGAGTTCAGCCGCGAGACCCCGCTGACCGTCGGCTCGCCGCAGGAGGTCATCGAACGGACCCTGTCCTTCCGCGACTACGTCGGCGACTACCAACGCCAGCTGTTCCTGATCGACCACGCCGGACTGCCCCTGAAGACCGTCCTGGAGCAGCTCGACATCCTCGGCGAGGAGGTCGTGCCGGTGCTGCGCAAGGAGTTCGAGAACCTGCGCCCGGCCGACGTCCCCACCACCGCCCCGCTCCACCCCGCCGTCCAGCGCACCCAGAAGCAGGAGGCATAAGCAGCCATGCGCACGTTGAAGCTGGTCGCCGTTTCCGCCGGACTCAGCAGCCCGTCCTCGACGCGGCTCCTCGCCGACCGGCTCCTCCAGGCCACCCGTTACCGGCTGGCCGAGCAGGAGTACGCGGTCGACGTGGAGGTGGTCGAACTGCGCGACCTGGCCGTCGACATCGCGAAGAACTTCGTCACCGGCTTCCCGTCCGGGAAGCTCCAGGAGGCGATCGACGCGGTGACGGGCGCGGACGGGGTCATCGCGGTGACGCCGGTGTTCACGGCCTCGTACAGCGGTCTGTTCAAGTCCTTCTTCGACCTGATCGACCCGGCGGCGCTGACCGGCACCCCGGTCCTCGTCGGCGCGACCGGCGGCACCGCCCGCCACTCGCTGGTCCTCGACCACGCCCTGCGCCCGCTCTTCGCCTACCTGCGCGCCCTCGTCGCCCCGACCGCCGTGTACGCGGCCTCGGAGGACTGGGGCACGGGCGGCGACGAGTACACGGAGGGCCTGCCGAACCGCATCAACCGGGCGGGCGGCGAGTTCGCGGAGCTCATCGCGGGCCGGCCGGAGCGGGCGGAGGAGACGGACGAGGTCGTCCCGTTCGAGCAGCAGTTGGCGGGTCTGGCCGACCTCCGCTTCGATTGATCGGTTTGTTACGTTGTGGGCAGAGCTTCACGACAAGCTTCGCGACGTACGAATCGGAGGTCGGCGATGACCGGCGGCAGGATCGTGGTGGGCGTGGACGGATCGGCACCTTCCCTGAAGGCGCTGAAGTGGGCGGCCGGGCAGGCCGCCCTCACCGGGGACAGTCTCCACGCGGTGATCGGCTGGGAGTTCCCCGCCTCCTGGGCGACCCTCATGCCGGGCGTCCCCCCGGAGTTCGACCCCGAACGCCTGGCCAAGCAGATTCTCGACGAGTCCCTGGCCAAGGCGCTCCCCCCGGAGACCGTCGCCACGGTCACCCGCACGATCGTCGGCGGCAACGCCGCCCAGGCCCTCATCGACCAGGCCGAGGGCGCGTCCCTCCTCGTGGTCGGCGCCCGCGGCTACAGCGGCTTCAAGGCCGCCGCCCTGGGCTCGGTCTCCTCGAACGTCACCCAGCACGCGCCGTGCCCGGTGGTGGTGGTCCGGGGCGAGGTGCCGGGCGTGGGGGACGCCGACTAGGGCCTGTCGGCGACGTCGGCGACGACACAGGCCACGTTCCGGCGCGCCCGACTCACGCGCCAGGGCGATCAGCGCGCGGGCCGTAGGGGAAGGTCAACGGGCGGGCCGGGGCCGGGCGGCACATGATGGCGGGCATGGACATCAAGCTCGAACTGATCGGCGTGCCCGTCAGCGACATCGACCGGGCCAAGGGCTTCTACGAGCAGGTCGGGTTCCATGCCGACCATGACGTGACCGTCAGCGAGGAGATCCGCTTCGTGCAGATGACCCCGCCCGGATCGGCCTGCTCGATCGCCTTCGGGAAGGGCATCACCGCGATGGAACCAGGGGTGTTGGACAACCTGCAGGTGGTCGTCGCCGACATCGAGGAGGCGCACGCGGACCTCACCGCGCGCGGTATCGCGGTGAGCGCGATCGACGACCAGCCGTGGGGCTCCTTCGTGTACTTCGCCGATCCGGACGGGAACCGCTGGGCCGTGCAGCAGACCGTCCCCCGCAACGGGTAGGAGTACGGCTCCGCCGCGCGGCGGAGGGGGAACGGACCGCGGGGCGACGCGGCAGGGCCGGGCTCGGCGGAACCCTGGGGGCATGCCGAAGACACCTGAGGTCGTCCCCGCCCCGCCCCGCTGGGCCGTGGTCGCCGCGCACGCCGTGCCCCTGCTCGTCCTGCCCGCCGGAGTGTGGCGGCTCGCGCTCGGGTTCGGGCTGCCGGTCGCCGAGAGTTCGCCGTATCTGGACGCCGAGCCGGTGACGCTCGCGTACATGATCGGGCTGACCGTGCTCGGCGAGGTGCTCGCCTACCTCACCCTCGGTCTGGTCCGGCCCTGGGGCGAGGTCTTCCTCGGGCGCCGGATCAACCCGCGGCTCGCGACCGGCGCGGCCCTCGCCGGGAGCGCCGGGCTGTTCCTGGCGGTCGGCTGGTCCGCGTACGCCGAGGTCGCGGGCCTGGGGGCCGGGGATCTCACCGTGCTCGACCCGGCCCAACAGGCCCTGTTCCTCGGCTGTTATCTGCCGCTCGCCGCCTGGCCGGTGCTCCTGGCGGCGGTGGCCGTCGCCTACTACCGACGGCGAGCCCTCGCCGATCAGTACGGCGCGGGGTGCCCGACGGCGTCCTCGTGGGTGTAGAAGGCGTAGAAGACGAAGGCGAACGTCGCCAGGCCGACGATCAGACCGACCATCGACGACGAGAACACGCTGTGGTCGGAGAGGCCCACGAGGAAGCCGATCGCGATGCCGGCGAGGGCGCCCCAGGCGACGGCCCGCACCTCGCGCCGCATCCGTCGGCCGTAACGGACCAGGACGTGGATGGCGACGGCCAGCACGACCGCGCTGATCAGACCGAGCCAGAACTGGCTCCAGGCCAGCGGTCCGCCGCGCCGGGCGATGACCGGGGCGTACAGGCCGTAGCTGATGCCGATGATGACGGGCAGTGCCCAACCGTGGGTGCTGAACTGCCTGCGGGCCTGCCTGCGGGCGGGGGCGGCTGCGTGTGCGGCCATGGCGGAGCTCCTTTCCCGCACGTTACGCACGGTGCGCACCTTGCGGTGCACCCTCCAGGGCACACCCCCGCCCCGCCCGCCGCAAGTGGATCAGCCCGCCGGCACCGGCCGGACGGCGGCCTACGGCCGGACGGCGACCGCGTCGATCTCGAAGAGCATCCCGGGGAGTGCAAGGGCCGCCACCCCGCTGAGCGTCTGGGCCGGCAGCCGGTCGCCGAAGGCGGCGTGGAGGGCCTTGCCGAGGACCTCCAGCTTGGCGAGGTCGTGCTCGACGATGTACGAGCCGAGCCGGACCACGTGCTCGAAGCCGAGGCCCGCGCCCGCGAGGGCGTGCCGGAGGTTGGCGAGGGAGAGGTCGACCTGGGCGGCGAAGTCGCCCGGGACGGGCGCGCCGGTGGCGTCGGAGGCGTACTGGCCGCCGATGAAGACGAGTTCGCCGGGCGCGGAGACGGCGTGGCTGTAGCCGAAGGGCGTCGGGTCGTGCAGGGTCGCGGGGTTGGTGATGGTGCGCCGGTCGGTGTGCTGAACGCTCATGACGTACGTACGTCCTTCCGTGAACACGACATTGGATGTCCAGAATCTGAAGCCGAGGCAGCCGCGGCAGCCGCGGCCCGACGGAACACCGTCAGGCCGTGGACGCGAACCAGCGGCGGATCCGCTCCGGCGCGCTCGGCGCCTGCCGTTCCGCCTGCGCGCGCACGTCGGCCAGGGTCCTGGCGGCCAGTTCGCGCCGCCAGGCCAGCTCGGCGCGGCCCATGGCCTCGGCGATCGCGCACTCGGCGCTCGGACGGCCCGTCGTCACCGCGCCGGGTCCCTGGCCGATGATCTCGGTGCAGCGGAACGCCTCGTCCGGGCCCTCGATCGCCACGACCACGTCCATCAACGTGATCCGGTCGAGCCCGCGGGCCAGCCGGAAGCCGCCCCGCGGCCCGGAGACCGAGCTGAGGATGCCGGCCCGGACCAGAGCCTGGAGCTGCTTGTTGAGGTAGGCCGTGGGCAGTTCGTGGTACGCCGCGAGTCGGGCCGCTGTGACCGCCCGCGGCCCGCCGCCCTCCCGGCCGTCCCGGCCGTCCCCGCCCTCGCCGATCCAGGCGAGGTTGAGGCAGCTGTGCATCGCCCACTCCACGCCCTCGTTCATCCTCATGGTTCTGGATGCTACATGTCCAGGATAGACCTGTCACCCGTACGGCCCAGCAGAAGGTTCGAAACCGAACAGACGCTCCCACGATGAGCCCATGAGCAAGAACACCGAATCTCCGCAGCAGTCGACCTCCGGCGCCTGGGCGTCCGGCGGCACCATGTTCGCCGGTGTCCTCATGCTGGTCACCGGCGTCCTGGACATCCTCCAGGGCATCGCCGGCATCGCCGAGGACGACATCTACACGCGCGTCGGCGACTACGTCTTCAAGTTCGACCTGACGTCCTGGGGCTGGATCCACCTCTGCCTCGGCGTGGTCGTCACCATCGCCGGTGCCGGCATCCTCAAGGGCGCCGAGTGGGGCCGCATCGCGGGTATCGCCCTCGCCTCGCTGAACATCGTGGCGCAGTTCCTGTTCCTGCCGTACCAGCCGTGGTGGGCGCTGTTCTCCATGGCGGTGTCCGTCTTCGTCATCTGGGCGCTGGCGGCGGACAAGGACTACGGACGTGAGTCCTGGTGAGCCGCCGCCGCACGGCCCCCGCCGCCGCGCTCCTCGCCCTGGCCGCGTTCGGGCCGGTCGCCCTGACCGGCTGTGACGAGGCCAAGGAGGCGGCCGGCGGGATCGTCTCCTCCGCCACCGCCGCCGTGGCCTCGGCCGCGCAGGAGAAGATGGCCGAGGTCAAGGACGGGATCAACGCGACCGGCGACGTGAAGGCCGGGCCGACGTCCACGGACGGGGACCGGACGGTCGCCGAGATCACCGCGACCAACCCCACGGACAAGACCGCCGACTACACCGTCATGGTCAACTTCCGTGACGCGGACGGGAACTTCCTCGACTCCGTCGTCCTGAACATCGACGGCGTCGAGGCCGGCAAGTCCAAGAGCGGCACCGCCCGCAGCAACCGCACCCTCTCCGGGGCCACCCAGGCCCAGATCGCCCAGGCCCTGCGGCACTGAGCTCCTCGGCCTGCCTGCCTGCCTGCCTCGGAAGCACCGATCGGCGCCCGTCCGCCTCGCGGACCGGGCGCCGATCGGCCACGCTGGAGGGCATGGAGAACGACGAGATCCTCGAGAACATCGGCTCCCTCGTCGAGGAGGAGCGCGCCCTGCGGCAGCGCACCGGTGGCCTCCGCGACGAGGAACGCTCCCGGCTCGCCGAACTGGAGGTCCAGCTCGACCAGTGCTGGGACCTGCTGCGCCAGCGGCGCGCCAAGACCGAGTTCGGCGAGAACCCGGACACCGCGGCCGTCCGCCCGGCAGCCGAGGTCGAGGGCTACCGCAGCTGACCCGCGACGCCCCGCGACGGCCCGGCCTGCGGGGGTCTGCGGCGGCCCGCAGGCATCCGGCCCGCAGCGGCCTGCAGGTGTCCGGCCCGTCGCCGCCTGCGGCAGCCCACAGGCATCCGGCCCGCGGCAGCCCGGGCCGGCTCGCGAGCGTCACGACCACGGCGGCCCGCAGGGGTCCGGCCCGTCGCCGCCTGCGCCCCGCCACCACCCACACCCCCGCTACCGCCTGCGCTTTCGCCCCCGCCCCGCCGTACGTTTGACGCATGCCGACATCCGCACGGGAGCCCGCCGAACAAAGGCCGTCCGACCAGCAGCGACCGTCCCCCCGGCTGTCCCCGCCCGCCTGGCTGACCGCCGGGCTGCGGCCCCAGCCCACCCCCGTGCCCTGGCCGGCCGTCGGCCGTGCCTCGATCGCGCTCGCCGCGCCGCTCGCCGCCGGGTTCGCGGCCGGACAGCCGACCTACGGCGCGCTCGTGTCGATGGGCGCCCTCTCCGGCGTCATCGGCGACACCGCCGACGCGTACCGGATGCGGGTCTTCAACATCGCCGTACCGCAGCTCTTCGGCGCCCTCGGCGTCACCCTCGGCACCCTCGTGTACGGCCACGGCTGGCTCGCCGTCGCCGCGCTCACCCTCGTCGCGCTCGTCTCCGGGATGATCTCGTCGATCGGCGCCGTCGCCTCCGTCTCCGGCCTGCTGCTCCTGCTCAACGCGGTCGTCGGCGCCGGTCTGCCGATGCCCGACCCCTGGTGGAGACCGCCGCTGCTGCTCGTCCTCGGCGGGGTCGTCGTGCTCGCCCTCACCCTCCTCGGCTGGCCGCTGCGCGGCAGCGCGCCCGAGCGGACGTCGGTCGCCAGGACCTACCGGGCGGTCGCCGAACTCTTCGAGGCCGCCGGCACCGACACGTACGACGAACGCCGGCAGGCGGTCACCGACTCCCTCAACCAGTCCTACGACCTGGTGCTCGCCCGCCGCGCCCGGCACCACGGCCGCGCGCCCACCCTGGTGCGGCTGCTCGCCCAGCTCAACGTGCTCATCCCGCTCCTGGAGGCCGCGCCCGCCGCCCACCTCGCGGCCCGCCGCTTCCACCGGCCGCTGCCCCCGGAGATCCCGGCCGCCGTGCGCGAACTCGCCGACACCGTGGAGCACGGCCGCACCGGCGCCCCCGCCCTGCGTCTGCCCGAGGCCCGCCGCCCCTCCGAGAAGGCCGTCGACGTGGCCCTGCGGCACGCCGCGCGCGTCGTCCACCAGGCCGAGCCCAAGCCCTACAACGTCGACGACCGGCTCGGCCGGCCCGCCGCCCTGCGCGTACGGATCCGGCGCACCGCCCGCAACGTGCTGGTCTCCGGCGCCTCCTGGCGCTACGGCCTGCGGCTCGCCCTCTGCATCGGGCTCGCCCAGTCGCTGGTGTCGCTGATCGCCGTGCCCCGCTCGTACTGGGTCGCGCTCACCGTCACCTTCGTGATGAAGCCGGACTTCGGCTCGGTGTTCTCGCGCGCGGTGCTGCGCGCCCTCGGCACGGCCGCCGGGCTCGTCGTCGCCGCGCCGCTGCTCGCGTCGGTGCCGCGCGGGTGGTGGGACGTGCCGGTGATGATGGTGCTCGCCGCGCTCATCCCCGCGTTCTCCGCGAAGGGGTACGCCTTCCAGACCGCCGCCATCACCCCGGTCATCCTGCTGCTGTCCGACCTGCTCAACCACGAGGGCTCCCACCTGGTGCTCCCCCGGCTCTACGACTCCCTCATCGGCTGCGGCATCGCGCTGCTCGCCGGCTATCTGCTGTGGCCGGAGTCCTGGCACACCCGGGTCGCGGACCGGCTCGCCGACGCGGTCGAGGACACCGCCTCGTACGTGACCCTCGCCTT
Organism: Streptomyces sp. NPDC048623; assembly: GCF_040650755.1. Classification (NCBI taxonomy): domain Bacteria; kingdom Bacillati; phylum Actinomycetota; class Actinomycetes; order Kitasatosporales; family Streptomycetaceae; genus Streptomyces; species Streptomyces sp. NPDC048623. The sequence goes on from NZ_JBEZHV010000005.1 coordinate 233,261, forward strand.
CGCCCGCGCCTACGGCTCCGACGAGCAGGAGAACCCGGCGGCGCGGCAGCGGGCCCGGCGCAAGCTGTACCGGGACATGTCGTCCGTACGCTCGGAGTTCCAGCGCGCGCTGACCGAACCGCCGCCCGCCGGGGACCTGGCCGCCGCGTGGTGGCCGCTGGCCATCGCCGTCGAACGGATCGTGGACGCCACGACCGCCGCCCGCATCCGCGTCGCCCACGGCGCGGCGCCGCCCGAACCGGCCGAGGTGACCGCCGTGGAACGCCAGTTGCGGGAACTGGCCGACGGGCTGCGCTCCAGCAGCGTGCTCGTGGAGGTACGGGCGGACCTCGGCGGCGACGAGGAAGGCGTCCTCGCCCCGCTCCGGCAGGAGGTCCGCGCGGCCCGCGCCATCGCGACCCCGGACCGCGAGCGATAGCCGGAAAGTGGGATCTTCCGCGCCGCCCGCGCCGTAAACCCGGCCAAAGGGGCGTACGGAAGCAGTTACCGGCGGTTGCGGAACCGAACCCTCCCACCGCCGTTACCCGAACTCACGAGTACGACTACGATGCGCTCGAATTCACCGTGATCCGCGTCCCTTTCCGGCCACGAGCGACCTGGTGGCACGGTCATGGCCACCTTCACCCCGTCCTGCGTTCCGCTCCCCCGCGTCCCCGAGGACACCGCCATGCGCACCACTTCCGGCAGTTCCGGCAGAGCACCGGGCCGATCCTCCGGCCGGTTCCCCGGCCGGGGCCTCCAGCCCAATGCCCTCGGCACGTTCGACACCATCGTGATGGCCGTGGCGGGCAGCGCGCCCGCGTACTCGCTGGCCGCGACCACCGCCGTGCTGTTCGGCGCGGTCGGCCTGGCCGGGCCCGCGGCGCTGCTCTACTGCGCGATACCGATGTTCGGCATCGTCCTCGCCTACGCCCGCCTCGGCCGGATCGACGTCAACGCGGGCGCCGGATACTCGTGGGTGGGCCGCACCCTCCACCCCTTCCTCGGCTTCCTCTCCGGCTGGGCGCTGGTCTTCGCCACGATCGTGTTCATGGTGGCGGGCTCACTGCCCGCCGGCTCGCTCACGCTCTCCCTGATCGACCCGGCGCTCGCCGACGACACGGCTCTCTCGGTGGCGGTGGGCGCCGGCTGGTTCCTGATGATGCTGCTCGTCGTCCTCGGCGGCGTACGGCTCACCGTGCGCGCCCAACTCGTCATGTCCGGCCTGGAGATGCTGATCCTGGTGGCGTTCGTGCTCGCCGCGGTCATGCACCACGGGCAGGCCACCGCGTTCGACTGGTCGTGGTTCGGATTCGGCCACTTCCGCGGCAGCTCCGGCTTCGCGGCGGGCGCGCTGATCGCCGCCTTCTACTACTGGGGCTGGGACGTCACCAGCAACCTCAGCGAGGAGACCCGCGACAGCCGCCGCACCGCCGGCCTCGCCGCGCTCGTCGGCGTCGGGGTGGTGTTCCTGCTGTTCGAGGCCTTCACGGTCACCGTGAACGTGGTGCTGAGCGGTGGTCAGATCGAGAAGGGCGGCGCCAACGTGCTCGCCGTCCTCGGGCAGGAGATCTGGCCGGGCGTCGGCGGCAGACTGCTCGTCCTCGCCGTGCTCCTGTCGACCGTCGCCACCCTGGAGACCACCCTCATCCAGGTGACCCGCTCGCTGTTCTCGATGGGCCGCGACCACACCCTGCCCGCCGCGCTCGGCACCGTCCACCGGCGCTGGAACACCCCGTGGGTGGCCGTCGTCGCCGTCGGCGCCGCCGCGCTCGTGATGTTCGCGGCCGCGGCCGCCGCCGGCTCGGTCGGCCAGGTCCTCGGCGACGCGGTGAGCGCGATCGGCCTGCTCATCGCGTTCTACTACGCGCTGGCGGGCCTCGCCGCCGTGGTCGCGTACAAGGGTCTGCTGCTGCGCTCGGTGAAGGAGTTCGTCCTCGGCGGGGTGTGGCCGCTGCTCGGCTCGGCGTTCATGCTGTGGGCCTTCGTCGAGTCCCTCGGCGAGCTGTCCGCCGTCTCCCTGGCGATCGGGCTCGGCGGCCTCGGGATCGGCGTCGTGCCGATGCTCGTGTACTGGAGGAAGGGCAGCACCTACTACCGCCCGGCCCGCCTCGACGCGGCCCGCGCGCTCGCCGCGGCGGCGCCCTTCGCCTCGCCGGACTCGCCGCGGGCGCGGAGGGCGGACGAGTCGCTGGCGACGGACTTCTGACCGCTGAGTTCCGGGCTTCCGATGCGGGCGGCGCCCGCTTGCGACCGACGCCGCCCGATCCCCCTCTTCCGACCCGAAGTCCGCGTACCCGACGTCCTCGTACTCGTACGGCGATTCACGCCCGCACCCGTCCCCGTACCCGTCCCCGATCCCAGCCTCGCGAGGGAGGTCACCGATGGCCGCACTGCGCCGCCGCTCGGCCCGTCAGGCCCGGTTCGTGCCGGACTTCGACCCGGACTTCGGCGACCGGGCGCTCACCGAGGCCCGGCACGACATGGTGATCGGACGCTGGCAGGGCGTACGGGATCTGCTGCGGGCGACCGGGGACGACTGGACCCGCCGTACGCACCGGCTGCGGCTGCTCTCGCACGCGGCGGCCGGCAGCTCGACCGTCGAGGCCTGGTGGGCCGCCGAGCCCGGCAACCCGGACGCGGCGGTGCTGCGGGCGGCGACGGAGGTGGTGCGGGTCTTCGACGCGGCCATCGCCGCCGGACGGGGCAGCACGGTCGACCGGGGCCGGGTCGACGCGTCCGTCGACGCGTGCCTCGCGGCGGCCGACGCGGCGCCGGCCGACCCCATGCCGTGGGTGTCGCTACTCTCGGTGGCACGGCTTTACGAGGGCGGGGTGCAGCGCCGCCAACTGCGGCACTGGTTCGACGAGTTGCGGCGCCGCGACCCGTACAACACCGAGGGGCACACGCAGGTGCTGCGCTACTGGTCGGCGCGCTGGCACGGGACGCACGGCGCGATGTACGACTTCGCCCGGGACGCGGCGGGGGTGGCGCCGCCCGGTTCGCCGCTGCCGATCCTGGTGCAGATCGCACGGGTCGAGGAGTACCGGTACGTGGTGGACGGGGCGCTGGGGCGCGGGCCGGTGCGCGGCTTCGACCAGCACTGGAAGCACGAGCTCGCGGTGACCGAGCTCCGGCGGACGCACGCCCGGTGGATCGGCGGCCGGGAACCGGGCCGGCCGGTGGCACCGGAGGAGGTCGCGGAGCTCAACTATCTGGCGCACGCGGCGTGTTACGCGGGCCAGGTGGAGATAGCGCGGGATGCGATGACGCTGCTCGGGGCGCGGGCGGCGTGGGTGCCGTGGGTGTACACGGGCGAGCCGGAGGAGCAGTTCGTACGGTTCCGGGAAGGCCTCGGCGTGGGCGGCGCGGGCGGAGCCCGTACCTCCGGGGCTGAGCAGGGGGCGGGCTGACGCCCGCCCCCCTCAGCCGACTCGGTGTCAGACGCCGATGTCGCTGCCGTCGGTGCGCCAGACGGCGACGACCGACGGGCGGACGATCTTGCCGGGGCCGTCGGGCCAGACGGAGGCCGGATTCTCGACGGACGCGCCGTCGAGCTCGCCCGGGTGCTGCACGGAGACCAGGACCCGGCGGTCCTGGATCAGCGGGCCGCAGGTCTCGGCGCCGGTCGGCACGGTCAGGAACTGCTTGAGCTCACCGCGCCGCCCGCCCTGCACCGCGACGCCGAACAGGCCGTCGTGGGAGCCGAGCTGGTTGCCGTCGGTGGCGATCCACAGGTTGCCGTGCGGGTCGAAGGCCACGTTGTCCGGGCAGGAGATGGGGCTGACGTTCTCCTTCGGGAAGCCGGAGAAGTAGGTGGCCGGGTCGTTCGGGTCGCCGGCGACGAGGAACAGACGCCAGGCGAAGCCGTCGGAGGACGGGTCGTCCCAGTGCTCGGCGAGCTCCAGGATCTGGCCGTGCTTGTTCTCGTTGCGCGGGTTGGCCTCGTCGGCGGCGGCCTTGCCGGGCTTGCCGCGGTCCTTGTTGTTGGTGAGGACGACGTAGACGCGGCCGGTGCGCGGGGACGGCTCGATGTCCTCGGGGCGGTCCATCTTGGTGGCGCCGACCTTGTCACCGGCGAGGCGGGTGAAGACGAACACCTCCTCGGCGCTCATGCCGGGCACGTGCGAGACGGCGGTGCCGTCCGGGCCGGCCGTGGCGAGCGGGATCCACACGCCGGAGCCGTCGAAGGCCCCGTCGGAGGGCAGCTTGCCGGTGCCGTCGATCTCGGCGGCGGGGCTGTCGCCGGTCAGCTTGGCGACGTAGAGGGTGCCCTCGTCGAGCAGGGTGAGGTTGTGCGCGTGCGCGGCCCGCGAGCCGCCCTTCTTCATCCGCTTCGACGAGACGAACTTGTAGAAGTAGTCGAAGCGCTCGTCGTCGCCCATGTAGACGACCGGCCGGCCGTCGGCGGTCAGGCGCGGCTGCGCGGCCTCGTGCTTGAAGCGGCCGAGCGCGGTGCGCTTGCGGGGCGTGGACTCCGGGTCGTACGGGTCGAGCTCGACGACCCAGCCGAAGCGGTGCGCCTCGTTGGGCTCCTGCGCGAGGTCGAAGCGCTTGTCGAAGCGCTCCCACTTGCGCTCGCTGGCGGCGGTGCCGATGCCGTAGCGCTTGTCGGTGGCGGAGGAGGCGTTGGCGAAGTACTGGTTGAAGTTCTCCTCGCCGTGCAGGGTGGTGCCCCACGGGGTGGTGCCGCCGGCGCAGTTGTTGAGCGTGCCGAGGACGGTACGGCCGGCCGGGTCGGCGGAGGTCTTCACCAGTGCGCTGCCCGCCGCCGGGCCGGTCAGCTCGAACTCGCTGGTGGCGGTCAGGCGCCGGTTGAGGTGGTGGCGGGTGACCGCGGCCAGCTTGCCGTCGCGGTGCTCCTCCTGGACCACGACGACGGACAGGCCGTGCGCGGCCCAGGCGATCTCGACCTGCTCGCGGGTCGGGTTGGCGGGGTCGTAACCGCGGAACATCAGGTTCTCGTCGGTGTACTCGTGGTTGGCCACGAGGACCTGGCGGTGGTGCTCGCCGGGCAGCGGGAGCAGGGAGAGGAAGTCGTTGTTGTAGCCGAACTGGCCGGCCTGCGCCTTGGCGGTCTGCTTGTCGGCGTCGAAGGCCGGGGCGCCACGGAGGATGGGCTCGCCCCAGCGGATGACCACGTTCTGGGAGTAGCCGGCGGGGACGGTGACCTGGTCGGCGGTGTTGGGCGGGACCGGCGCGAAGCGGAGGCCGCGGGCGCCGTCGGCCTTGGCGTGGCCCTTCCCCTTCCCGGGCTCGTGCGCCTCGGCGGCGGGCGCGGTGCCGAGCGCGAGCGCGGACCCGGCGGCGGAGGCGACCGTCACGACCGCGGCGGCGCGCACGAGCGAACGGCGCGAAAGCACACCGGCTATGACATCACCGACGTACTCGTTGTCGCTGGTGTTGGGAACCTCGTGGAAACAGGCGTTGCCGCAGCGGTACCGGCAGGTAAGGGCGGAACGGCCGCCGCCGTGGGCGTTGTTGCTCAGCAGGGGCAGCAGTTTGCGCACGTTGTCCTCCGTTGTGGGGCGCGATAAGGCGCGGTCGGCCGTGACGTTATGTGCACGCGCCTGCACGATGGCGGCGAAGGAGTGAACGCCCGATGAATCCACGGCGACCGCAGGCGCCCGGGTCGTAGGGGCCGGGGAGGGCGGCCGCTAACCTTACGTGTCCGCCCTGGCCAGGAATCGCCGTTGAGCCAGGAACAAAGGGACGCATACCGCACCCAACTCATGCGAAGGGGTTCGCCCATGGGTATTCGGAGCTTGCTGCGCAAGGTATTCGGCCGCGACCGCGCGAACACCGCGGAAGTCGAGGTCCCGGCAACCTCCGTCGTCCCGCCCCAGGCGACGCCCCCTGAGGCGGAGGCGTCCGCGCCTGCGGCTGAGGCGAAGGCGGAGACGGAGACGGAGACGGAGACTGCGGAGGCCGTGGCTGAGACTGTGCCCGCGTCCGTGTCCGCGGCCGTGCCCGCGTCCGCGGAGCGGGCGGCGGCGGACCTGGTGGCGGCCGCGTTCGACAACCCGCAGATCCCGCAGGCGCGGAAGGCGGGGGACGAGGCTGAGCCGGTGGCTGAGGTCGAGGCCGAGGTCGAGCCGGTGGCGGAGCCGGAGCCGGAGGTGACGGCTGAGGTCGAGGCTGAGCAGGCTGAGGCTCCTGCGGCCGAGGCGGAGCCGGAGGCCGAGGTGCCTGTGGTCGAGGCCGAGGCTGAGGCCGCCGCCGACGTTGTCGACGACGCCGGTACGGCGGAGGACGAGGCCCCGGCGGAGCCGGTGGCCGAAATCGCCCCTGCGGCGGAGGATGTCGAGGCGGAGCCCGAGCCGGAGGCGGCCCCGGCCGCCGAGGTCGCGGAAGAGGCTCCCGTAGCCGCGGAGGCCGAGGCGGAGACCCCGGCGGAGCCGGAGGCTGACGAGCCGGCCGCGGAGCTGGAGGCCGTAACCGAGCCGGAGCCCGAGCCGGCGCCTGAGCCCGAGGCCGTATCCGAGCCCGAGCCGGTCGTCGCCGAGGTGACCCCGGAGCCGGAGCCCGCCCCCGTACAGGAAGCACCGGAGGCCGAGCCGGAGCCCGAGCCGCAGGCTGAGACCGAGCCCCAGCCCGCCACGGAGCCGGAGACCCCGGCCGAGGCCCCCGCCCCCGCCCCCGCCCCCGAGCCGGTGGCCGCAGCCGCCGAGGCCCCGGCGGAGCCCGAGGCCGAGCCCGAGGCGCCCGCCTCGGACGAGGCGTCCGGCGCCGCCCCCGCCGTCCCCCTCGCCCGCGTCAAGGCCGCCGCCCCGCACCTCGTCGACGCCTACAAGGCGGCCGGCACGGTCCTCGGCAAGCAGGGCCTGGCCGGGGCGCGCGCCGCCGTGTACCTGGTCGTGGACCGGTCGGGGTCGATGCGGCCGTACTTCAAGGACGGGTCGGTCCAGCGCCTCGCGGAGCAGACGGTGGCGCTCGCCGCGCACCTGAACGAGGACGCGGCCGTGACGGCCGTCTTCTTCTCGACGGACATCGACGGCACGGCCGAGCTGACCCCCGCCGAGCTCACCCCCACCCGCGTGGAGGAGATCAACGCGACGCTCGGCCGCCTGGGCCGGACGAACTACCACCGCGCCGTCGAGGAGGTCCTCGCCCTCCACGACAAGTCCGCGGACCCGTCCCTCCCGGCCCTGGTGGTGTTCCAGACGGACGGCGCGCCGGACGCGAAGACACCCGCGACGCAGGCCCTGACGGAGGCGGCGGAGCGCCCGGAGCGGGCGTTCCACTGGCGGTTCACGGTGTGGGGCGAGGAGGAGGCCAAGGCCTTCGACTACCTGCGCAAGCTGGCCACTCCCCGTACGGGTGTCCACTTCGCGGGCACGACGCCGGCCGAGACGGCGCACGCGGAGTTCTACCGGGGCCTGCTGGCGGACTGGTCGCTCTGACGGAGCCGACGGAGCCCTGGTCGGAGCCCTGGTCGGAGCACTGGTCGGAGCACTGATCATGGATGAACCCGGGGGCCGGGGGGCGTCGCCCTCCGGCCCCGGGTTTATCCGTGTGAGGGCAGGTCCCCCCGACCGTTAAAATTCGGACCATGGCGGCCACTGGATCCGAGAAGCAGGGCTCGAAGGCGTTCTACGTCACGACCCCCATCTACTACGTCAACGACGCTCCTCACCTGGGCCACGCCTACACGACCGTCGCAGGCGACGTGCTCACCCGCTGGCACCGCCAGCGCGGTGAGAAGGTGTGGTACCTCACCGGCACGGACGAGCACGGTCAGAAGATCATGCGCACCGCGGAGGCGAACGACGTCACGCCGCAGGAGTGGTGCGACAAGCTCGTCGAGGAGGCCTGGAAGCCCCTCTGGGAGCACCTGAACATCGCGAACGACGACTTCATCCGCACCACCCAGAAGCGTCACACCGACCGCGTGCAGGAGTTCGTGCAGGACCTGTACGACAAGGACGAGATCTACAAGGGCGGCTACGAGGGCCCGTACTGCGTGGGCTGCGAGGAGTACAAGCTCCCGGGCGATCTCATCGAGGCCGAGGACGGCACGAAGCTGTGCGCCGTCCACAAGCGCCCGGTGGAGATCCTCAAGGAGGAGAACTACTTCTTCAAGCTGTCCGCGTACGGCCCGAAGCTGCTGGAGTTCTACGAGGCGAACCCGGGCTTCATCCAGCCCGAGTCGGCCCGCAACGAGGTCGTGAACTTCGTCAAGCAGGGTCTGCAGGACCTCTCCATCTCCCGCTCGACCTTCGACTGGGGCATCCCGGTCCCGTGGGACGACAAGCACGTCATCTACGTGTGGGTCGACGCGCTCCTGAACTACGCGACGGCGGTCGGCTACAACGAGAACCCGGCGAAGTTCGAGGACACCTTCCCCGCGAACACGCACCTGGTCGGCAAGGACATCCTGCGCTTCCACGCAGTGATCTGGCCGGCGATGCTGATGGCGCAGGGCCTGCCGGTCCCGGGCCGGGTGGCGGCCAACGGCTGGCTGATGGTCGGCGGCGAGAAGATGTCGAAGTCGAACCTGACCGGCATCAAGCCGCAGGACCTGACCTCGCACTTCGGCGTGGACGCGTACCGCTGGTACTTCCTGCGCGCGATCGCGTTCGGCAGCGACGGCTCGTTCTCGTGGGAGGACTTCTCCGCCCGCTACACGTCCGAGCTGGCGAACGACTACGGCAACCTCGCGTCGCGCGTGGCGGCGATGGTCGGCAAGTACTTCGGCGGCGAGCTGCCGGCCTCGGCGGCCGAGGGCGACGCGGAGAAGGCGCTGCACGACGGCCTGGCGAAGGCGGTCGAGGTCGCGGACCGGAAGATCGGCGAGGAGCTGGACTTCCAGGGCGGCATCCTGGCGATCTTCGACTTCGTGAAGCAGGTCAACGGCTACATCACGGAGCAGGAGCCCTGGAAGGTCGCGAAGGACGAGAGCGAGGAGGGCCGCGCCCGCCTCGCCACGATCCTCTACACGGCCGCCGAGTCGCTGCGCGCCGTGGCCGTCCTCCTCAACCCGGTCATGCCGGAGACCTCCCAGGCCCTCTGGGAGTCCCTCGGCGCGGAGCCCTCCCTGGGCGCCCTCGCCACCCAGCCGGTCCAGTCCGCCGCCACCTGGGGCCAGCTCCCGGCCGGCGCGACGATCACGAAGGGCGCGGTCCTGTTCCCGCGCCTGGAGGACCCGAAGAAGGACTGACGCAGTACGTGTCCGGCCGAAGGCCGCCGCTCCCGGAAGCCCGGGGCGGCGGCCTTCGCCGTACACGGCCTGCCACGTCACCCGTAGGGGTGGCGGCTCCCTGAATCCACTCGGCAGACCAAAGGCATATGCCAGTGTCCCGGCATGGCGACAGCGACGAAACCGTCCCCGCAAGCGGACGAACACGTACCGTGGAAGGCACCACCGATCCCGGAGGAGGCCGCCGTGGAGGCAGTCGAGCAGCGGACCCGCGCCATGACCCAGGAGCTCTTCGAGGAGCTCGCGCGCGTGGGCGACCGGCTGAGCGATGCCCTGCGCCTGGAATTCATCGACGGGAAGATCGGGGAGAAGGCTTTGCCGGACGGCGACCACGGGCAGATCATCGAATGGCTGACCCGCCTGTGCATCCAGACGAACACCGAGTGGTGGCTGTACCCGGACCAAGGGCTGCGCGTCGAGACCTACCGCAAGGGCAACGCCCGCCCGGACGGCTGCCTCGCACCCAGCGGGACCTTCGCCGGCCAGGGCGAGTGGGCCTCCCCCGACGGCGTGCTCATGGCAGTGGAGGTGACCTCCCACGACTCCGACACCGACCGCCGCGACCGTGTCGAGAAGCCCCCCGCCTACGCGGAGTCCGGCATCCCGGTCTACCTCCTGATCGACCGCGCGGCCGGCGAGGTGCTCGTCCACTCCCAGCCGGGCGAGGGCCGCTACGACATGGTGGTCACCGTCACGATCGGCAAGACCGTGACCCTGCCGGAACCGGTGGGCATGGAGCTGGACACCGAGCCGCTGAAGGACTGGGTCGACTGAAGCAGCTGAGTACGGCCGACATCAGCCGCATGTCGGCCGCATGTTCGTTGCTCGTGGAAATGTCCGCATGACACCATGCGTGAGTGAGTGACAACGGGGATACGGCGAAACCTCAACGGGTTTCCCGGCTGGCCGATTTGGCGGCTGCGTCGGTTCCGGTGACGGAGCCGATGGCGGAGCCGACCGACGAAGAGACCGTGGCGCAGCGGGAGTTCGCGCGTTTGCTGGGTGAATTCCGGCGTAGTGCGGTGCTGGTGCCGTTCGATGAGTTCGGGAGTCTGTGGACGGCGGATTTCGGCGGGGTGCGGTGGATCTGTGCGTTCTCGGACGAGGAGGCGCTGGCGCGGTTCGCGGTGGCGCGGGGGGATGCGGGGCGGGAGTGGGTGTACCGGACGGTTCTGGGTGCGCGGCTTCTTGACGTGATGGTGCCGATGCTGCCTGGTCCGGGTGGTGTGGCGCTGGATGCGGGGAGTGCGGACGGGGTGGTGTTTCCGCCGGTGGCGGGGGTCGTCCCGGACGGGGTGGTAGTGGATCTCGGGGAATCGGGTACGGGGGCGGGGACGCGATGAGTGGGAGTGAGCCTGAGCTGGTGGCTCCGGCGGCGGCGCTGGCGGAGATCGCGAAGGGTATCGATCTGGCGCATTCCGAGCTGAAGGATCTCGGGATGATCGGTCAGGCGTCGGTGGGTCGGGGGTTCTCGGATCTGGCGCTGTCCGGGCTGGAGCTGGGTCACGGCGGGTTGACGTCGGAGTTCGAGACGTTCTGCAGCCGGTGGGAGTGGGGTGTGCGGGCGCTGACCCTGCGGGGGAACGGGTTCGCGCAGGGGGTCGGTCTGTCGGCGGGCTCGTTCGCGGAGCAGGAGCAGTACGTCAAGGACTCGTTCAAGATCGCCGTGAACTCGCTGAACGGGAATCCGCATCTGTCCGAGGACGAGGTCAAGCAGAAGAGCTGGGCGTCCATACGTGACCAGCACATGTGGGACGACCCGGACTGGAGCGGGGAGTCGTTCACCCAGGCGCACGAAGAGGTCAAGCAGACCTGGAAGAACACCGGTTATGACGTCATGGACGCGCAGATGGACTCGATGGAGCGCTCCGGACTGATCACTCCGGAGCAGCGCGCCCTCGCGGACAAGCAGGCCAGGGAGACCTTCGACCCCGATCAGGCGACGATCGAGCAGGCTGAGCAGCCGCGGTGGGGGGAGAGCCGCTGATGGTCGACTGGCGGGGGTGGGGCGACAAGCTCGTCGACGGGGTCGACCACGGCATCGACAAGGGCAAGGAACTCGTCGGCGAGGGCGTCGACTATGTGACCGACAAGACCGGGCAGGCCTTGGACAAGGTCGGTGCGCACGACTGGGCGGACGCGGTCGAGGACTGGGGGGACGAGACCGCGTCCTCGCTGGGTGCGGAGGTCGGGGAGCAGCAGCTCGGGCAGAGTGAGGAAGCGGACGAGCTGGTCCATGGCAAGCCGGCCGCCATCACTGCCGCGGTGAAGAACCTTCGGGACTTCCAGAAGGCGTTCGACCTGGTCGGCGGCGGCATGCGGAAGCTGGACTCCAGCCACTGGAAGGGCGCGGCGGCCAACACCTTCCGAGAGAAGTTCCAGACCCTGCCCACCGACTGGCTGCACGCGGCGGACGCGATGGAGGACGCGGCCAAGGCGCTGGAGACGTACGGGCACGCGGTCGTCAGCGCTCAGGGCAAGGCGCGTGAGGCGATCGCCCTGTACAAGGAGGGCGACAAGGACTCCAAGACGGCGGCCGACAGTTACAACAAGAAGGTCGAGGCCTACAACGCGGCCCGCACCACAGACCACCCGCTGCCGGACCCCGGGAACTTCTCCGACCCGGGCGAGGCCAAGCGGCAGCGCGCCAGGGAGATCCTGAAGGGCGCCCGGAGCGCGCGCAACGAGGCGGGGGAGAGGGCGAAGACAGCGGTCCGTGCCGCGCTCGCGCATGCGCCGAAGGAGCCGACGGGCCTGGAGAAGGCCAAGCTGGAGCTGGCCGACTACGCCATGGGCCAGGGCGTCGAGATGGCTCACTTCGGCGGCGGCATCGTCAAGGGCACGGCAGGTCTGCTCAACTTCGTCCGCTCGCTCGACCCGATGGATCCGTACAACCTGACCCACCCGGCGGAGTACTACAAGGGTGTCAACATGACCCTGGCCGGCCTGGTGTCCACAGCGGCCAACCCCGACCGGGCTCTGAAGAACGCGTGGGAGGCGGCGAAGGGCGACCCGTCGGAGTTCATCGGACGGCTGGTGCCGGAACTGATCGGCACGAAGGGCACGGGCGGTCTGAAGGCCCTGACCCGCCTCAAACACCTCGACGACATACCCACGAAGAAGCCGCACGGCACCCAGGGCCCGACCCGTGACGCACATACGGAGGACCCCCACGGCACTGGCCGGAAGCCGGAGGAAAAGTGCGAGTGCGGTGACCCCGTGGACATGGCCACGGGGCGGGTCACCCTTCCTCAGACGGACCTCGCCCTGGCGGGCGCCCTCCCGCTGGTGTTCAACCGGCATTACGAGTCGTCTTACCGCGCGGGCCGCTGGTTCGGGCCGTCGTGGGCGAGCACGGTCGACCAGCGACTGGAGATCGACGCGGAGGGAGTGCTGCTGCTCTGCGAGGACGGCAGCATGCTCGCCTATCCGCATCCGGCGCCCGGCGTTCCGGTGATGCCGACCCATGGCACCCGCCGCTGGTCGCTGGACCGGGACGCCTCGGGCGACACGTACACGGTCACGAACCCGGAGACAGGCGTTGTACGTCACTTCGCCACGGTCGGGGACGGAGCCGAGGCTGTCCTCGTCCAGATCGACGACCGCAACGGCAACTGGATCACCTTCGGTTACGACGCCGAGGGCGCACCTACGGAGATCGCCCACCACGGCGGTTACCGGCTCCGCCTGGCCACGGACGGATCCCGGGTCACGGCCCTGCACCTGGGGGACCAGGAGATCCGCCGCTACGCCTACACCGACGGTCACCTGACTGCCGTCGCCGATTCGGCGGGCAGGCCGCTGCGCTTCGGCTACGACGAGCGGGGCCGGATGACGTCCTGGACCGACACCAACGGCCACCGCTACGACTACGTCTACGACGACCGAGACCGCTGTGTGTCCCAGTCGGGCCGCGACGGCGTCATGGCCGGCCGTTTCACCTGGGGCGACGGCGAGACGACCTACACGGACGCGCTCGGCCGCACAACCCGCTTCGAGGTGAACGACCAGGCCCGGATCACCGCCGAGACAGCACCTGACGGTGGGATCACCCGGTCCACGTACGACGTCCGGGGCCGTCTGCTTTCCCGAACGGACCCCCTGGGCCACACGACCGTCCTCACCTACGACGGGGAGGGCCGGCTCACGACCGTCACCCGCCCCGACGGGCGGACCACAACAGCCGAGTACGACGCCCTCGGGCTGCCCGTCAAAGTGCGGCGCCCGGACGGTACGACGGTCCGGCAGACATACGACGAGCGCGGCAACCGCACGTCGGTGACGGGTCCGTCGGGGGCACGCACGGAGTTCGCGTACGACGACCAGGGACGGCTCACGACCGTCACGGACCCTCTCGGCGCCATCAGCCGTATCCGTACCGACGGCACCGGTCTGCCGGTCTCGGTCACCGACCCGCTGGGCGCGACGACCTCGTACGGCTACGACGTTTTCGGCCGCACGGTCCGGATCACGGACGCGCTGGGCGCGGCGACGAGCCTTGAGTGGACACCGGAGGGCCGTCTCGCACGCCGGATCGCCCCGGACGGGGCCGAGGAATCCTGGACGTACGACGGCGAGGGCAACTGCCTGAGCCACACGGATGCCATAGGCGGCACCACGGTCTTCACCTACGGAGACTTCGACATCCTCGCGACCCGTACCACCCCGGACGGGACGCGCTACTCCTTCACCCACGACGCGGCGCTCCAGCTGACGGGCGTCACCAATCCGCAGGGCCTGACCTGGGCATACGCCTACGACGCGGCGGGACGAACGAAGTCCGAGACGGACTTCGACGGCCGGACCCTGACGTACGCGTACGACGCGGCGGGACGCTTGGAATCCCGGACCAACGGCGCCGGTGAAACGATCCGCTTCGAGCGGAGCCCTCTCGGCCAGGTGCTCCGCAAGGACGCGGGCGGTGCGGTCACCACGTACGAGTACGACGTCTTCGACGAGCTGGCGATGGCGGTGAGCCCGGACGCGACGCTGACGCGCCTACGGGACCGCCACGGCCACCTGATATCGGAAACGGTCAACGGTCGCACGCTGACGTTCGCTTACGACGAGGTCGGCCGCCGAACGGGCCGCATGACCCCGGGCGGATCGAAGAGCTCGTGGTCGTACGACGCGGCGGGCCGCCGCACGGAACTGGCCACGTCCGGCCGGACGATGTCCTTCGCGCACGACGCGGTCGGCCGCGAAACGAGCCGTGCAATCGGCGACTTCGCAGCTCTGACTTCGTCCTTCGACGAGATGGGCCGTCTGGCCGCCCAAGAGGTGACGAGCCGGGGCGATCGCCTCCAGCGCCGCGCGTACCACTACCGCCCCGACGGCGGTCTGATCGGCATCGACGACCACCTCGCCGGCCCGCGCCGCTTTGCTCTGGACGCGGCGGGCCGGGTGACGGCTGTACGCGCCGACCAGTGGACCGAGCGGTACGCCTACGATGAGGCCGGCAACCAGACGGAAGCGTCCTGGCCCCGCGACAAGGAGGCGACTGGCCCTCGTACCTACACCGGCACCCGCATCACCCGCGCGGGCGGCGTCCGCTACGAACACGACGCCCAGGGCCGGACGATTCTGCGCCAGAAGACCCGCCTGTCACGGAAGCCCGACACCTGGCGCTACACCTGGGACGCCGAAGACCGCCTGACCTCCGTCATCACCCCCGACGGCACGGAATGGCGCTACGTCTACGACCCCCTGGGCCGCCGCATCGCCAAGCGCTCCCCCACGGAGACCGTCCACTTCACCTGGGACGGCGCCACCCTGTGCGAGCAGTCCACCGAAACCCTCACCCTCACCTGGGACCATGCCGGCCTGCGCCCCCTCGCCCAGACGGAACGCCGCCGCGACACGGACGAGACCCGCTTCTTCGCCATCGTCACCGACCTGATCGGCGCCCCGACCGAACTCGTCGACGAGACCGGCGAACTGGCCTGGCGCTCCCGCACCACCCTCTGGGGCACAACCTCCTGGACGAAGTCGGCCACGGCCTACACCCCCCTCCGCTTCCCGGGCCAGTACTTCGACCCGGAGACGGGCCTCCACTACAACTACTTCCGCTACTACGACCCCGAACCAGCCCGCTACCTCACCCAGGACCCCCTGGGCCTGGCCCCGGCCCCGAACCCGGCGACCTACGTCCACAACCCACACACGTGGGCGGATCCACTGGGGCTGGGGCCGTGCCCGCCCAAGGGTGAGCACTCGAACCCGTTCGGGAGTCGCGAAGAGGCCAGGAAGGCCGCCTACGAACTGGCGGGCGTCAAACCCGGTGAGGCCGAGTTCTGGGCCGAATGGGAGGTTGGTCCGGACATCACAAGGAAGCACAGCCCGGGGTACATTTACTCATCGGAAAAGTCGCATTGGGGCACCTTCCGTCAATACGAGACGCCTCAGGGATCACGTGTTGTAGTCGAGCACACGGACGACCCAGCCGGGCCTCACTTCCATGCAGGCAAGCCTAAGGGTGATCCCAGCCGCACCTTCGTAAACTTCGGTTGGGACAATGCCAACTACAGAGACATGGAGCGATATGCAAAGATCAACAAACCAGAAGGAGATCACCATCTGTTCTACGAACAGTGAAACTCAAGCACGTGACTGAGTCGACAAGAGAAACTTGGCTGAACCGCATCGCTGCCACCGGCCTGACAGTATCGAGCGACGCGGCACCCGGTGAAGTGCCCTCTGTCCGCGAGGCACTACAGAGCGTTGTTCATTGGGAAGTTCAGCCTGTGGCCACAGTCCCCTTGAGCCACCCGAAGGCCCTACAGGAGGTGGACCGCCAGTGGCACGTCCACGCCGAGCAGAATGGGCTGTTCGGGGAGGAAGGTTCCTTCCTGCTGAGCATTTCTGGCACCGGCTCATCGACATTCGGCTGGGCTGTGGTGAAGTGGTCGCCGGGCGCCGAGCTCGCTCCGCGGCTCGCGAAGCCGGATGAAGGGCTGGACTTCCTAACGATGTCGGTGGATGGACGTGTGGTATGCGCCGTGACCGAAGAGGAGTACGACTACTGGATCGTCGTCCAGAACCTCAGATAGATGACATGGAAAAGCGCCGCCGACCGGGAAGGCTGTCCGACGGTGACGGGGCGGCCATCCACCCGCCGCCCCGCGCCGGGCGCTGCACCGTTCAGGAGCCGTCCGACGCGTACGACACGAAGCCCGCCCACGCGGCCGGCTCTAGCGCGAGTTGGGGGCCGGCGGTGCACTTGGAGTCGCGGACGTGGACCGTGCCGGGGGTGGTGGCGACCTCGACGCAGGAGTCCCCCTCGCTACCGCTGCTGTAGCTGCTCTTGAACCAGGCCAGTTCGGAGGCGTCGCCGGCTGAGGTGTTGCGGATCATGTCTCTCCCAGCAGTTGCTCGATGAGGGCCGTCGACTCACGGGGCGTGAGAGCCTGAGCCCGGATGATGCCATAGCGCAACTCCAGGATATGGAGCTGTTTCGGCTCGGTCACGGGGCGGCCGTTGGCCACCACAGGAGAGCGCCCGACCACCGATCCGTCTCCGAACTTCAGCACCTCGATCCCGCCGTCCACTCCAGCGTGCTCCTCGCGGTCCATCGGCATCACCTGAAGCTCGACGTTCCGCAACCGCCCGACCTCCAGCAGATGTTCCAGCTGGGAACGCAGCAGTTCCCTCCCGCCCAGCGGGCGGCGGAGCGTCCACTCCTCCAGGACGAAGCTGAGTTGTGGTGCGGGGTCCCGCTCGAACACGGACTTGCGGGCCATCCGGCCCGCCACCATCCGCTCCACCTCGTCCTGCGTGTATGCCGGGCGCCGCATCAGGAGCAGACCGCGCGCGTACTCGGGTGTCTGCAGCAAGCCGTGGATGTTGAGCGGGTCGTAGAGCTGGATCTCGACCGCCTTCGCCTCCATCTTGGCCAGGGCCCGCACCTTCTTCGGGTACCGGACCTTCGCCACGTCCTCCTTCATCGCCGAGACCTGGCCGCCCGCGCCCAGCACCGCGTCTGCCTTGTCCAGGTACTCGGGCCTCGGGATCCGTTTCCCGCCTTCGATCTTGTAGATCATGTCCTCGCCGTAGCCGACGGCCACCCCGAAGTCGGCGGCGCGCATGCCCACCGCCTCCCGCCGCAGCCTCAACTGCCGCCCCACGGTGGCGACGACGGCCACACCCCAGTCGTCGTCCGGATCCACCTCCCAGCCCGGCTCGTCCTCCTCGGTCTTGAGCCGCCGTGCCCCTTCGTCGACCGACATGCCGCGCCCTTCCCCTCGTCCGTACGTGTCACCACGCAACCGGCCCTACCCGCCGACCACGGCCCGACAGCCCGGACACCAGTGGACAAGCTCCGGACAGTCACCCTACGTATCGGTGATGTGACTGTTCACGGTAGGTGCGGGCGACCACGCTCGGTGACGTGAATCAGAAGAACTCCCTGGATTTCCGCGTCCAGTTGTCGCCGACTCCGCGCGGTGCCCGGCTCGCCCGGCTGCTCGCCGGCGAGTGGCTGAGGACTCGCGAAGTGCCGTACGCCATCGGCGACGCGGCCCTCCAGATCGTCGCCGAGCTCGCGGCGAACGCCGTCACCCACGGGCGAGTGACCGGTCGGGACTTCCTGGCCGCACTCATGGCGGATGAAGGCACCGTCCGTATCGAGGTCACCGACACCAAGGGCGACCGTTTGCCCGCCATCGAGCGGGGACTCGGGCTGGTACTCGTCGAGGCACTGGCCGATCGGTGGGGCGTCGAGGTCGGGCCCGTACCCAGGAAGACGGTGTGGGCGGAGCTGGATCTCGTCCCCTCACCGGAGCCCGGAAAATGGGACTCCGGTGGTTCGGGTGGTCCCAAGTGTCAAGTACTGGAGAAGAAAGGACCCCACCAAACCCACCCTTTCCCTCCCGGGCGGCACCGTCACCCTTGCAGGTGAAATATGCCAACTTGGCTGGCGCCGCGCCCGGTTGCTTGATCTACGCTCGGCACGACCGGCATCACCGTAGACATGGGTCGGCCCTCGCCGGGAGCGCAAATCCCACTGCGAGGGCCTGACCATCCAGGAAGTAAGGCTTCCCGATGGGTAACCAGAACACTAGCGCGCGCCCGCACGCCTCGTCCCGTAACGGCGGCAAGAACCACCCTCACCGGCGTACGAGTGGCGGCGTCATTCACGAGCACACGCGCCACACCGAGCGCTTCACGGTCGTCGGCAACGACCTCATCCAGCACTCGGAGATGACGGGGCTGGCCCGCGCAATCGGCGCGTACATCCAGTCGTTGCCCAGCGGCTCGCCCGTCGACATCAAGACCATCGCCGCGCAAATGCACGAAGGCACCACCCGTACCGCCGCCGCCATGCGCGAGCTGGAGGCCCACGGCTATCTGCGGCGGGAGCGCGTGCGCCTGCCGAACGGGCGGATCGTGACGCGGACGGTGTTCTGCAACCAGCCGGGCCGCAGCAGGGCCGAACCCCCTACCGCGCGGCCGACGCCGAAGCCGAAGCCGAAGCAGGCGCCGAGGCCGGCACAGACATCCCGGCCCGAGCCGCGTCGCCGCGCCCTGCCCGCCGTGCCGCAGCCGGCGTGGCCGACGCCCGGCCTGATCGAGACCGCGCACGCCCTACTCGCCTGCCTCCGCCTCGAAGACCGCCGGCTCCTGCTCTCCGCAGCCGAGACCGAGCACCTGGCCCCGGGCGTCGTCGCCTGGCTGGAACGGGACCTCACCCCCGACCAGGTCCATCGCGCGCTGACCGCCGACCTGCCGGAACCGCTGTACCGCCCCGCCGCCCTCCTGGCCCACCGCCTCGCCGACCGGCTCCCGGCCCCGCCCCCGTTCCGGGCGCCCCGCCAGCACCCGCTCCAGAACTGCGACACCTGCGACCACGCCTTCCGGGGCCCCGCGCCCGGCCGCTGCGAAGCCTGCCGCCACACCTCCTGAGCCGCTGGCTCCGGCGCGCCGCCATCGCGTCCTCAGCCGACGAGATCTTCGCGGACGCCGAAGGGGACGAATAGCCCCAGCGCATACGTAAGGGCCTGGACCGTCCAAGGACGGTGCAGGCCCCTACACGTACCTACAGACGCCGTCAGCCGCGCGCCGCGTCCGGGTGCACCGACTCCGTCACCGGGCGGCCGCCGTCCAGGACCTTCGGCTCGGCCGGCTTGCGGAGCTGGATGTTCAGCTCGCGCAGGCGGGACTCGTCGAGTTCCGTCGGGGCGCCCATCATCAGGTCCTGGGCGTTGCCGTTCAGCGGGAAGGCGATGGTCTCGCGGATGTTCGGCTCGTCCGCGAGGAGCATGACGATGCGGTCGACGCCCGGGGCGATGCCACCGTGCGGCGGGGCGCCGAACTGGAAGGCGCGGAGCATGCCCGCGAACTCGTTCTCGACGACCTCGCGCGGGTAGCCCGCGATCTCGAAGGCCTTGAACATGATGGCGGGCTCGTGGTTCCGGATCGCGCCGGAGGACAGCTCGATGCCGTTGCAGACGATGTCGTACTGCCAGCCGAGGACGTCCAGCGGGTCCTGGGTCTCCAGGGCCTCAAGGCCGCCCTGCGGCATCGAGAAGGGGTTGTGCGAGAAGTCGATCTTGCCGGTCTCCTCGTCCTTCTCGTACATCGGGAAGTCGACGATCCAGGCGAAGCGGAAGACGTTCTCCTCGAACTGGCCGGCGCGCTTCGCGGCCTCGACCCGGACCGGGCCCATGATCTTGGAGACCTCGTCGAAGTCGCCCGCGCCGAAGAACACGGCGTGGCCGGCCGCCAGGCCGAGGCGCTCGGTGAGGACCTTGACGTTCTCCTCGGTGAGGAACTTGGCGATGGGGCCGGTGAGGGCGCCCTCCTCGCCCACGCGCACCCAGGCCAGGCCCTTGGCGCCGAGCGAGACGGCGTAGTCGCCGAGGGAGTCGAAGAACTTGCGCGGCTGGTCACCGGTGTTCGGGACGGCGAGCGCGCGGACGTGCTTGCCGGCGAAGGCCTTGAACTCCGAGTTCTCGAAGACGTCGCTGATGTCGATGAGTTCGAGGTCGGTGCGCAGGTCCGGCTTGTCGTTGCCGTACTTCAGCATCGACTCGCGGAACGGGATCCGCGGGAACGGGGACGTGACGTGACGCCCGTTGCCGAACTCCTCGAAGAGCTCGGTCATCAGCTTCTCGATCGGCTGGAAGACGTCCTCCTGCTCGACGAAGCTCATCTCGACGTCGAGCTGGTAGAACTCGCCCGGCGAGCGGTCCGCGCGCGCGTCCTCGTCGCGGAAGCAGGGCGCGATCTGGAAGTAGCGGTCGAAGCCGGAGATCATCAGCAGCTGCTTGAACTGCTGCGGCGCCTGCGGCAGCGCGTAGAACTTGCCCGGGTTGAGGCGGGACGGGACCACGAAGTCACGCGCGCCCTCGGGGGAGGTCGCGGTGAGGATCGGGGTCGCCATCTCGTTGAAGCCGAGCGCCACCATCTTGGAGCGGATGGACGCGATGACGGCCGAGCGCAGCATGATGTTCCTGTGCATGCGCTCGCGGCGCAGGTCGAGGAAGCGGTACTCGAGGCGCCGCTCCTCGTTCACACCGTCGTCGGTGTTGATGGTGAAGGGGATCTGCTGGGCCGCGCCCAGGACCTCGACCTCGGCGGCCTCGATCTCGATCTCACCGGTGGCGAGCTCCGGGTTGATGTTCTCGGCGCCGCGCGAGACGACCTTGCCGTCGACGCGGACGACGGTCTCCTTGGTCAGCTTGTCGAGGGCCTCGGCCGCGGCGGTGCCGGGGCGGGCGACCAGCTGCGTGATGCCGTAGTGGTCGCGCAGATCGATGAAGAGGATGCCGCCCAGGTCGCGCCGATTGTGCAGCCAGCCGCTCAGCCGGACGTCGGTGCCGACGTCAGAGGCGCGGAGCTCGCCGCAGGTGTGGGACCTGTACCGATGCATCGTCGTTCATCCAGTTCTTCGGGATCGGTGTCGTGGTGGCCTGATACGCCAGGCCGCCCCAAGCCTACCGGCCCGCCCAAGATCGCGATTCGAATAGTCTCGGAGGTGATCCGAGGCGGCTCGCGGGTGATCCGCGGGTGGCTGCCTGCTGTCCGGTCTTCATAAAGTGGGGCAATGCGCACCGAGGACGTCCTGGCCGCGATCGCGACCGGCATGTGGCGCTGGGACAACGCATCCGGGATCGTCACGCTCGACGCCGAGGCGGCCCGGCTGCTCGGGCTGCCGTCCGCACCCGTTCGGCTCACCGAGGCCCAGGTGCGTTCGCGCTTCCATCCGGTCGACTGGAACGAGATCGACGGCATCGTGGGCCTCGCCGTCGCCGAGGGCACCCTCGCCGAGTCCCGGCTGCGGATCATGGACGAGCACGGCCGGGTGATCCGTACGGTACGGAGCCGGTCGAAGCCGCTGATCGACGGCAACGCCTACCAGCTGGTCGGCACCCTCCAGGAGGTCGCCGAGCCGCAGCCCGGCGCCTCCGGGCCGCACACCCCCATCACCGGCGACTGGCGCCGCTCCCGCGAGGCCTTCCTGCTCGACGCCGGGCGGGCGCTCGCGGAGGCCCGGTCCACCGCCGAGGTGCTGCGGGTGGCCGCGGCCCTCGCCATGCCCGGCTTCTCGCCGGACGGGCTCGCCGTCTTCGGGATGTCGGGCGAACGGCTCACGGTCATCGGCCACCACGGGCACGGCGAGGGCGACGAGGGGCCGTTCACCTCGATGACCCTGGACACCGACTACCCGGCGGCCGAGGTGGTACGGACGGGGCGCGCGATCTATCTGCCGAGCCCCGAGGAGTACGCCCGCCGCTACCCGATGACCTGGCCGCTGGCCCAGCGCTTCGACCGGCGGTCCTGGGCCTTCGTCCCGCTCGTCGTCGCCGGGCGCACCATGGGTGCCTGGATGGCGGCCTTCAAGCACCCGGTGACCTTCACCCCGGACGAGCGGAGCGTGCTCACCACGGTGGCCCGGATGCTGGCGCAGGCGCTCACCCGGGCCGGTGTCGCCGAGTCCGAGCGCGAGCTGTCCCTCGGCCTCCAGCGGACGATGATGCCGGTGCTCGGCCCCGGGATCCCGGGCATCCACGTGGCGGCCCGTTACGTGCCCACCGGCGGCGGACTCCAGGTCGGCGGCGACTGGTACGACCTGATCCGGCTGCCCGGCGGCTCCGGCGCCGGGCGGATCGCGCTGGTCATCGGGGACGTGCAGGGGCACGACGTACGGGCCGCCGGCCTCATGGGCCAGCTGCGGATCGCCCTGCGCGCGTACGCCTCCGAGGGGCACCGCCCGGACGCCGTGCTCTCGCGCGCCTCCCGCTTCCTCTACGGGATCAACGACGGCACCGGTGACCCCGCGGGGGACGGCGGCCGGGGCGACGAGGAGGCGTACGGCGCGGCCCGCTTCGCGACCTGCCTCTACCTGGAGGTCGACCTGGAGACCGGCGCCGTCGACATCGCCCGGGCCGGGCACCCCGACCCGGCGGTGCGGATGAATGACGGAACGGTTCTGCTCCGGCCCACCGCCGGCGGTCTGCCGCTCGGCATCGACCCGGACACCGACTACCCCACCACCCGGCTCACCCTGGACCCCGGCGAGACCCTGATGATCTGCACCGACGGCCTCCTGGAGACCGGCGGCCACGACCTCGACACCGGCTGGGAACGGGTCCGGGCGCTCCTGGAGACCGACGACGGCGAGGACCTGGAGGCGCTCGCCGACCGCCTCGTCCAGGCCGTCCACGGGCCCGGCTCGCACCACACCACCGGCCCGCTCGCCGACCGCCGCGAGGACGACATCGCGGTCGTGCTCCTCTCCCGGCAGGGTACGGAGGCGGGCACGGCGGTACGGAAGGCCCCGCGCCGCACGCTGATGACCGTCGCCCAGACCGAGCCGGAACACATCGCGACCGCCCGCGAGCAGGTGCGCCAGCTGCTGCACGACTGGAACGACGCGGACCAGGTCGACTCGGCCGTCCTGATGGTCTCCGAGATGGTCACCAACGTCCTCGTCCACACCGACGGCGACGCGCTGCTCGTCGCCGAGGTGGCCTGCCGCGGGGAGGCCCGCCGGCTGCGGGTCGAGGTCTCCGACGCGAGCGACGAGCTCCCGCACAAGCGCCACCCGGGCGAGCTGGCGTCCAGCGGACGCGGTCTGATCCTGATGGAGATGCTGGCCCACACGTGGGGCGTGGACCCGCGCGGCGAGGGCAAGTCGATCTGGTTCGAGCTGGACGAGCCGGCGTCGGGGGACGGCTGCTGCACCTGAGGGCCCTGAGCCCTGAGGCGTCTGCCCCCGGCCGCCGCGCGTTGAACGTACGCCGCGCGTTGAACGTACGCCGCGCGTTCCGCGTACGACGGGCGGCACCCGGCCCGGCGGCGGAGACTGGTTCCGTACGGCCGCCGCAGGACCCCCGGGGGGACCACGGAGCGCGTCATGGACACACACAAGGTCGGCAGCGACACCACCGTCATCGGCGACAGCCTGGAGATCCCGGGGATCGGCCACGTCCCGGTCAACGCCTACGTCCTGAAGGCGGCGGAACCGGTCGTCGTCGACACGGGTCTGTCCGTCGCGGACCGCGACTTCGTCGCGACGCTCGGCTCCGTCATCGACCCGGCCGACGTGCGCTGGATCTGGCTCACCCACCCCGACCGGGATCACACCGGCGGCATCTTCGACCTGCTCGACGCGGCTCCGGACGCCAAGGTCGTGACCACGTTCGTCGGCGCCGGGATCATGACCACCGAGCGCGCCCTCCCCATGGACCGGCTCTACTTCGTCAACCCCGGCCAGCGCCTGGACGTCGGCGACCGCACCCTGGCGGCCTTCCGGCCGCCCCTCTTCGACAACCCGGCCACCGTGGGCTTCTACGACGAGAAGACCCGGATCTGCTTCAGCTCGGACTGCTTCGGCGGCCCGATGCCCACCGCCGAACTCGCCGAGAGCGGCCACGCCAACGACCTCAAGCCGGAGGAACTGCGGGCCGCGCAGCTGCTGTGGGCGACGCTCGACAGCCCGTGGGTGCAGGTCGTCGACGCGCTGAAGTACGGGATGTGGGTGGACCAGGTCCGGGAGATGAACCCGGAGATCGTGCTGAGCACCCACCTGCCGCCGGCCGTACGGATGACCTCCTCGCTGGTCGAGACGCTCACCATGGCCCCGGACGCGGACCCGTTCATCGGTCCCGACCAGGCGGCCCTGGAGGAGATGCTGCGGTCCTTCGAGCGCGGCGGCATGGCCACGGCCTGAACAGCCTGATCGGCCTGATCAGTCCGGCGCCTCCCGCGCCTCCCCCGCCTCCCCCGCCTCCCCCGCCACGGGCTCCCCGTACCGGCTGCGCAGTTCCCCGACGATGCCGAAGAAGGCGGCGGTCAGCGGCACGGCGAGGAGCATGCCGAGGATCCCCGCCACGGACGCCCCGGCGGTGATCGCGAGCATGACCACCGCCGGATGCATCTGCACGGTCCGGGACTGCACCATCGGCTGGAGCAGATAGCCCTCGATCATCTGGACGGCGAGGACGACGCCGAGCACCCACAGCGCGATGACGAAACCCCGGTCGGCGAGCGCGACGAGCACGGCGATGGCGCCGGAGAGGAAGGCGCCGAGATAGGGGATGTACGCGGTGATGAAGACGAGCGCGGCGAGGCCGACCGCGCCCGGCACCCGCAGGACGACCAGGCCGATGCCGATGAGGATCGCGTCGACGAGCGCCACGAACGTCGTCCCGCGCATGAAGCCCTCGACCGCCTCGAAGGCGCGCCGCCCCATCGCCTCCATGAGGTCGCCGGTGGAGCGGGGAGCGAGCGAACGCAGCACGCCGGCCGCCCGGTCGGAGTCGCGCAGGAAGAAGAAGATGAGGACGAGGGCGAGGGCGGCGGTGGCGAGCATCTGGCCGACCACGCTGAGGCCGGAGATCACCCCGGAGGCGGCCGTCCCGCCGAACTTCTCCAGGAGCTGCTTGGCGTTCCCGGCGACGTCGTCGATCGAGGTGCCGGCCGCGCCGAAGTGTTTCGCGATGTCCTGGGCGGCCTGCCGCAGCGAGTCGATGATCTGGGCGCCGGTCTCGACGAGCGCGGCGACGACGACGTACGTGGCGCCGCCGACGACCGCGAGCACGGCGAGCACGGTGAGCCCCGCGGCGGCCGACTTCCGCACCTTCATCCGCAGCAGGCGCCGGTAGAGCGGGCCGAGGAGCGCGGCCCCGAGCAGCGCGAGCAGGGCGGGCGTCACGGCCGTCTTGAAGACCACGCACAGCCAGATGAAGACGGCCGCGACGCCGGCCACGAGCAGCGCGACGGCGCACCAGGCGGCGGCACGGCGGGCGCCCTCGGGCAGCAGCGGGCGCGGTTCGGCGGGCATGCGTCCACCGGACCACGGCGGTCGGCGTGTCGTCGCGCGCTGCCGGACCGTACGGGTGACGCGACGTCAGGGGTACGGGGACGGGGGCGCCGCCCTCGTACCCGTACCCCTACCCCTGCCTCTGTGAAGGCCCTTACTCGCCCATGCCGTGCACCGCCGGGATCGAGCCGAGCCGGCCCGCCTGGAAGTCCTCGAAGGCCTGGCGGAGTTCGGCCTGGGTGTTCATGACGAACGGGCCGTAGTGCGCCATGGGCTCGCGGATCGGCTGCCCGCCGAGGAGCACGACCTCCAGGTCGGGGGTGTTCCCGTCCTGCTTCTCGTCGGCGCGCACGGTCAGCACGCCGCCCTTGCCGAAGACGGCGGTCTGGCCCATGTGGACCGGGCGCCGCTCGGCACCGACGGTGCCGCGGCCGGCCATGACGTACGCGAGGCCGTTGAAGTCCTCGCGCCACGGGAGGTTGATCTCGGCGCCGGGGCGGAGGGTCGCGTGGATCATGGTGATCGGGGTGTGGGTGATGCCCGGGCCCTCGTGCCCGTCGAGCTCGCCGGCGATGACGCGGAGCAGCGCGCCGCCGTCGGGCGAGGTGAGCAGCTGGACCTGGCCGCCGCGGATGTCCTGGTAGCGGGGGGCCATCATCTTGTCGGAGGCGGGCAGGTTCACCCACAGCTGGAGGCCGTGGAAGAGGCCGCCGCTGACGACGAGGTGCTCCGGCGGGGCCTCGATGTGGAGCAGGCCGGCACCGGCGGTCATCCACTGGGTGTCGCCGTTGGTGATGGTGCCGCCACCGCCGTTGGAGTCCTGGTGGTCGAAGATGCCGTCGATGATGTAGGTGACGGTCTCGAAGCCGCGGTGCGGGTGCCAGGGGGTGCCCTTGGGCTCGCCCGGCGCGTACTCCACCTCGCCCATCTGGTCCATCATGATGAACGGGTCGAGGTACTGGTAGTTGATGCCGGCGAAGGCGCGGCGCACCGGGAAGCCCTCGCCCTCGAAGCCCGAGGGGGCCGTGGTCACGGCGAGCACCGGGCGGGCGACGGCGTCGGCGGCGGCGCTGACGCGGGGCAGGGTGAGCGGGTTCTCGACAGTCACGGCGGGCATGGCGGACCTCCTTGGGCGCACTCCTCGGCGCCTTGTGCGGCCAGTTTAGTTGAATCCTGAACTTCCTGCCACCCGGAACGCGGAACGCCCGGGAGGAATTCCCCCCGGGCGTCCCATGGCGCATCCGACGTCGGCACATCCGACGTCCGTCAGCCGTACATCCGGCGCATCGCGTAGTCGACCATCTGCTCCACGGCCTTGGCGTCGAAGACCATCCGGTGGTCGCCCTCCATGTCGAGGACGAAGCCGTAGCCGGTCGGCAGCAGGTCGATCACCTCGGCGCCCGTGATCACGAAGTACTTGGACTCCTTGCCCGCGTAGCGCCGCAGCTCCTTGAGCGTGGTGAACATCGGGATCACCGGCTGCTGAGTGTTGTGCAGCGCCAGGAAGCCGGGATTGTCGCCGCGCGGGCAGTAGACCTTGGAGGTCGCGAAGATCTGCTGGAAGTCCTCGGCGGCCATCTGCCCGGTCGTGAAGGCCCGCACCGCGTCCGCGAGCGACGGCGGCGACGGCTCGGGGTAGAGCGGGGGCTGCTGGGCGTAACCCTGCTGCATACCGCCCGGCATGCCCTGCTGCATGCCCGGCATCCCACCCTGGGGCGCGTACTGCCCCTGCGGAGGCGGCGCGTACTGCTGCTGGGCACCCGGGTTCTGCTCGTAGCCGTACATGGGGCAAAGCCTATCGAGGGCCCGGCGGGGGCTGCGGCCCGCGTCACAGATGTCCGGAAAGGGGTTGCCTTTATTACCGGCGGGTAGCATCATCGGAGAGAGCGTGAGCTACCCATGAGTAGTAGCAGTACGTGTACGAGGTCCTTCCCTCCCCGAATCTTTACGGAGCCGTCGCCATGGGGCACTACAAGTCGAATCTCCGCGACATCGAGTTCAACCTCTTCGAGGTGCTCGGCCGCGACAAGGTGTACGGCAGCGGTCCGTTCGAGGAGATGGACGTCGAGACCGCGAAGAGCATCCTCGACGAGATCCGCCGCCTCGCCGAGAACGAGCTGGCCGAGTCCTTCGCCGACGCCGACCGCAACCCGCCGGTCTTCGACCCGGAGACCAACACCGCCCCGGTGCCGGCCTCCTTCAAGAACTCGTACAACGCCTTCATGGAGTCCGAGTACTGGCGCCTGGGCATCCCGGAGGAGATCGGCGGCACCGTCTCCCCGCGCTCGCTCATCTGGGCCTACGCGGAGCTGCTGCTCGGCTCGAACCCGGCCATCTGGATGTACTCCTCCGGCCCGGCGTTCGCCGGCATCCTCTACAACGAGGGCAACGAGGCGCAGAAGAAGGTCGCGAAGATCGCGGTCGAGAAGCGCTGGGGCTCCACCATGGTGCTCACCGAGCCCGACGCGGGCTCGGACGTCGGCGCCGGCCGCACCAAGGCCGTCCAGCAGGAGGACGGCTCCTGGCACATCACGGGCGTGAAGCGCTTCATCACCTCCGGTGAGCACGACATGGAGGAGAACATCCTCCACTACGTCCTCGCCCGCCCCGAGGGTGCCGGCCCCGGCACCAAGGGCCTCTCGCTCTTCCTCGTCCCGAAGTACGAGTTCGACTGGGAGACCGGCGAGCTCGGCGCCCGCAACGGCGTCTACGCCACCAACGTCGAGCACAAGATGGGCCTCAAGGCCTCCAACACGTGCGAGATGACCTTCGGCGACAAGCACCCCGCCAAGGGCTGGCTGATCGGCGACAAGCACGACGGCATCCGCCAGATGTTCCTCATCATCGAGTTCGCCCGCATGATGGTCGGCACGAAGGCGATCTCCACCCTCTCCACGGGCTACCTCAACGCCCTGGAGTACGCCAAGGAGCGCGTCCAGGGCACCGACCTGGCGCAGTTCATGGACAAGTCCGCCCCCAAGGTCACCATCACGCACCACCCGGACGTGCGCCGCTCGCTGATGACGCAGAAGGCGTACGCCGAGGGCATGCGCTCCCTCGTCCTCTACACGGCCTCCGTGCAGGACGAGATCGCGGTCAAGGAGGCGGCCGGCGAGGACGCCAAGGCCCTGCACGGCCTGAACGACCTGCTGCTCCCGATCGTCAAGGGCTACGGCTCCGAGAAGGGCTACGAGCAGCTCGCGCAGTCGCTGCAGACCTTCGGCGGCTCCGGCTTCCTGCAGGAGTACCCGATCGAGCAGTACATCCGGGACTCCAAGATCGACACCCTCTACGAGGGCACCACGGCCATCCAGGGCCAGGACTTCTTCTTCCGCAAGATCGTCCGCGACCAGGGCGCGTCCCTGAACGCGCTGGCCGAGGAGATCAAGAAGTTCCTCGCGGTCGGCACCGGCGGCGAGGAGCTGGCCGGCGCCCGCGACGCGCTCGCCAAGGCGGCCGTCGACCTGGAGGGCATCGTCGGCGTCATGCTGACCGACCTCACCGCCACCGGCGAGGACCTCAAGAACATCTACAAGGTCGGCCTCAACACCACCCGCCTGCTGCTGGCCTCCGGCGACGTGGTCGTCGGCTACCTGCTGCTGCGCGGTGCGGCCGTGGCCGCCGAGAAGCTGGCGGCCGGCGCCTCCGGCAAGGACGTCGCCTTCTACCAGGGCAAGATCGCGGCCGCGAAGTTCTTCGCCGCCAACGTCCTGCCGGGCGTGTCCGCCGAGCGTCTCCTCGCCGAGGGCGTGGACCGCTCGCTGATGGACCTGGACGAGGCCGCGTTCTGAGACGCCCCCTCGTCCTACTGGAACGGCTCGCTCCCGGGGAGGGGAGCGGGCCGTTCCGCCTTTGCCGAGGTCACGTTCCGCCTTTCCTGCGGACCGGTACCCCGGTCCCGTATTCCGAGACCTGCGTAAGGTGAACGGCATGAGTAGCGCACCTTCC
The DNA here is from genome assembly GCF_040650755.1 of Streptomyces sp. NPDC048623. NCBI lineage: Bacteria > Bacillati > Actinomycetota > Actinomycetes > Kitasatosporales > Streptomycetaceae > Streptomyces > Streptomyces sp. NPDC048623. Next base: position 262,651 of record NZ_JBEZHV010000005.1, read on the forward strand.
CGCTTCGACCGCGGCCACACCGATGACCTCATGACCTTCCTGACGGCGTCGCCCTCGCCGTACCACGTCGTGGCCAACGCGGCGGAGCGGCTGGAGAAGGCGGGCTTCCGCAAGGTCGAGGAGACCGACGCCTGGGACGGAACGTGGGGCGGCAAGTACGTGATCCGCGGCGGCGCGATCATCGCGTGGTACGTGCCGGAGGGCGCCGCCCCGCACACCCCGTTCCGGATCGTCGGCGCCCACACCGACTCGCCGAACCTGCGGGTCAAGCCGCAGCCCGACTTCGGCCGCGAGGGCTGGCGCCAGGTCTCCGTCGAGATCTACGGCGGACCGCTGCTCAACAGCTGGCTCGACCGCGACCTGGGCCTGGCCGGCCGCCTCACGCTCAGGGACGGCAGCAAGCACCTGGTGAACGTGGACCGGCCGCTGCTGCGCGTGCCGCAGCTCGCCATCCACCTGGACCGCCAGGTCAACGAGGGCATGAAGCTGGAGCGCCAGCGCCACATGCAGCCCATCTGGGGCCTGGGAGAGGTCCACGAGGGAGACCTGGTGTCGTTCGTCGCCGACGAGGCGGGCGTCGACGCCGAGGACGTGGCGGGCTGGGACCTCATGGTGCACGCCCTGGAGGCCCCCGCCTACCTGGGCCGCGACCGCGAGCTGCTCGCCGGCCCGCGCATGGACAACCTGATCTCGGTGCACGCCTGCGTCGCCGCGCTCACCGCCGCCGCGAGCCGCCCCGGTCTTCCGTACATCCCGGTCCTCGCCGCCTTCGACCACGAGGAGAACGGCTCGGAGGCCGACACCGGCGCCCACGGCCCGCTCCTCGGGAACGTCCTGGAGCGTTCGGTGTACGCGCGGGGCGGCGGTTACGAGGACAAGGCGCGGGCCCTCGCCGGCTCGGTCTGCCTCTCCTCCGACGTCGGCCACGCCGTGCACCCCAACTACAGCGAGCGCCACGACCCGACGCACCACCCGCGCCCCAACGGCGGCCCGATCCTCAAGGTGAACGTCAACCAGCGCTACGCCACCGACGGCAGCGGCCGGGCCGTGTTCGCCACCGCCTGCGAGAAGGCGGGCGTGCCGTGGCAGTCCTTCGTCTCCAACAACGACATGCCCTGCGGCACCACGATCGGCCCGATCACCGCCGCCCGCCACGGCATCTCGACGGTCGACATCGGCGTCGCGTGCCTGTCCATGCACAGCGCGCGCGAGCTGTGCGGCGCGGAGGACCCGCACCACCTGGCGAACGCGCTGGTGGCGTTCCTGGAGGGTTAGGGCCTGTCCGGGACGTGAGGGGCCCCGGCCGCGGGTCGGCCGGGGCCGCTCGTCGTCAGGCGTCCATACCCGCGAGGATCAGCGGGAGCCGGGCCGCGCCGTCGGCCGTGAGGCGGACCGGGACGCCCCAGTCCTGCTGGTGCACGTGGCAGGCCGGGTACTCGTTCTCCGGGTCGTCGTCGCAGGACGCGGCCATCGCGGAGACGTGCAGCACGCCCTCGGTGAGCTCGGGGTTCAGCTCCAGCTCGCGGAAGAGGTCCGTGCCCGTGCCCTCGCCGTCGAGGAGCAGCTCCGGCGGCGTCGAGGAGACGAGGAGCCGGGTGGAAGGCCCGTAGCGGGTGTCGAGCTTCTGGCCCTTCGGCGCCTGGAAGACCACGTCGAGACGGAGCCGCCCGGGCGCGACCTCGGTGGCCTCGCGCCGGGTGCGGTGGGCGACCGACTCGACCTGCACGGCCTCCTCGGGCAGCCGCAGGCGGGTGAGCCGGTGCCGGGCCGACTCGACGACCACGACGTCCTCGCCGACCACGACCGCGTCGCTGGGCTCGCGCAGATCGGTGGCGAGGGTGGTGACCTCGCCGCTCGCCGGGTCGAAGCGGCGCAGCGCGTGGTTGTACGTGTCGGAGACGGCGACCGAGCCGTCGGGGAGGGCGGTGACTCCCAGCGGGTGCTGGAAGAGCGCCTGGTCGGCGGCGCCGTCGCGGTGCCCGAAGTCGAAGAGCCCGGTGCCGACGGCGGTGTGCACGACCCCCTCGGTGTCGATGGAGCGGAGCGCGCTGGTCTCGGAGTCGGCGATCCACAGCCGGTCGGCGGTGGCGGCGAGCCCGGAGGGCTGCGCGAACCAGGCCTCGGCGGCCGGCCCGTCGACCAGGCCCTCGTTGGTGGTGCCGGCCGCGACCTGGACGGTGCCGGTCTCGGGGTCGTACGTCCAGATCTGGTGGACACCGGCCATCGCGATCCACACCTTGCCCTGCCACCAGGCGACGTCCCACGGCGAGGACAGGTCGACGTCGAGGGCGGGCCCGGAGGTGGGGGAGCCCTGCCACCACTGGCGTCCGGTGCCCGCGATCCGCTCGATCGCCCCGCTCTCCGGGTCGAAGGTCTTCAGGGCGTGGTTGACGGTGTCGGCGACGACGACCTTCCCGTCCGGCAGCAGCGCGAGCCCCTGCGGCTCGCGGAAGGTCGTCTCGTCGCCGATCCGCCGTACGACGGTCTCGCCGTCCTCGGCCAGCTCGACGAGCTGGTGCCGGGTGGTGTCGGAGACGAGCAGGTTCCCAGACGGCAGCAGGACCGCCTTGCCGGGGAACCGCAGATCGGTCGCGACCGGCTCCGGCGGCACGTACGGCCCGTCGCCGCGCCGCAGCGTCCCCTTGGCCGCGTGCTCCGCCTCCAGCTCCTCGACCAGCGTCCGGATCGCGTTGGCGTGCCCCTCACCCGCGTGCTGGGCGACGACATACCCCTCGGGATCGATCACGACGAGCGTCGGCCACGCCCGCACCGCGTACTGCTTCCAGGTCGCCAGCTCCGGGTCGTCCAGGACGGGATGGTGCACCTCGTACCGCTCGACGGCGTCGACGACCGCCTGATGCTCGGCCTCGTGCACGAACTTCGGCGAGTGCACGCCGACGATGACGAGCGTGTCGCGGTGCTTCTCCTCCAGCTCGCGCAGCTCGTCGAGGACGTGCAGGCAGTTCACACAGCAAAAGGTCCAAAAATCGAGCAAAACGCACTTGCCTCGCAGGTCAGCGAGGGTGAGTTCCTTGCCTCCGGTGTTCAGCCAGCCGCCCTTGCCGATCAGCTCGGGGGCACGGACACGGGCACGGCGGGGCGCGGGCGCGGGGGTGGGCGCCGGGGCGGCATCGTTCATGGTTCAAGCTTGCCATCCGCATCGGATGACCATGCCTGCCAGAGGCGGCCCATGGGCTCCGTTCGTGATCAGCGGGCAGTGCGCCCGCGCTGCTGGGAGGGGTTGAAGTGGGCTGGTGGGACCGGAAGCCGGAGGCCCGGGCGCGGTGGGTGCTCGATCCCCGGGTAGGGGTGGGGCCGCTGAAGTTCGGGATGGACTCCGACGAGGTGAAGGCCGCCCTGGGCGGACCGCTCTACGGCGGCGGACAGGTCGCGGCCGACGGCATGTTCTGGGACAGCTATCAAAAGACTGGTCTGACCTGTATCTACGATCGGGGCATGACCCTGGTCGCCGTGGCGGTCGATGCTCTGGAGGGCCCCCTCGTGCGTTTTGGGGAGGTCGAGCTGGTCGGCCGGGTCCCGTCCGAGGTCCGCAAGGAGATCCACGACCTCGCCCGCCAACAGGGGGCTGAGGTGCAGGTGAACTGGAGCGGGGACCCGGAGATCGCTGCCTGGGGGGTGTCCATGGGGACCGCTCAAGAGTGGAGGCTGTGCACCGAGGGCGGGCTGGAGCGGAAGGACACGCTGGTCACCTCCGTCCTGCTCGTCGGCCCCGGGCTTGCCCACGACCCCTACGCGGCAGCGCCCGTCAGGCACTGGCAGGACGTCAGTGAGCGGGGGACGAACCCGGGGGCCTGGCCGGTGACGCCCGACCACGGCCGTCCGCGTTGGGAGTGGGTACCGCTGCGGCAGGTGGGGCCGCTCCGGTTCGGGATGACCCCGCCTCAGGTGGCGGCTGCCCTCGACGGCGAAATACCGGCAGGCAGGATCGGTCGGTTCCCCTTCTGGTTCTACACCGAGGACGGGCAGTGGGATCTCGGCGAGGACCGGTTCGAGAAGGCCGGGGTGAGCGCGCACTACTGGACGTATCAGGACGGCGTCCCGCGGCTGGGCGCCGTGACCGTGCACGGCCGCACAGGACCGCAGGTCCACTACGCCGGCATCCCGCTCGTCGGTGTGACGCCCTCGACCCTCGACGCAGCCGTGATCCAGCACGCCGAGGAACACGACCTGGGCCTGCGCTTCAGCCCTAGCGGAGCGGCCGTCCCGGACGGACCCAAGCTGGCCTTGGACACGACCAGAGTCGGGGACACCACGATCAGCGAGCCCACGTTCTACGGGGAGGACTGGGAGATGTAGGGGCGGACGGGTGAATGCGGGGTCCGGGTGGGGTGGGTGGGGCGTGTCTTGGGGGGTGGGGGTGGGGGCCGGGCGGACAGCATGACCCAGCGGAACGATCATCCGACTATTCGCCTGTTCGGCTGGGAGAGGGAGGTGCCATGCGGGCTCGGCACGCACCGTCGGCGCTGTTATTGCTGTCGCTCCTTCTGGCGATGTGCCCGCAGACCGCGAGCGCGGGCGGGGCCGGCGGGAACGCGCTCGGGATGAGCGTCACTGTGAACACCGTGCCCGCGGGGGCCGACGTCGCGGTGCGGGCCGGTGGGTTCGTGGTGAAGCGGTATCGGCTGGTCAACCGGGGTGAGGCCGATCTGTACGAGGTCGGTGTGAGCGATCCCGGTGTGCCCGGTGGGCGGGCGGACTGCCCCCGGCGCACCCTGAACGCCCTCGCGTCGATGGTGTGCACCGCCCGTTTCCGCGCCGCGCCCGGCCGCCACCTCGCGACCGCCCGGGCCACCGGAGCCATCCCCTCCCTCGGCCGGCAGGTCACGGCCACCGCGCGCTCCGGGTACGAGGGCGTGGCCGGCGCGCTCGCGCTCACCGAGGCGGTACGGGTCGGGCGGGCGGCCGCCCTGAGCACGGTCACCGTCCGCTACACGATCACCAACCGGGGCAACCGCCCCGTCCACGCCGTCCGGCTCACCGACCAGGCCCTGGGCGCCGCGCCCGGCGGCCCGGTGTGCGCCGTGCCCGTGCTCGCCCCGGGCGTCTCCGCCGGGTGCACGGCGACGGTACGGCGCGGGCCCGGGTCGTACCGCAGCGCGGGTCTCGCCGAGGGCAGCGACCGGGTCACGACCGTGGGCGAGCGGGGCGAACGGCTCCCGGCGCCGCTGCTGTCCGCCCTTTCCTCGGCGGCGTTCCGGGTGGACGCGCCCGCGTCGGGACCGGGAACGGTGGGGGCGGGAGGGGCTCCTGGGGGAGCTGTTGTCGGTGGGGCGGCCGGGGTGGGTGGGATGCGGGGTACCACCGCAAGTGCCGGGGCCGCAGGGGCTCCCGGAGTTCCCGGAGTTCCCGCCGTGGCCGGGTCCGGAGCCCTCGGAGCTGCCGCTGCCGCAGCCGGACCCGCCAGCCCGGCCACCGGAGCCCTCCCCTCTGGCGCCGCACCCCGGCCACCCGCCGCCGCCTCAGCCGTCCCAGCCGCCCCCACCGCTCCCGCCGTCCAGCCCCCGCCCGACCAGCGGCGCGCCACCCTCGCCACCGACGACGAGGGCCTGCTCTCCCGCGTGCACCGCCGCTCCCGCGAACTCCCGCACCTCGGCGTCGTCCTGACGCTCCTGCTGATCCTGATCCCGGCCGCAATCGCCGCCGTCCTGCTCGGCAACCGCCACTCCTGAGAGACCTCATGGCCCTGCTGGAAACCCTCGCCGTCGTCTTCGCCGTCGCCCTGGTCGCCGCCGTCGCCGTGTACGTCAAGACGAAGCTCTTCCCGCTCCGCGAGGGCGAAGAGGTCCGCGAGGACGTCGCCGAGTACATCTCGATGATGGTGTCGGTCTTCTACGCCCTGGTGCTCGGCCTCTGCCTGGTCTCCGTCTGGGACAACCGCGCCACCGCCGACGACCGCGTCCAGGCCGAGGCCAGCGCCCTGCACCAGACGTATCTGCTGGCCATGGCCCTGCCCGCCGAGCAGCGCGAACCGCTGCGGGAGGCGGCCACCTCGTACGCGACCCACGTCGTGGACGTCGAGTGGCCCCGCATGGCCGAGCGCGAGCCCCTCGGCGACGAGGGCTGGGCGCTGCTCGACCGGCTGCGCACCGCCGGCGAGCTGCACGGGCGCGGCACCACCGCCCAGCAGATCGCCGCCCAGGAGGTCCTCGCCCAGATCGGCTACGTGGACGACGCCCGGCGCGGCCGCGAGGCGGCGGCCGAGGAGCGCCTCTCCGTCGTCCTGTGGGCGGGCCTGGTCATCGGCGGGGTGCTGACCGTGGCCTTCATGTTCCTCTTCGGGCTCAACCGGAGCAGCACCCACGTGATCCTCGTGATGGGCCTGACCGGGTTCATCGCCTTCACGGTGCTGCTCATCCACCAGCTGGACACCCCCTTCGGAGACGAGCTCGGGGTCGGCGCGGACCCGTTCACCCGCTACTTCCCCCTGTGACGGGGAAGGGATCGGCCCATGAAATACCTGGTACGGGACAAGATCTTCGCCATCGGCGACGACTACTGGATCGAGGACGAGCGCGGCCGCCACGCCTTCCTCGTCGACGGCAAGGCGCTGCGGCTGCGCGACACCCTGGAGCTGAAGGACCCCGACGGGCGGGTCCTCGTCACCCTGCGGCAGAAGATGTTCAGCCTGCGGGACGCGATGACGATCGAGCGGGACGACCGCCCGGTCGCCACCATCCGCCGCAAGCGTCTCTCCCTGCTCCGCAACCACTTCCGTGTCACGCTCGCCGACGGCACCGAACTCGACGTCAGCGGCCGGATCCTGGACCGGGAGTTCACCGTCGAGTACGACGGCGAGCTCCTGGCCCACATCTCCCGCCAGTGGTTCCACGTCCGCGACACCTACGCCGTGAACGTGGTCCGCGAGGACGCCGACCCAGCGCTGCTCGTCGCGGTCGCGGTGTGCGTGATCCGGATGGCCGAGCGGGAGACCCAGGCGTCACCGTGACCGTGCGCGAGTCGGGGCGCGGGCGGGGTGCACTGCTGTCGGTACGGGCCGAGGGCCGGTCGCAGGCCGCCGACCTGGCGCTCGCACTGGTCTTCGCGGGTGTCGACCGCTCGGCGCTCTCCCGGGTCGGCGCGGTGAGGGCGGGCGTGCGCCGGGCGTTCGGCCCGTGGGCGGAGGCGTCGTACTGACCGGGGGTGCGGGGGCCCGGAACCCAGGGACCCGGGGACCCCAGGACCCGGGAACCCAGGACCCGGGAACCCAGGGACCCGGGAACCCAGGGACCCACGCCCCCAGGACCCACGGCCCCAGGGCCCGCGGACTGGTCCTCGCGCCGCCTCAGTGGCGGCCCAGCACCCGGTCCTTCAGGGCCGGGAACTGTTCGCGTGTCTCCGTCACCTTCGCCGGGTCGATCTCGACCCGCAGGATCTCCTCGCCGGGCCCCGCCTCCGCCAGGACCTCGCCCCAGGGGTCGACGACGATCGAGTGGCCGGCCTGTTCGACGCCCGCGTGCGTGCCGGCCGTGCCGCAGGCGAGGACGTACGCCTGGTTCTCGACCGCGCGGGCCTGCGTGAGCAGCGTCCAGTGCGCGCGGCGACGGGCGGGCCAGCCAGCCGGGATCACGAAGGCCTGCGCGCCCGCGTCGACGAGGCCGCGGAAGAGCTCGGGGAAGCGCAGGTCGTAGCAGGTGGCGACGCCGGCGGTGAGCCGCGGCAGGTCGACGGTGACCAGGTCCTCGCCGGCCGCCATCAGCACCGCCTCGCCCTTGTCGAAGCCGAAGCGGTGGATCTTGCGGTAGCTCGCCGCGAGTTCGCCGTCGGGGGAGAAGACGAGGGAGGTGTTGTAGAGGGCGCCCGCGGCGGCCTCCACGATCGAGCCGGCGTGCAGCCAGACCCCGGCGTCCCGCGCGGCCGCGGACATCGCCTCGTACGTGGGGCCCTTCAGCGGCTCGGCCTCGGCGGCGAACGCCTCGTAGGCGAAGGCGCCCATCGGCCAGAGCTCGGGGAGGACGACGAGATCGGCGGCGCCGCGCTCGGCGCGCACGAGGGCCGCCACCCGCTCGCGACGGTTCTCGACCGATTCGTCAGAATCTACTGCGATCTGGAGGAGCGAGGCGCGCACACTACCACCGTCCTGGCATTCGAGCCGTCAACACGGGCCTACGATCGTCACACGAAAGCACTGCCGGGGTGCCTTCGGGCAGCGTAACTTAGCGTCCGAGCCTCCCACGCAGTCGTGTTTTCAGCCCGCATGTTTTCAGCCCGCCAGCCGCCCACCGCTCCAGCCCGCGTACCGAAGAACCGCCGAGGGGTCCCGTGACCGTCCATCCCAGCCTCCAGAACTACGCCGACGCCTGGACCCACTCCATCGAAGCGATAGCCGAGCTGGTGCAGCCGCTCGTCGAGGGCGAGTGGAACCGCGCCACGCCGTGCCCGGGTTGGTCGGTCCGCGACATCGTGTCCCATGTCATCGGCATGGAGACGGAGATGCTCGGCGACCCGCGCCCGATCCACAGCCTGCCCCGCGACCTCTACCACGTACGCAGCGACTTCAGCCGCTACATGGAGATGCAGGTCGATGTGCGGCGGCACCACACCGCGCCGGAGATGACCTCGGAGCTGGAGTACATCCTGATCCGCCGGGCGCGGCAGCTGCGCAACGAGACCCGGCAGCCCGACGCCCTGATGCGGGCCCCGCTCGGCGCTCAGCAGACCCTGGAACTCGCCTACCGGATGCGCGCCTTCGACTGCTGGGTGCACGAGCAGGACCTGCGCTGGGCGCTCAACGCGCCGGGCAACCTGGACTCCCCCGGCGCGTACGTGACCCGGGACGTCCTCCTGGAGGCGCTGGCGAACGTGGTCGCCAAGGAGGCGGGCGCGCCCGCCGGTTCGGCGGTCGTCATCGACGTGACCGGCCCGCTGGAGTTCCTGCGTACGGTCCGCGTCGACGCCGAGGGCAACGGCTCGGTCGACGGCTCGCCCTCCCTCGGCCCGGCGGTCACGCTGACGACGGACTGGGAGACGTACGTACGCCTGGCCTGCGGCCGGGTCCGCGCGGCCGAGGTCGCCGGCCGGGTGAAGACGGAGGGCGACGAGGCGCTCGCGGAGGCGATCCTGGCGCACTTCGCGGTGACGCCGAACTAGCGGCGGACGGCGGGCTACACGGGGACGTGTACGGCCTCGACGCGGCTGGCGACGAGGCGTTCGCGCTCCCGGCGTGCGCTGGCGGACTTGAGGCGGAGGATCTGGACGACGCCGAGGGCCTCCAGGACGAAGACGGAGGAGAAGGCGATCCGGTAGGTGCCGCCGGTGGCGTCGAGGAGCGCGCCCACCGCGAAGAGGGTGGTCATGGAGGCGATGAACCCGCCCATGTTGACGATGCCGGAGGCGGTGCCCTGGCGCTCGGGCGGGTTGGCGGGGCGGGCGAAGTCGAAGCCGATCATCGAGGCCGGGCCGCAGGCGCCGAGGACAGTGCAGAGGGTGATCAGCAGCCACATGGGGGCGTGGTCGCCGGGGTACGCGAGGGTGGCGCCCCAGAGGAGGGCGGTGGCGGCGACGGTGCCGAGGGCGAGCGGCGCGCGGGCCGCGTGGTGGCGGGCGATGATCTGGCCGTAGGCGAGCCCGACCGCCATGTTGGACAGGACCACCAGGGTGAGCAGTTCGCCGGCGGTCCCCCGGTCGAGTCCCTGGTCCTCGACGAGGAACGGCAGGCCCCAGAGCAGCAGGAACACCATGGCCGGGAACTGGGTGGTGAAGTGCACCCACATGCCGAGCCGGGTGCCGGGCTCGCGCCAGGACTGGGCGATCTGGCGGCGTACGAACGCGGCGCCGGCGTGCGTGGCGGGCGCGGGCTCGTATCCCTCGGGGTGGTCCTTGAGGAAGACCAGCAGCAGGGCGAGGACGAGAACCCCGGCGAGGGAGCTGCCGACGAAGGTGGTGGTCCAGCCCAGGCCGTGCAGGGCGCGGGAGAGGAAGATCGTCGAGACCAGGTTGCCGGCCATGCCGAAGAGCGCGGCGATCTGGGCGACGAACGGCCCGCGGCGGGCCGGGAACCAGCGGCTGCCGAGCCGCAGCACGCTGATGAAGGTCATCGCGTCGCCGCAGCCGAGGAGGGCGCGGGAGCCGAGCGCCATGGGGTACGAGGGGGAGAGCGCGAAGCCCAGCTGGCCGAGGGTGAACAGCAGGACGCCGATGGTCAGCACCTTCTTGGTGCCGAGGCGGTCGACCATGAGGCCGACGGGTATCTGCATGCCCGCGTAGACGAGCAGCTGGAGTATGGAGAACGTGGACAGCGCGGAGGCGTTGACCTCGAACCGCTCCGCGGCGTCGAGTCCGGCGACGCCGAGGGAGGTCCGGAAGATGACGGCGACGAAGTAGACGGCGACGCCGACGCCCCAGACGAGGACGGCACGCCGGCCGCCGGGCGGGTCGCCGGGCAGGGTGACGGCGGACCCGTATCCGTTCCGGCTCATCGCGCCTCACCGCGGACCAGGACCTTGACCCAGCTGAGGTGCCGGCGCACACACTGTGCGGCGCCCTCGGCGTCGCCCGCCCGGATCCGTTCCAGGATCTCCTCGTGCTCGGCGATGTTCTTGGCGACCCGGTCGGGCTGCGACTGCATGACGGCGACGCCCATCCGCAGCTGCCGGTCGCGCATCTGGTCGTAGAGCCTGGCGAGGATCTGGTTGCCGGCGTGCTTCACGATCTCGGCGTGGAAGCACCGGTCGGTGACGGCGACCTGGGCGAGATCCCCCACCTCCGCCCGCCGCTTCTGCTCCTCGAGCAGCTCTTCGAGCCGCGCGACGAGCCCGGCCGGCGCGGGCACGGCCCGCCGCACGGCGAACTCCTCGACGAGCAGCCGTGTCTCGACCACATCCGCGATCTCCTGCGCGGAGACGGCGAGCACGAGCGCGCCCTTCTTGGGGTAGAGCTTGAGCAGCCCCTCCATCTCCAGCTTGAGCAGCGCCTCGCGCACGGGCGTCCGCGACACCCCCACGGCCTGCGCCAGCTCCCCCTCGGTGAGCAGCGTCCCCCCTTCGTACCGCCGGTCGAGCACGGCCTGCTTGACGTGCATGTAGACACGGTCGGCGGCGGGCGGCTGCTTGACGGCGGGCGCCGTCGGCGAGGGCGCGGGTGATGACATGCGCACAGCATAGATACAAGAGGGGTGCATCAAACAGGCCCGTCCGCGATGCGGACGGGCCTGCCTGCGTTCACGTTTCACGTGAAACGGCGTCGGGCGTCACGCCCAGGTGATGAGCCGCTTCGGCTCCTCCAGGATCGCCGCGACGTCCGCCAGGAACTTCGAACCCAGCTCGCCGTCGACCAGGCGGTGGTCGAAGGAGAGGGCCAGGGTGGTGACCTGGCGGGGCTTCACCTTGCCCTTGTGGACCCAGGGCTGGAACTTGATCGCACCGACCGCGAGGATCGCGGACTCGCCCGGGTTGATGATCGGCGTACCGGTGTCGACGCCGAAGACGCCGACGTTGGTGATGGTGAAGGTGCCGCCCTGCATCGCCGCCGGGGTGGTCTTGCCCTCGCGGGCGGTGGAGACGAGGTCGCTCAGGGAGCGCGACAGGTCCGGCAGGGTCTGGGCGTGCGCGTCCTTGATGTTCGGCACGATCAGACCGCGCGGGGTGGCCGCCGCGATACCCAGGTTCACATAGTGCTTGAGCACGATCTCCTGGGCGGCCTCGTCCCAGGCCGCGTTGATGTCCGGGTTGCGCTTGACCGCGACCAGGACCGCCTTGGCGATGAGGAGGAGCGGGTTGACCCGCAGGCCCGCCATGTCCTTGTCGGACTTGAGCTCCTCGACCAGCTTCATCGTGCGCGTGATGTCGAAGGTGATGAACTCGGTGACATGCGGTGCGGTGAAGGCCGAGCCGACCATCGCCGCCGCCGTGGCCTTCCGTACGCCCTTGATGGGGATACGGGTCTCCCGGGCGTCCGTCGCGATGGCGGGCGCCGGAGCCGCGGCGACCGGGGCCGGGGCGGCCTCGACGACCGGCGCGGGCGCGGGCACGGCCGCCGGAGCAGCGGCCGGGGCCGCCGCGCGGTGCACGTCCTCGCGGGTGATGACGCCGTCCGGGCCGGTCGGGGTGACCGACGCCAGGTCGACGCCCAGGTCCTTGGCGAGCTTGCGCACCGGCGGCTTGGCGAGCGGGCGGCCGGCGACGGCGGGGCCGTGGCCGTTCAGCTGCTCGGGAACCACGGGGGCAACGGGGGCCACGGGGGCAACGGGAGCGACCGGAGCGGCCGCGGGAGCCGCCACCGTCGTCTTGCGCGCCCGGCGCTTGGTGGACGACGCGGCCACGCCGTAACCGACGAGGACCGGCTGCCGGCCCTCCGGCTCCGCCTCCTCGGCGGCCGGCTCGGCGACCGGCTCCACGGCAGGGGCGACAGGTGCCGCCGGGGCCTCGCCACCGACGTTCACCGTGATGATGACCTCGCCGACGGCGACCGTCGTGCCCTCGGGGAAGCGCAGTTCCTGCACCGTGCCGTCGAACGGGATCGGGAGTTCGACGGCGGCCTTCGCCGTCTCGACCTCGATCACGACCTGGCCGTCGGTGACGGTGTCACCGGGCTGGACGTACCACTTGAGGATCTCGGCCTCGGTGAGGCCCTCGCCCACGTCGGGCATCTTGAATTCGCGGATCGTCATCGTGCTCTCCTCAGTACGCCAGCGAGCGGTCGACGGCGTCGAGCACGCGGTCCAGGCCCGGCAGGTACTCCTCCTCCAGGCGCGCCGGCGGGTACGGCGCGTGGTAGCCGCCGACCCGCAGGACGGGGGCCTCCAGGTGGTAGAAGCAGCGTTCGGTGATCCGGGCGGCGATCTCCGCGCCGGAGCCGAAGAACACCGGCGCCTCGTGGACGACGACCAGGCGGCCGGTCTTCTCGACCGAGGCCTGGATGGTGTCGAAGTCCAGCGGGGAGACCGAGCGCAGGTCGACGACCTCCAGCGACTTGCCCTCCTCGGCGGCGGCCGCGGCCGCCTCCAGGCAGGTCTTCACCATCGGGCCGTACGCGAGGAGGGTGAGGTCCGTGCCCTCGCGGGCGACCCGGGCCTTGTGCAGCTCGCCGGGGATGGCCTCGGTGTCGACGTCGCCCTTGTCCCAGTAGCGGCGCTTGGGCTCGAAGAAGATGACCGGGTCGTCGCTCTGGATGGCCTGCTGGAGCATCCAGTAGGCGTCGGAGGAGTTCGCCGGGGTGACCACCTTGAGGCCCGCGACGTGCGCGAAGAGCGACTCGGGGGACTCGGAGTGGTGCTCGACGGCGCCGATGCCGCCGCCGTACGGGATGCGGATGACGACCGGCATCTTGACCTTGCCGAGCGACCGGGCGTGCATCTTCGCGAGCTGCGTGACGATCTGGTCGTACGCGGGGAAGACGAAGCCGTCGAACTGGATCTCCACGACCGGCCGGTAGCCGCGCAGCGCCAGGCCGATCGCGGTGCCGACGATGCCGGACTCGGCGAGCGGGGTGTCGATGACCCGGTCCTCGCCGAAGTCCTTCTGCAGGCCGTCGGTGATCCGGAAGACACCGCCGAGCTTGCCGACGTCCAGGCCCATGACGACGACCTTGGGGTCGGTCTCCAGGGCCTTGCGCAGCGACTCGTTGAGCGCCTTGGCCAGGGGAAGCTTCTGAACAGCCATGATTACTCGGCCTCTCCGCCCTCGAAGGACGCCTGGTAGGCGGCGTACTGCGCGCGCTCCTCGTCGACGAGCGCGTGCCCGTCCGCGTACACGTTGTCGAACATCGCCATGTGGTCCGGGTTCGGCATGGCGCGGACGACCTCGCGGACGTGCTTGCCGAGCGCCTCGCTCTCCGCCTCCAGCTCCTCGAAGAAGGCGGCGTCGGCCTGGCCGGTCTTCTCCAGGTACGCCTTGAGGCGCAGGATCGGGTCCTTGGCCTCCCACGCCTCGCGCTCCGCGTCGCGGCGGTAGCGGGTCGGGTCGTCGGAGGTGGTGTGGGCGGCCATGCGGTAGGTGAACGCCTCGATGAGCGTCGGGCCCTCGCCGCGGCGGGCGCGCTCGAGCGCCGACCGGGTCACGGCCAGGCAGGCGAGGACGTCGTTGCCGTCGACGCGGATGCCGGGAAAGCCGAAGCCGCGGGCGCGCTGGTAGAGCGGGACGCGGGTCTGCTTCTCGGTGGGCTCGGAGATCGCCCACTGGTTGTTCTGGCAGAACCACACGACCGGGGCGTTGTAGACCGCGGAGAAGACGAACGACTCGTTGACGTCGCCCTGGCTGGAGGCGCCGTCGCCGAAGTACGCGATCACGGCGGAGTCCGCGCCGTCCTTGGTGATGCCCATGGCGTAGCCGGTGGCGTGCAGCGTCTGCGAGCCGAGGACGATCGTGTACAGGTGGAAGTTGTTGCTGTTGGGGTCCCAGCCGCCGTTGTTCACACCGCGGAACATGCCGAGGAGGTTGGTGGGGTCGACCCCGCGGCACCAGGCGACACCGTGCTCGCGATAGGTCGGGAAGACGTAGTCGTCGTCCCGCAGGGCGCGGCCGGAGCCGATCTGGGCGGCCTCCTGGCCGAGCAGCGAGGCCCACAGGCCCAGCTCGCCCTGCCGCTGCAGGGCGGTGGCCTCGGCATCGAAGCGGCGGGTGAGGACCATGTCGCGGTAGAGGCCGCGCAGCTCCTCGGCACTCAGGTCGATGTCGTACTCGGGGTGCTCGATGCGCTCGCCCTCGGGCGTCAGCAGCTGAACGAGCTCGGGCTCCGTCTGCTGCGGGGCCTGCGCCTTCTTCGCGGTTGAACTGGTGGTGCGCTTGGCGCCGCTGCTGCGTCGCGTCGTCTTGCGCGCGGCAGTGCTCTCCACGGTCACGTGCGTGCTCCTCCGTCGGTCCGGCCCCCGGGTTCGCCGGTCAGGGCCAGTGCGGCTCCGCCTTATCCGTACCCTTCGCACGGGGTGGGTGCGACGCGGCCGGGGTCGGGCGTGACAGGTGTCCCGGCGAGCGCCGTCACAGGCACGTTACCCACAGCGCAACAATTCTGCGAAACCCCACTTGACCTGCGATTTTGCTTGGATTTCCAAGTAAATCGAGAAAAGCGGGACTCGTCCCAGGTCAGCGCATGGACAAGCGCCCGACGCCCTCGTCGGAACACCGGGCACGTTATCCCGGGCACCCCGGGCACGGGAAGAGCCAATATGTGACACTGGCCGCGTGCCTGTAGAAGGAAAAATCCGGGTTTTTCTGCTGGACGATCATGAAGTCGTCCGGCGCGGCGTCCACGAGCTGCTCTCCGTGGAGGACGACATCGAGGTGGTCGGCGAGGCCGGCACCGCGGCTGACGCCCTGGTCAGGATCCCCGCGACCCGGCCCGACGTGGCCGTGCTCGACGTCCGGCTGCCCGACGGCAGCGGGGTCGAGGTGTGCCGCGAGGTCCGTTCGCAGAACGATTCGATCAAGTGCCTGATGCTCACCTCGTACGCGGACGACGAGGCGCTCTTCGACGCGATCATGGCCGGGGCCTCCGGCTATGTCCTCAAGGCCATCCGGGGCAACGAGCTGCTCAACGCGGTGCGCGACGTCGCCGCGGGCAAGTCGCTGCTCGACCCGGTGGCCACCGCCCGCGTCCTGGAGCGACTGCGCGACGGCAACACCAAGAAGGGCGACGACCGGCTCGCCCATCTCACCGAGCAGGAGCGCAAGATCCTCGATCTGATCGGCGAGGGCCTGACCAACCGGGCCATCGGCGAGCGCCTCCACCTCGCGGAGAAGACGATCAAGAACTACGTCTCCAGCCTGCTGTCGAAGCTGGGCATGGAGCGCCGCTCCCAGGCCGCCGCGTATGTGGCGCGGCTGCAGGCGGAGCGCCACTGAGGCGGTGCCTGTGAGGCCCTGACGAGGCCGGTGAGGGCGCGGCCCGGCGACTCACCCGAACGGGTGGGACCGGGCCGGGCGGCCCTCATTCGGGACCAATGTCCCCGTGAACCGGGGGCCGCCGCCCCTTCCCGACACGGTGCCGGTGGCGGACCGTGGAAGCATGTCCACCGACGAGATCCGCGCCATCGAGCTGTTGAACCGTGTGTCGTACGGACGGCTCGCGACGAGTATGCGGGCGCTGCCGTTCGTCGCCCCGGTCCGCCATGTCGTGGTGAACGGCCGCGTGGTGATCCGGATGCACCGGGGCCTCGGCTACCACCAGGCCTGCAGCGGCAGCGTCGTCGCGTACGGCGCGGACAATCTCAACTCGGGCGCCGAGCGTCTGTGGTCGGTGCAGTTCATCGGCACCGCGGAGATCACCGAGCCGACCCCCGGGGAGCTGGCGGCCCTCGGGACGGAGCCCCGGACCGTGGACGGAGAGCCCTTCGAGCCGGTGTACATGCGCATCGAGCCGCAGTTCGTGACCGTGCACCACCTCGACTACTCGGCGGAGAGGACCGGACCTCAGGCCGGGTCCGAGGCTGCGCCCGACGCGTCGGAGCCGGTCCCCGCGTCCGCGGAAGCACCCGCTCCGCCTTCCGGGCGACCACTCCACCACGTAGCGTGATCTAACATCTGCGGGGTGCCGCGCTCATCTGTTCCCCCGGCCCCGCCGCTCCCCGCTCCGCCCGTACGCGCCCTGCTGCGCCGCTACCCCGACGCCGGCGAGCCGGTCTCCTGCCAGCCCGTCGCCCAGGGCCTGCTCAACCGCGGCTACCGGCTCGCCACCACCCGCGGCGCCTACTTCCTGAAACAGCACGTGGACGCCAGGACCGCCGACCGGGACACCATCGTGCGCCAGCACCGGGCCACCCAGCGGCTGCACGCCCTCGGCCTGCCCGTCGCCCCTCCGCTGCCCGACGCGGGCGGCCGCACCGTCGCCGTCATCGGCGGCCGCTGCTACGCCCTGCACCCCTGGATCGACGGCCGGCACCGCGACGGCGGCCAGCTGTCCGCCGGTGGCTGCCGGCGCCTCGGCGGCCTCCTCGGCCGCGTCCACACCGGCCTCGACCGGGTCATGGGGCCCCCGGCGCCCGACCGCGGCCACGGCCACGGCCACGAGAGCGCCCGCCCCGAGGACACGTTCCGGCTCATCGACGAGCTGCTGCGCCTGGTCCGCGCCCGCCGCCCGCGCGACGGCTTCGACGAGCTCGCCGAGCACCGGCTGCGCGAACGCCGGGTCCTGCTCGCCGCGCACGCCCACCGCCGCCCGCCGGCCGCCGCCGCGACCGGCTGGGTGCACGGCGACTTCCACCCCTTCAACCTGCTCTACCGGGGCGCCGAACCGGCCGCGATCGTCGACTGGGACCGGCTCGGGGTGCGCCCCCGCGCCGAGGAGGCGGTCCGGGCCGCCGCGATCTTCTTCGTACGGCCGACGGGCGAGCTGGCCCTGGACAAGGTACGGGCGTACGCGCGGGCCTACCGGCGTGCGGCGGGCGCGGACGGCGCGGAGCTCGCCGCGGCGGTGGAGCGGGTGTGGTGGGAGCGGCTGAACGACTTCTGGACCCTGCGCTGGCGCTACCAGCTGCACGACCGCAGGGCCGACCCGCTGTTCCCCGCGGTGTCGGCCCTGGCGGTGTGGTGGACCCGTGAGTACGAGGCGGTGCGCGACGCGTTCACGGGCTGAGGATCAGTTGGCGGCCGTGCCGGTGGGGCCGCCGGCGGAGCTGTCCGTCGGCGGGGTCGTCGGCGGCGGGGTCGTCGGGGTCGTCGGCGAGGTCGTCGGGTCCGTGCCGCCGCCGGTCGCGCCCCCGTCGGTCGTCCCCGTGCCGCCGTCCGTCGAACCCGTCGGATCGCTCGTCGGCTCCTCCGTCGGCGTGGGCGCCGTCGTCGGCCGCTGCGTCGGGCGCTCGGTCGGCTGCGTCCAGGAACCGTCGCCACCGCCCGACGACGAGTCGTCAGGCGTCGGGCTCTCCTCGCTCGGTTCGTCGGACGGCGTCGGCGACTCGTCCTTGGTGGAGGGGGAGTTGCTGATCGCCGGCGGCTTCGTGTTGCCGCCGTCGCCCTTGTCGCCCGCCTTGTCGATCGCGTACGCGACACCCGCGACGATCGCGATCAGCGCGAGCGCCACGAACAGCAGCGCCTTGACGCGGCCGTTCCTGTGCCCGTTGCCGCCCGGCGCGCCGTAGCCGCCGTCCTGGCCGTAACCGCCGTGCCCGCCGTCGTACCCCGCGGGACCGTAACCGGCGGCGCCGTCCTCCGGGTTGCGCGGCGGAAGGATCGGGCCCTGCGCGGTGTCGTGGTGCATCGGGTGGCCGAGGACGGAGGTCGTGGCCATGCCGCCGACCGGCGTGTGCCGGCCGTCGTGGGTCTCGACCGGGCCGGTGTTCCACATCCCGGTGTGGCCGCCCTGCTCCTGGAGCATCTGCAGCCCGTACTGGATCAGGCCGCGCATCTCCTCGGCGCTCTGGAACCGGTCGTCCGGGTCCTTGGCGAGGGAGCGCATGACCAGGCCGTCGAGCTCCGGCGGCGCCGCCGGAGCGACCTCGGACGGCGGGACCGGGGCGTCCTGGACGTGCTGGTAGACCACCGAGAGCGGGGTCTCACCGGTGAACGGGGGCCGCAGTGCGAGCAGTTCGTAGAGCAGACAGCCCGTCGCGTACAGGTCGGAGCGGTGGTCGACGGCCTTGCCGAGCGCCTGTTCGGGGGAGAGGTACTGCGGCGTGCCCATGACCATGCCGGTCTGCGTCATGGTCGACTGCGCGCCGTGCAGGGCGCGCGCGATGCCGAAGTCCATGACCTTGACCGCACCGGTATGGGTGATGATCACGTTGGCCGGCTTGATGTCCCGGTGCACGATGCCGTGCTGGTGGGAGTAGGCCAGCGCCTCCAGGACACCGGAGACGATGATGAGCGCCTGCTCGGGACCGGGCGCCTCGGCGCTGATCAGCAGGTCGCGGATGGTGCGGCCCTCGACCAGCTCCATCACGATGTACGGCACGGACTGGCTGCCGACGACGTCCTCGCCGGAGTCGTACACGGCCACGATCGCATGGTGGTTGAGGCCGGCGACCGACTGCGCCTCGCGGGTGAAGCGGGCCTTGGAGACCGGGTCCTCGGCGAGGTCGGGGCGCAACAGCTTGACGGCGACGGTGCGTCCGAGGCGCACGTCCTCCGCGGCGAACACCTCGGCCATGCCGCCGCGGCCCAGACGGTGGGTCAGCCGGTAGCGGCCGTCGCCGACGACACCGCCGACGCCCCAGGAATCGGCGGACGCGTCCGGCACACCGCCGCCAGCTTCGGATTCGGGTGCCATCAGTCCTCGCCGTCGTCTGTCGTGCCGTGTCCAGTCGTCACGCTACAGGCTCCGTACGACATCACGGTCCGCGATGGATCGGCCATCCAACTCCGCGCACGTACACCTGTGCAAATCCAAGGCGTTCCTGTCACGCTTCCGGGAGGTTTGCTCTGCGGAGGGTCACGGAACGGGCATGGAACCGGGGTGCGGCTTGACGTGTCACTGCCCTCGGGCAGACTTGGCCAGGAAATTCCGGATCAGCGCCGCCACGCGCGCGTAGGGGGAAGCACGAGATGAGCCAGGACGGCGCACAGGGCCGCTATGCGGGCGGTTCGGTCGCGGGCGGCCGGTACCAGCTGCGCGACCTTCTCGGCGAGGGCGGCATGGCGTCCGTCTACCTTGCGTACGACAGCGCGCTCGACCGCCAGGTCGCCATCAAGACGCTGCACACCGAGCTCGGCCGCGAACAGTCCTTCCGCGAACGCTTCCGCCGCGAGGCGCAGGCCGTCGCCAAGCTGTCGCACACCAACATCGTCTCGGTCTTCGACACCGGCGAGGACAGCCTCGACGGCGCCGTCATGCCGTACATCGTCATGGAGTACGTGGAGGGCCAGCCGCTCGGCTCGGTGCTCGCCGCGGATGTGCAGCAGTACGGAGCGATGCCGGCCGACAAGGCGCTGAAGGTCACCGCGGACGTGCTCGCCGCGCTGGAGACCAGCCACGAAATGGGCCTGGTCCACCGGGACATCAAGCCGGGC
Source organism: Streptomyces sp. NPDC048623 (assembly GCF_040650755.1). NCBI lineage: Bacteria > Bacillati > Actinomycetota > Actinomycetes > Kitasatosporales > Streptomycetaceae > Streptomyces > Streptomyces sp. NPDC048623. The sequence goes on from NZ_JBEZHV010000005.1 coordinate 282,543, forward strand.
AACGTGATGATGACCAAGCGCGGCGTGGTCAAGGTCATGGACTTCGGCATCGCCCGCGCCATGCAGTCCGGCGTCACCTCGATGACCCAGACCGGCATGGTCGTCGGCACCCCGCAGTACCTCTCCCCCGAGCAGGCCCTGGGCCGCGGCGTCGACGCCCGCTCCGACCTGTACTCGGTCGGCATCATGCTCTTCCAGCTCCTCACGGGCCGGCTGCCGTTCGACGCGGACTCGCCGCTGGCCATCGCGTACGCGCACGTGCAGGAGGAGCCGGTCGCGCCGTCCTCGGTGAACCGTTCGGTCACGCCGGCGATGGACGCGCTGGTGGCCCGCGCGCTGAAGAAGAACCCGAACGAGCGCTTCCCGAGCGCCGCCGCGATGCGCGACGAGTGCCTGCGGGTGCTCGCCGCCGGGCAGACCGGCGCGCCGGTGATCGTCGCGGGCGGCCCGGTCCAGAGCGGTTCGGGCGTCGGCTCGGCGGTCTTCCCGCCGGTCGGCCAGACCCCGCCGCCGTCCGCGCACGGGGTGCAGACCCCGTACCAGCCGCCGATGCCGCACACCCCGCAGCCCGGCCCGTACGGCGTCCCGACGCCGGCCCCGGCCCCCGCACCGGCGTACGGCTACCCGCAGCACGTGCCGACCCCCGCCCCGGCGCCCGTCTACCAGACCCCGGCACCGGCCCCGATGCCCGCGCCCGGTCCGTACACGGTGCAGTCGCACGTCGGCGGCACCGGCTCCGGCGGCGGCCCGAACCGCAACAAGATCGCGATGGGTGCGCTCGCCCTGGTCGTCGTCGCGGGAGCCATCACCGGAATCTCGCTGATGAACCGGGACGACGAGCCCCCCGCCGGCGGCGGCGCCGACCCGAGCCAGACCACGAGCAGCGCCCCCGGCCACAAGGGCCCGGACTACACCAAGACCATCGACACCAAGAAGTGCACCGAGCCGACCGAGTCGAGCAGCGACCCGAGCAAGTTCGAAGTGCCGGACTTCACGTACAAGAACATCCAGTCGGTGAAGGCGTGCATCCAGGCCGCCGGCTGGAAGGTCAAGGCGGAGTCCTCGGTCGACGAGGCCACCTACGGCCAGGGCACGGTCATCACGCAGTACCCGCGCCAGGGCACGGACATCAGCAAGGACGACGCCGAGTTCACCCTCGAGGTCTCCACCGGCAACCCGCCGCAGTAGCGGTACCCGCCCCCGGCCGTCCGACCTGGGGTCTCGTGACCGCGAGGCCCGACCGTGAGGCCCGACCGTGAGGCCGACCGTGAGGCCCCGACCGTGAGGCCGACCGTGAGGCCCCGACCGGCCCTGTCCGGGATGCCCCCTTTGTCCCGACATGTGACGCTGAGTTGAACCACTCGACTCGGCGGCTCGGTACGGGAGGGGGTCACCCGGTGACTCCAGGATCACGCCCTCGTGCACGGGCGCTCGCACCCGTCCTCGCCTGCTGGCTGGCGGCGGGCGCGGCGGCACCCGCGTACGGGGCCGGGGCCATGCTCGCCCCCTCGCCCACGGCGACGGCCACAGGCCCCTCGCCCGGCACGACCGCGCCGGCCCCTTCGGCGAGCGGCTCCGCCCGGCCCTCCTCGACCACCTCCCCCGCTCCCGCGCCTCCGGCACCTCCCGCGCCGAGCGGTTCCGCCGGGCCGTCCTCCGGTACGGCCGGCCCGCATTCCCCCACGACCGCCGGGGCGCCCGGCTCCGACCCCGAGGACCCCGACGTCGAACCGCCCGGCTCCGACCCCGACTCCGCGGGCCCTTCCGAGCCGCCCACGCCCAGCGGCTCCCCCTCCCTCGCGGGACGGCCGGCCGGGGAGGGCAGGGAGCGGCCCGGGCGGCCCGCCGCCCCCGCCTCGCCCCCGCAGACGGCGCCCGAGGAGGACCCGGACGACCCCGCTCGTACCAAAACGGCAACAGAGGAGGAGCCGGAGACGAGCGCCGACGACCCGGCCGGCGTCCTCCCCGAGACGGACGCGCCGTCCGCGCCGGTCCCGCCCGCCGAGCCGCCGGCGGCCGGTGCGGGGATCGGCGCCGAGACCGCCGCGAGCCTCTCCGACCGGCGGATTCCCGTGCTGACCCTGGGCGTCGGGCTCGCCCTGGTCGGTCTCGGCATCGGCTTCCTCGGGGTCAGGATGCGGCGCCGCTGAGCCCCGGCCGACGCCCCTGAAGACCCCGGGTCCCCCTTGAGTCGGACCTTCCGGATCCGCCTCACGGCCCTTGTCCCGGCCGACTTACCCGGTATACATACTCGGTATGTCGATCCGCCACGGGCTTCTCGCCCTCCTCGAACGCGGTCCGCGCTACGGCTCGCAGCTCCGCACCGAGTTCGAGTCCCGCACCGGTTCCACCTGGCCGCTCAACGTGGGCCAGGTCTACACGACCCTCAACCGTCTCGAACGGGACGGGATGGTCGTCCAGGACGGTGAGGACGAGGCCGGCCACGCGCTCTACGCGATCACCGACCACGGGCGCGGCGAGCTGCGCAGCTGGTTCGAGAACCCCGTCGACCGGACCAGTCCGGCCCGTGACGAACTGGCCATCAAGCTCGCCATGGCCGTGGGGGCGTCCGGGGTCGACATCCGCGACGTCATCCAGTCGCAGCGCCACCACACGGTGAAGGCCATGCAGGACTACACCCGGCTCAAGGCACAGGCGATCACCGCCGTGGAGCGCGCCGGGGCCGCCGGGGCCGCCGGGGCCAAGGAGCGCGACGACGTCGCCTGGCTGCTCGTCCTGGAGCAGCTGATCTTCCAGACCGAGGCCGAGGCCCGCTGGCTCGACCACTGCGAGGCGCGCCTGATCCGCCTCTCGGCGGCTGCGGCCACGGGTGACGCGGCCGGAGCTCCGGGTCCGGGTCCGGGTCCGGCAGGGGGAACGGCCGGCACCGCCGCCGGGCCGGAGGCCGCGTCCCGTACCGCCCGCTCCGGCTCCGTACGGCGCCGCTGACCCGGCCCGTACCCCCCGCGTACACCCAGCACGACATCGACCACGTCCGACCGAACCGGTCCGACCGACCGACCGATCGAGACCCAGACCCAGACCCAGACCCAGACCCAGACCAAGGCCCAGACCCGTACGTCCGGTGCCGTCAGCGGCCGCTCCGCGGACGGCAGTTCGCCGGCGTACGCCCGAGGGGGATTCCATGACCACCGCCCAGCAGCAGCCCGTGCTGCGTCTGCAGAACCTGACCCGAGTGCACGGCTCGGGCGCCACCGAGGTGCACGCCCTGCGCGGCATCGACCTCGACGTCTACCCCGGCGAACTCGTCGCCGTGATGGGCCCGTCCGGCTCGGGGAAGTCGACGCTGCTCACCATCGCCGGCGGCCTCGACAGCCCGACCTCCGGCCAGGTCGTCGTCGAGGGCACCGACATCACCGCCGTGGGCCGCAAGGAGCTCGCCGCCCTGCGCCGCCGCAGCATCGGCTACGTCTTCCAGGACTACAACCTCATCCCGGCCCTCACCGCCGCCGAGAACGTGGCCCTGCCCCGCGAGCTGGACGGGATGTCCGCCCGCAAGGCGCGCACCGAGGCCCTCGCCGCGCTCGCCGAGATGGACCTCGGCCACCTCGCCGACCGTTTCCCCGACGAGATGTCCGGCGGCCAGCAGCAGCGGGTGGCCATCGCCCGTGCCCTGGTCGGCGACCGGCGTCTGGTGCTCGCCGACGAACCCACCGGCGCCCTCGACTCCGAGACCGGCGAGTCCGTGCTCGCCCTGCTCCGCTCCCGCTGCGACGCGGGAGCGGCCGGCATCCTGGTCACCCACGAGCCGCGGTTCGCCGCCTGGGCCGACCGCGTGGTGTTCCTGCGGGACGGCTCCGTCGTCGACCAGACCGTACGCAGCGAGGCCGACTCGCTCCTGAGCGGCCGGGCGGGGCAGCAGTGACGACCTGGTTCCACTCCTGGCGGGCCGCGGTCCGCATCGCCCGCCGTGACGCCTGGCGCTCCAAGGGCCGCAGCTTCCTCGTCCTCGCCATGATCGCCCTGCCGATCCTCGGCGTGAGTGCCTTCCAGCTGACCATGCGCAGCTCCGAACTCACCGCGGAGCAGGGGCTCGAACGCTCCATAGGCGCGGCCGACGCGGAGCTGATCGACTCCCAGATGGGCGGGGTGCCGCTGATCCAGGACCCCAAGGGCGAGCAGAGCACCCCGGTCGAGGACTTCAGCAAGAACAACAAGCCCTGGCCCAGCGGTCCGACCGATGTCGCCAAGGTCGTTCCGGCCGGTTCGACGGTCCTCACCGACACCCACGGCGGCGCCAAGCTGACCACCGCGCACGGTCTGCTGCAGACCCAGGTCCGCGAGCTGAAGGCGGCCGACCCGATCGCGCGCGGCATCATGACGCTCACCGAGGGCCAGTTCCCGGAGAAGAACGACGAACTCGCCGCGAGCACCGCGTTTCTGAAGAGCAGCGGGCTCGGCGTCGGCTCCACCCTCACCGCCCGCGGCTTCGACCGCGAGTACCGGATCACCGGCGCCTACGAGCTGCCCAGCGACCTCAACACCGAGGAGGTCAACGCGCTGCCGGGGGCCTTCCTCGCGCCGTACGGGGCCGCCGTCGAGAAGGCCGGTATCCCGAAGCCCGATCTCTCCACCACGTATCTGGTGAAGAGGTCCGGTGGTTTCACGTGGAACATGGTCCAGGAGATCAACAAGAAGGGCGTCCTGGTCGTCTCGCGCGCGGTCGTCCTCGACCCGCCCGCCGACTCCGAGGTCCCGCTCTACCAGCGGGAGGGCATGCAGCCCTACGAGGCCAGCGCCGCGGGCAACGCCGCCGCCCTGGCCGCCATCGGCACCGTGGTCGGCCTCGCGATGCTGGAGATCTGCCTGCTCGCCGGCCCCGCCTTCGCCGTCGGTGCCCGCCGCTCCCGCCGCCAGCTCGGTCTGGTCGGCGCCAACGGCGGCAACCGCAGCCACATCCGGGCCATCGTGCTGAGCGGCGGCCTGGTCATCGGTGTCGCCGCGGCCGTCGTCGGCACGGTCCTCGCGCTGCTCCTCACCTTCGCGCTCCGGCCGTTCCTTGAGGAGTACATGGGGCAGCGGTTCGGCGGCTTCACCATCAAGCCGCTGGAGCTGCTCGGCATCGCCGCGCTCGCCGTCCTGACCGGTCTGCTCTCCGCGATCGTCCCGGCGGTCACCGCGTCGCGGCAGACCGTCCTCGCCTCCCTCACCGGCCGCCGCGGCGTCCGCCGCTCCAGCCGTGTGCTGCCGGTCCTCGGCCTGATCGCCGTCGCCCTCGGCGTCGCGATCGCGCTGTACGGCTCGCTCGTCACCGACCAGTACCTCATCGTCGCGGGCGGTTCGGCCATCGCCGAGCTCGGCGTGGTGGCCCTGACCCCGGCCCTGGTGGGCCTGTTCGGGCGCGGCGGACGCTGGCTGCCGCTGTCGCCGCGGCTCGCACTGCGCGACGCGGTGCGCAACCGGGGCCGTACGGCTCCCGCCGTCGCCGCCGTCCTGGCGGCCGTCGCGGGCACCGTCGCCGTCTCCACGTACGCCGCGAGCCGCGATGCCCAGGGGCTCAACGAGTACCAGCCGAGGCTGCCGTTCGGAGCCGTCGCCGCGATCGTCACCGAGGAGGGCGGGCGCGACGCACCGGCCGTCCGCGAGGCCGTGCAGCGCTTCTTCCCCGTCGACAGCCGCGTCGACGTGTCCCGGATCGCCGTCGGCAAGCCGGGCTGCGACAGCTGGGGCGGCGGCAGCGGCTGCGGCCGCTTCGAGATCGTCGTCCCCAAGGCCAACGAGTGCCCCATGTGGGTGCTGACGGGGGACGGTTCCGACCCCTCGGAACGCTTCACCCCCCAGCAGCGGGCCACGATGCTGAAGGAGGACTGGCGCTGCAAGGGGATGCGGGGCGAGGGCGTCTACGTCGAGGGCGGCATGCTCATCGCCGACGCCCCGATCCTGAAGGTCCTCGGCATCACCGACCCGGGCGCCGCCAAGGCCCTCGCCGAGGGCAAGCTGGTCAGCTTCAGCGCTCCGCAGGTCGACAAGCGGAACAACACCGTCGGCATCCGGCTGATCACCGACATGGAGGCCTACGACAAGGCCTCCCAGGAGAACAAGCCGCTCCCCGGCGCGATCAGGACCCTGCCCGCCTACCAGGTGCCCGGCGAGCCCCTCTCGTACGGCGTGCAGAGCATCCTCACCCCCGCCGCCGCCCAGGCCGCCGGACTGACGACCGTCCCCATGGGCGCGTACTTCACCACCGACCGGCTGCCGAGCACCGAGCAGCGGCAGAAGCTCGACGGTGAGATCGCCAAGCTGGGCACCGAGGTCGACCTCACCCTGGAGGAGGGGTACGTCAGCAAGAACAGCCTGGTGCTGCTCGCGCTGACCGTCTTCGCCGGCCTGGTCACCATCGGCGCGGCCGGCATCGCCACCGGTCTCGCCCAGGCCGACGCCGAGGCCGATCTGAAGACCCTGTCCGCGGTCGGCGCCCCGCCCCGGGTGCGCCGCACGCTCAGCGGCTTCCAGTGCGGAGTCGTCGCGGCGATGGGTGTGGTCCTCGGCTCCGCCGCGGGTGTGCTGCCGGCCATCGGGCTCCGGCTCACCGAGGAACGGGAGGCGCTGCGCTTCTACGAGCAGAGCCTGGCCGAGGGCTGGGGCGGCTCCGACGCGCCGCCGGTCATGCCGATCGTCGTCCCCTGGGAGACGCTCGCCGCGCTCCTGGTGGCCGTACCGCTCGGCGCCGCGCTGCTCGCCGCCCTGGTGACGCGCTCCCGCGGGGCGCTGGCCCGCCGCGCCGCGCACTGACGTTCGTCGCCGGGTCGGTGCCGTTCGTTGCCGTTCGTTGCCGGGTCGTGCCCCCGGAGGAGGGTGGATCACCCTCCTCCGGGGGCACACCGTGTGATGAAGCGTGTGTGCGAGAGAATGGCGGCATGGAGATGCCGAGGAATGACAGGTCGCAGGAGAGCCCCCAGGTCCTCATCGTGGGCCAGGACGGGATGGCGCTCGGCGGCACTCAGGGTGACGACGAATCCCGCGAGGTCCCGGTGACGGAAATGGTCGAGCAGCCTGCGAAGGTCATGCGCATCGGCAGCATGATCAAGCAGCTTCTGGAGGAGGTCAGGGCGGCACCTCTCGACGAGGCCAGCCGCGTTCGGCTCAAGGAGATCCACGCCAGCTCGGTGAAGGAGCTGGAGGACGGGCTCGCTCCGGAGCTCGTGGAGGAACTGGAGCGGCTCTCCCTGCCGTTCACGGACGAGGCCATTCCCTCGGACTCGGAACTGCGCATCGCACAGGCCCAGTTGGTGGGCTGGCTCGAAGGCCTCTTCCACGGCATCCAGACGGCGCTGTTCGCCCAGCAGATGGCGGCCCGCGCCCAGTTGGAGCAGATGCGCCGCGCGCTGCCGCCCGGCGCTCCGCACGACGATGACGACGACCACGGCCCGCAGCGCGGGCGCGCGGTCGGCGGGCCGTACCTGTAAGCCCGTAGGGGGCGTTCCGCACGCGTACGACCTGGGCCCGGTACGGGCGGTGGAAGCCGCTCGTACCGGGCCTCGTCCGTGCCCCGTTCGCGTGTGTGTCAGGCCGTCGGCGTGCCTAGTGGGCCTTCGGCGCCAGGAGAACCACCTTGCCGACGTGGCCGCTCGCCTCGACGACCCGGTGGGCCTCGGCGGCGTCCGTGAGGGGCAGGGTGCGGTCCACGACCGGGGTCACGGTGCCCGCGGCGATCAGCGGCCACACATGCTCGCGGACGGCGGCGACCACGGCCGCCTTCTCCGCCGGCGGGCGGGTGCGCAGGGTGGTCGCGAGGACCGCGGCGCGCTTGGCCATCAGGGCGGCCAGGTTGAGCTCGCCCTTGACGCCGCCCTGGAGGCCGATGACGACCAGACGCCCGCTGACCGCGAGGGCCTTGATGTTCCGGTCCAGGTACTTGGCGCCGACGATGTCCAGGATGACGTCCGCACCGGCGCCGTCGGTCGCCTTGTGCAGTTCCTCGACGAAGTCCTGCTCGCGGTAGTCGATGAGGATGTCCGCGCCCAGCTCGGCGCAGCGGGCCAGCTTCTCGGGCCCGCCGGCGGTGACCGCGACGCGTGCGCCGACCGCCTTGGCCAGCTGGATCGCCAGGGTGCCGATGCCGCTCGCCCCGCCGTGCACGAGGAGCGTCTCGCCGGGCCGCAGATGGGCCAGCATGAAGACGTTCGACCAGACCGTGCAGGCCACTTCGGGCAGCGCGGCGGCCGTCACCAGGTCGACGCCCTCCGGCCGGGGCAGCAACTGGCCCACCGGGACGGCCACTTTCTCGGCGTAGCCGCCGCCGACGAGCAGCGCGCACACCTCGTCGCCGACCGACCACCCGGAGACGCCGGGGCCGAGCGCGGCGATCCGGCCCGCGCATTCGAGGCCGGGGTACGGGGAGCTGCCGGGCGGGGGGTCGTAGAGGCCCTGGCGCTGGAGCAGATCGGCACGGTTGACGGCGCTCGCCACCACCTCGACGAGCACTTCGCCCTCGGCGGGGACGGGGTCGGGCACCTCGGCCCACACCAGCGCCTCGGGCCCGCCGGGTTCCGGAATCGTGATCGCATGCATGCCGGCGAGGCTACTCCGGGACCGGGGTGTGGGGCCCTGGGGCCTCGGGGCGTGCGGGGTCAGTCCTCGGCGGGTGTGGTGAGCGGGGTGACGGGCGCGGCCCGCACGATGGTGATCACCCGGTCGGTGAGCTGGAGCGGGCTGGCGGCGGGGTCGTCGTAACCGAGCAGCCGGTGGCCGCGCAGCACGCTCACCACCAGGTCGTCGGTCTCCCGGACGCTGCGGCCCGCCTCGGCCTTGGTCACCGGGCGCTCGACGAGGTCGAGTCCGGAGCCCTGCTGGATGAGGTCCTCCATCACCGTGCCCGCGCTGGGGCTGAGCACCGACAGACCGAGCAGCCGGCCGGCCGCGCTGGCGCTGGTGATGACGGCGTCGGCGCCGGACTGGCGCAGCAGCGGCGCGTTCTCCTCCTCGCGGACCGCGGCGACGATCTTCGCGCCGCGGTTGAGCTGGCGAGCCGTCAGGGTGACCAGCACGGCGGTGTCGTCGCGCTGGGTGGCGATGACGATCTGACGGGCCTTCTGCACCTCGGCGCGGAGCAGGACATCGCTGCGGGTGCCGTCGCCGACCACTCCGACGAAGCCGTCGGCGTTGGCCGCCTCGATCACCTTCGAGGACGGGTCGACGATGACGATCTGTTCCTTGCGCAGCCCGGTCGCGCACAGCGTCTGGATCGCCGAGCGCCCCTTGGTGCCGAAGCCGACGATGACGGTGTGGTCGCGCACGGTGGCCCTCCAGCGGTTCAGCCGGAACTCCTCCCGGGTCCGCTCGGTGAGGACCTCGAGGGTGGTGCCGACCAGGATGATCAGAAACAGCACGCGCAGCGGCGTGACCAGCAGGATGTTCGCGAGCCGCGCCGAGTCGCTGTACGGGACGATGTCGCCGTAGCCCGTGGTGGAGAGGGTGACGGTCGCGTAGTAGGCGCAGTCGAGGAAGTCGAGCGTGCCGTCGGCGTTGTCGTGGTAGCCCGACCGGTCGACGTAGACGATGAGGATGGTGACGACCAGGACGCCGAGGGCCATGAGGAGGCGCTTGCCGACCTGCCGGAGCGGTTTCTCGACCACCCGGCGGGGCAGCCGGACCCGGGGGCCCGCCACCCGCTCGTCGTCCTGCCGCGCCATCACGTCCCGGCTGGGAAGTTTCACGTGAAACATGCCCCTTCGTCCGCCGTCCCGTCACCCGGCGCCCCGAGGGGTCCGGCAGGTCCGGTGGACCAGGGCAGGTCGAGCACGTCAAGGGTCTGTCCGGCAGCGGAGCCACCGGGCGGGACCACGGCCATCCCGTCGGCGGCGGCGATCCCCCGCAGCATCGCGGGCCCGTGGTAGCGCAGCGGCACGGCTTCCGCGCCGCGCCGGACGACGGGGACCAGCCGGGTGTCGTACGGGTGCCCCTGGATCCCCTCACGTACCTCCCCGCGGTACGGGGACGGGGCGGGCCGCCCGGAGCGCGCGCGCAGTAGGGGTGCCGCGAGCGTCAGCAGCCCGGACACGGCGGCCAGCGGGTTGCCGGGCAGGCCCACCAGGTGGCGGGCGCCCGGGAGCGCGGCGAGCAGCATGGGGTGGCCGGGACGGACCTTCACGCCGTCGACGAGCAGGGTGGCGCCGACCTTGGCGAGCACGGGATGCACATGGTCGACGGGTCCGGCGGCGGTGCCGCCGGTGGTGATCACGACCTCGGCGGCGGAGCCGGTGACGGCCGCGTACAGCGCCTCGGCGTCGTCGCCGATCCGGCGGGTGGCCAGGACCTCGGCGCCGAGCGCGCTCAGCCAGGGGCCGAGCATCGGGCCGAGGGCGTCCCTGATCAGGCCCTCGTGGGGGAGCCCGGAGGTCAGCAGTTCATCGCCGAGGACCAGCACCTCCACCCGGGGGCGTGGGTGGACGGTCAGTTCGTCGTAGCCGGCCGCGGCGGCGAGGCCGAGGACGGCGGGGCTCACGGTGCTTCCGGCGGGCAGCAGCCGGTCGCCGGTGCGGCACTCCTGGCCGCGCGGGCGCACGTCCTGGCCCGGCACGACCGGGCGGAGGGCGTGCAGCCGGCCGTCGGTGTCGGTGCGGGCGTGCTCGCTGCGGACGACGCCGGTCGCGCCGGCTGGCACCCGGGCGCCGGTGGCGATCCGTACCGCGTCGCCGTCGGCGAGTTCGGCGGCTCCGGCGTGCCCGGCGAGCACGCCGCCCTCGGGGTCGATCCGCCAGGGGCCGGGGCCCGCGACGGCCCAGCCGTCCATGGCGGAGCTGTCGAAGGAGGGGAGGTCGGTGAGCGCGTGCAACGGTTCGGCCAGGACCCGGCCGAGCGCCCGGTCGAGCGGCACGGGGGCGGGCCGCAGGGCCGCACTCGCCCGCGCCGCCTCCGCTCCGGCCCGCGCGGCGACCGCTCTGGCCTCGGGCCAGGGGGTGGCGTGGTGCCGCTCGGCGCGCCCGGTGTGCTCGGCGTGCCGGGCGTGCTCGGCCTGGGGCACGGGGGGCGCGGGCGGCGCCGGGTCGGTTCTCCGGCGGCCGACGAGGGCGAGGGCGTCGTCCACGCCGTCGTCGGGCACGCGCTCCTTCATGGTCATCCGGCCTCGTCCTGCTCGGCCGCCCAGCGCTGGGCGAGCGCGGCGGCCTTGGCCGCGGCCTCGGCGACGGCCTCCCGGCCGCCGCCCGCCCCGGCGGCGCTCGCCGCCGCGTACCCGACCAGGAAGGTGGTCAGCGGCGCGGCGGGCCGGGCGACGCCGTGCGCGGCATCGCGGGCCAGGTCCAGCAGCACGCCTGTGTCGACGTCCAGGTCGATGCCCAGTTCGTCCTTGACTGCGGTGATCCATTCATCCAGCACGGTCCCATGCTCCCTGATGTGTGCCCGGGCCGCCGCAACGGCCTCCCAGGTGTCGCAGTCGAAGGTGGTCAGACCCTCGGCGGCGACCCGAACGGTGCGCAGCTCGCCGGTGATCCGGCGCAGCGGAAGCCCGGCCGGGCCGCCGTGCCCGGCCGCGGCCCGCGCCAGCGCGCGGCGCAGCGCCCCGGCCCGGTACACCGCCACCAGCGGCTGTTCCCGCCCTTCGGCGTCGACGGTGACGGCCCCCTCGGCCTCGGGCGCCGCGTCGAGGGCGGCCACGAGCCGGCCGGCGCTCGCGGCGTCGAAGAACGGCAGATCGGCGGAGAGCACCAGGACGAGGGGCGCGGTGGCGGGAGCGGCGGTACGCGCGGGGGCGGCGGGCTCGCCGGACTCGGCGGACTCGGCGGACTCGGCGGACTCGGCGAGGCGGCGCAGGCCGGCGTCGAGGGCGGCGACGGGGCCGCCGCCGGGCGGTTCCTCCCGGGTCCACTCGACGGGGCGGGCGGTGGCGCGGGGCTCGGCCACCACCACGGTGCGGCGGGCGTCGCGGCAGCCGGCGAGGACCCGGTCGAGCAGCGGGCGGCCGCCGACCCGTACCGCGGGCTTGTCGGCACCGCCGAGGCGCCGGGCGGCACCGCCGGCGAGCACGAGTGCGTCGTACGCGGACGTCATACGGGCAGTATGGTCCGCGCCCGGGCCGGAACGGTGACCGGCCCGGCCCACGGAACGCGTCCGGGACCCGGCGTGGGGTTGGGTCCCGGACGAAGCCGCCGGGCACCGTCCGGGGCCCCGTGCCCCGTCCGGCGCGATTCCCGGCGGAGTCGTGCCGACCGAGCCGTGCCGTGCGGCTCGTGTCGGTCGTGCGGCGGTCAGAGCGTGCGGAGCAGCACCGCCGGGTTCTCGACACAGTCGGCGACATAGCGCAGGAAGCCGCCTGCCGTCCCGCCGTCGCACACCCGGTGGTCGAAGGTGAGCGACAGCTGGACCACCTGACGCACCGCCAGCTCGCCCTGGTGCACCCATGGCTTGGGCACGATCCGGCCGACGCCGAGCATGGCCGCCTCGGGGTGGTTGATGATCGGCGTGGAGCCGTCGACCCCGAACACCCCGTAGTTGTTCAGGGTGAAGGTGCCGCCGGTCAGGTCGGCCGGGGTCAGCGTCCCCTGCCGGGCCGCCTCGGTGAGCCGGGCGAACTCGGCGGTCAGCGACTCGGCGGTGCGCCCGCCGGCGTCCTTGACCACGGGGACGACCAGACCGCGTTCGGTCTGGGCCGCGAAACCGAGGTGCACACCGGGCAGCCGGACGATCTCCCGCGCGGCCGTGTCGACCGTGGAGTTGAGCTCCGGGAAGCGGCTCAGCGCATGGACGCAGATCCGGGCGAGCAGCGCGAGCACGGAGATCTTCGGCCCGCCCGCCGCGTTCATCGCCGCCCGCGCGGCCATGAGTTCGGTCGCGTCGGCGTCGACCCAGCAGGTCGCGTCGGGTATCTCGGTGCGGCTGCGCGACAGCTTGTCGGCGACGGCACCCCGGACGCCCCGCAGCGGTATCCGCTCCCCGGCGAGAGCCGGAGCGGCGGAGACGGGCGCGGCGGTCACAGGGGCCGGGGCGACCGCCGGGGCGGCGGCGGTGCGGTCGCGGACCGCGAGGGCGGACTCCACGTCGGCGCGCAGGATCAGCCCCTCGGGTCCCGAGCCGCGCACCTCGCGCAGGTCGAGCCCGCCGTCGCGGGCCAGCTTGCGCACCAGCGGCGAGATGACCGGCACCGGCCCGGTGGGCGCGACCGGGGCCACGGGCGCGGCAACCGGCGGCGCGGTCACGGCGGTGTGCGCCGCGTGCCGCACCCGGCGCCGCCGGGCGGCGGGCCCGGTGGTGCCGTAGCCGACGAGGACGTTGCCCGAGTACTCCGAGGAGACGGCGGCCTCGGAGCCGGCGGCGGCGGCCCCGGGGGCGGCTCCGGAGCCGGCGGGCAGGGTGTCCGGACCGGGCGTGCCCCCGACGGCGACCGTGATCAGCGGGGCGCCGACCGGGAGTTCGGTGCCCTCGTCGCCGAAGCGGGCGGTGACCACACCCCCGTACGGGCAGGGCACCTCGACCATCGCCTTGGCCGTCTCGACCTCGACGACCGGCTGGTCGATGGCGACGACGTCGCCGACGTTCACCAGCCAGCGCACGATCTCGGCCTCGGTCAGGCCCTCGCCCAGGTCGGGCAGCTTGAATTCGAGCACCTGGGCCATCAGCGCTCCGCCTCCCACTGGAGCCGGGCGACCGCGTCGAGGACCCGGTCGACACCCGGCAGGTGGTGCCGCTCCAGCATCGGCGGCGGGTAGGGGATGTCGAAGCCCGCGACCCGCAGCACCGGCGCCTCCAGGTGGTGGAAGCAGCGCTCGGTGATCCGGGCGGCTATCTCACCGCCGGGCCCGCCGAAGCCGGGCGACTCGTGGACCACGACGGCCCGGCCGGTGCGCCGCACCGACGCGCACACCGTCTCGTCGTCGAAGGGCACGAGCGAGCGCAGGTCGACGACCTCCAGGTCCCAGCCCTCGGCCGCGGCCGCCTCGGCGGCCTCCAGGCAGACCGGCAGGGAGGGGCCGTAGGTGACGAGGGTGGCGCTGGTGCCGCGGCGGCGGACGACCGCCTTGCCGATCGACTCGACGGCGGCCGGCGCCTCGGGGGACCAGTCGGCCTTCGACCAGTAGAGCCGCTTGGGCTCCAGGAACACGACGGGGTCGTCGGAGGCGATGGCGGCCCGCAGCAGCCCGTAGGCGTCCTCGACGGTCGCCGGGGTGACGACGTGGAGGCCGGGCGTCGCCATGTAGTACGCCTCGGAGGAGTCGCTGTGGTGCTCGACGCCGCCGATCCCGCCGCCGTACGGCACACGGACCACGATCGGCATCGGCATGGCGCCGCGGGTGCGGTTGCGCATCCGGGAGACATGGCTGATCAGCTGCTCGAACGCCGGGTAGGCGAAGGCGTCGAACTGCATCTCGACGACCGGGCGCAGCCCGTACATCGCCATGCCGACGGCCGTGCCGAGGATGCCCGCCTCGGCGAGCGGCGTGTCGGTGCAGCGGTCCTCGCCGAACTCCTTGGCGAGACCGTCGGTGATCCGGAAGACGCCGCCGAGGGTGCCGACGTCCTCGCCCAGGACGTGGACGGTGGGGTCCTCGGCCATCGCGTCGCGCATGGCCCGCTGGAGCGCCTGCGCCATGGTGGCGGGCTTGGCGGCCGTCTTCGCGGCCGGCCGCGCTGTCGCGTGGGTGGTCATCCCGCCTCGCTCTCGGCGTCGAGCTCCGCCCGCAGCTGCGCCGCCTGCTCGCGCAGCTGCGCGGTCTTCTCGGCGTACACGTGGGCGAACAGGTCCATCGGGTCGAGCACCGGGTCGGCGTTCATGCGCTCGCGCAGTCGCGCCGCCATGCTCTCGGCCTCCTCGGCGGCCGCGCGGCGGCCGTCCTCGTCGAGGATTCCGCGCTCGGTGAGCTCCCGCTCCAGGATCAGGATCGGGTCGTGCGCCCGCCAGGCCTCGACCTCGCTGTCACCGCGGTAGCGGGTGGCGTCGTCGGCGTTGGTGTGGGCGTCGATCCGGTAGGTGACGGCCTCGACCAGGGTGGGTCCGCCGCCGCGCCGGGCGCGGGCCACGGCCTCGGCGAGCACCTGGTGGACGGCGACCGCGTCGTTGCCGTCGACGAGCCGGCCGGGCATCCCGTATCCGACGGCCTTGTGGGCCAGGGACGGGGCGGCGGTCTGCTTGGCGAGCGGCACGGAGATCGCGAAGCCGTTGTTCTGCACGAGGAAGACCACGGGGGCCTGCCACACGGCGGCGAAGTTCAGCGCCTCGTGGAAGTCGCCCTCGCTGGTGCCGCCGTCGCCGACCATGGCGAGCGCGACCACGTCGTCACCCTTGAGCCGGGCGGCGTGGGCGAGGCCCACCGCGTGCGGGAGCTGGGTGGCCAGCGGGGTGCTGAGCGGCGCTATGCGGTGCTCGCGCGGGTCGTAGCCGGTGTGCCAGTCGCCGCGCAGCAGGGTGAGGGCCTCCACCGGGTCGAGGCCACGGGCCACGGCCGCGAGGGTGTCGCGGTAGGAGGGGAAGAGCCAGTCCCGCTCCTCCAGGACCAGCGCGGCCGCGACCTCGCTGGCCTCCTGGCCGGTCGTGGAGGGGTAGACGGCGAGCCGGCCCTGCTTGGTGAGCGCGGTCGCCTGCGCGTTGTACCGGCGGCCGCGGACGAGCTCCCGGTAGAGACGTCGCAGCAGCTCGGGGTCGGCGTCGGCCACGGCGTCGGTGCCGAGCACACGCAGCGGCTCCGCGTCCGGCAGCAGCGGAGCGGGGTCGGTGCGCGGCCGCCAGGCCGGCGGCGGCGTGGGCCGGTAGGCACGGTCGGCACCGGGGGGCTCTTGGACTGTCGAACTGCGCTGTTGCAACGAGTCCACCTCCTCGTGGGAGCGGGCATAAACCCGAAGGCGGGTGGCGCGGAAATGTGGCGCGCCTCACCTACCGATTGTTCGGTCGTGGAGGCATTTTGGCTACAGGCACCTCCAGCCTGTGGACAAACGGTTCTCCACAGCCTGGGATGGATACAGGTCGTCCACGGGAGAGAGGCGGGGGGACATGGCGGATGAACAAATGGCCGACGTCGACGAGCACACGGACGGCGAGCCCCTGAACACGCCCCCCGGCGCCGCCCCCGCGGCCGGGACGGCGCCCGTGCCCCTGGGGACGTGGGGAGGCCCCGCGGGCCCGCCGCCGGGTCCGCAGGCCGGCCCTGCCATGGTCCCCCCGCCGGCCCCGGCCCGCCCGCTGGACGCCATCGACCGTGACATCCTGCGGCTGCTGCAGACCGACGGCCGGGCCTCGGTCCGCTCCGTGGCCGAACGGGTGCACGTGTCCCGCGCCAACGCGTACGCGCGGATCAACCGGCTCATCGACGACGGCGTGATCCGCGGCTTCGGTGCCCGCGTCAACCACGAGCGGGCCGGGCACGGGGCCTCCGCCTACATCACCCTGAAGATCGTCCAGAACTCCTGGCGCACCGTGCGCGAACAGCTCCAGGCCCTGCCGGGCGCCGCGCACATCGCCCTGGTCAGCGGCGACTTCGACGTGCTGCTCCTGGTCCACACCCCGGACAACCGGACCCTGCGCGAGCTGGTCCTCACCCGGCTCCAGTCCATCCCCGAGGTGCTCTCGACCCGCACCCTGCTGGTCTTCGAGGAGACCGACCTCGACCCGTCCCCGGCCCCGTACCCGGACCAGCGGGACTGACGGGACCAAGGGGACTGACGGGGCCGGGAACGCGCGAGGGCCCGGCCGGGGCGATCCCGGCCGGGCCCTCGTCGTCCGTCCCGACGAATCCGTACGTCTCAGCGGGCCGTGCGCAGCCCGTCGAAGGCGAGGTACACGACGGTGTCCACCAGCTGCTCGCGCTCGGCCGCGGAGTCGTGGTGCGGCCGGTACCACTCCACCAGCGAGTTGACCATGCCGAAGAGCAGCCGGGTCGCGAGCCGGATGTCCAGGTCGGCCCGCAGGTCGCCCTCGGCGGCCGCCGCCTTGAGGAGTTCGGCCACCCGGTGGTCGAACTCGCGGCGCCGCTCCAGGGCCCACCGCTCGGTCGAGGTGTTGCCGCGCACCCGCAGCAGCAGCGTCACGTACGGCAGCTCGGCGATCAGCACCTCCACGGTGCGCCGGGTCACGTACTCGACCCGCTCGACGGCCCGGCCGCGGTTCGCCGCCGGCTCGTCGAGAATGCCGAAGAGACCGTCGAGCGCCCGGCTCACGGCCCGCCGCAGCAGCTCCTCCTTGCCCGCCACATGGTGGTAGATCGACGACTTGGAGATCCCCGCCGCCTTGGACAGGTGCTCCATCGACGTGCCGTCGTAACCGCGCTCGTTGAAGACCCCCACGGCGACCGAGAGCAGCGTCTCGGGGGTGTACGTGTCGCGTCGCGCGGTGGTCATGCGGTCTCCTCCGCGGAATCCTCTGCCGCCTCCGCCGCCTCTTCGTCGTACCCGCGGCGCGCGAGGGCGAGCGAGGGCGCGTAGCGGCCGGTGGGGTAGCGCTCGTGCAGGTTGGACAGCAGGTTCCGCACGCGCGCGTGCCCGATCCGCCCGGCCCACTCCAGGGGCCCCAGCGGGTAGTTGACGCCGAGCCGCATCGCCGTGTCGATGTCCTCGGCGGAGGCGACGCCCCGCTCGACGGCGTCGGCGGCGAGGTCGGCGAGCATCGCGACCGTACGGGCCACGATCATGCCGGGGACGTCCCCGATCACGGACACCTGCTTGCCGAGCGCCTGGAACAGGCCCACGGCCTCCTCCAGGGTCTCCCGCGAGGTCCGCGTCCCGGTGGACAGAACGATCCTGCCCGCCTTCGCGTAGTCGAGGGCGAGGTCGAAGTAGACGACCTCGTCATCGCGGAACTCGAAGCCGGTCTCGCCGTCCGCGAGGTGCAGCCGGCCGCCGCCGGGCAGCGCGATGTATCCGCTGCCGCTCCGGCGCCGCACGGTGATCCCGGCCTGCTCGAACAGCTCCACCAGCGGATGCGCGGGCCCGAGGTCGCCGCGCACGGCGATGCCCGCGGGTGCCTGGGCCGGTGCCGCCGTGTGCGGCTCGGGGCGCTCGGCGCCCTCCGCGTACGGGAACCAGCCGTGCCCGCTCTTGCGGCCGAGCCGCCCCGACTCGACCAGCCGGCGCTGGGCGAGCGACGGGGTGAACTTGGGGTCCTGGAAGAAGGAGTCCCACACCGAGCGGGTCACGGCCTCGTTGACGTCCTGGCCGATGAGGTCGGTCAGCTCGAAGGGGCCCATCCGGAAGCCGCCGCACTCGCGCAGCGCCGCGTCGATGGTGGCCGGGTCGGCGGCGCCCTCCTCGAAGATCCGCAGGGCCTCCGCGTAGAAGGGGCGGGCGACCCGGTTCACGATGAAGCCGGGGGTGTCGGTGCAGCGCACCGGCGTCTTGCCCCAGCCCTTCGCCGTCTCGTACGCGCGCGTGGCGACGGCCGGGTCGGTGGCGAAGCCGCTCACGACCTCGACCAGCGGCAGCAGCGGGGCGGGATTGAAGAAGTGCAGGCCGACGAACCGGCCGGGGTGCGCGAGGCCGCCCGCGATGGCGGTCACCGACAGCGAGGAGGTGTTGGTGGCGAGCACGGCGTCCGCCGCGACGACCTGCTCCAGGTCGGCGAACAGGCGCTGCTTGACCGGGAGCTGCTCGACGATCGCCTCGACGACCAGGGCGGCGTCGGCGAGCTCCTGGAGCGCGCCGGCCGCGTGCAGCCGGGCGACGGCCGCGTCCCGCTCCGCCGCGTCGAGCCGGCCCTTCTCGACCAGCCGGTCCAGACGTGCGGCGACCGTGGCCACGGCCTCGGCGGCCCGGTCGGGCGCGCTGTCGTAGAGGCGCACCGGATGGCCCGCGACAAGGGCGACCTGGGCGATCCCCTGGCCCATGGTGCCGGTGCCGACGACGGCGACGACGCCGTCCGGTCCGATGCCCTGCCCGAGGGTCCCGGCTCCGTCGGCCGGCATCGCGTCGCTCCCCTGGACGGGCGTGTTGGCGGTCATAGGAGTGATCCTCCCCGATGGGTTCTCCACAGGATCGACGGACCCCCTTGTCCCGACCGATCGTTCGGTTACTCTAACTCCGTACGCGTCTTCCTGCCCAGCTCGACGAGGAGTTGGTCCATTCCATGGCCACCGCTCAGCTGACCACCGACCGTCTGGCCGAGAAGCACCGGTCCACGCTCGACCAGGCCCTCGCCACCATCCGCACCCGCGCCTACTGGTCCCCGTACCCGGAGCACCCCAAGGCCTACGGGGAGCACGGCTCGCTGGACGCCGCCGCGGGTCTCGCCGCCTACCAGGACCTGCTCGGCAAGCGCTTCGAGCTCGACCAGCCCGGCACGGACGGCTGGACGGGCGCCGAGGTCTCGCCGTACGGTCCGGCGCTCGGCGTCGAGTACCCGCACGCCGACCTCGACGTGCTGCTGCCGGCGATGCGTGCCGGCATGGGCGCCTGGCGCGACGCCGGCGCCGAGACCCGCGCCCTGGTGTGCCTGGAGATCCTCGCCCGGATCTCCGCCCGCACCCACGAGTTCGCGCACGCGGTCATGCACACCAGCGGCCAGGCCTTCATGATGGCGTTCCAGGCCGGCGGCCCGCACGCCCAGGACCGCGGTCTTGAGGCCGTGGCGTACGCGTACGAGGAGCAGACCCGCACCCCGGGCGGCCGCGCCGCCTGGTCGAAGCCGCAGGGCAAGCGGGACCCGCTGGAGCTCAGCAAGGAGTTCACCCCGGTCGGCCGCGGCATCGCGCTGGTCATCGGCTGCAACACCTTCCCGACGTGGAACGGGTACCCGGGCCTGTTCGCGTCCCTGGCCACCGGCAACCCGGTCCTGGTCAAGCCGCACCCGCGCGCGGTGCTGCCGCTGGCGCTGACCGTGCGGGTGGCCCGCGAGGTCCTCGCCGAGGCCGGTTTCGACCCGAACCTGGTGGCGCTGGCCGCGGAGGGCGCGGGCGAGGGCATCGCCAAGACCCTGGCCGTCCGCCCCGAGATCCGGATCATCGACTACACCGGCTCGACCGCCTTCGGCGACTGGCTGGAGACCAACGCCCGGCAGGCCCAGGTCTACACGGAGAAGGCCGGCGTCAACACGGTCGTCGTCGACTCCACCGACGACTACAAGGGGATGCTCTCCAACCTGGCCTTCTCGCTGTCCCTGTACAGCGGCCAGATGTGCACCACCCCGCAGAACCTGCTGATCCCGCGCGACGGCATCACCACCGACCAGGGCCCGAAGTCGTACGACGAGGTGGTCGCCGACCTCGCGGGCACGGTCGGCGGTCTGCTCGGCGACGACGCCCGGGCGAACGCGCTGCTCGGCGCCCTGGTCAACCCGGACGTGAAGGCACGGCTCGAGGCCGCGGCCGGTCTGGGCGAGGTGGCGCTGGCCTCCCGCGAGGTGGCGAACCCGGAGTTCCCGGACGCCGTGGTGCGCACCCCGGTGATCGTGAAGCTGGACGGCTCGAAGCCGGACGCGGAGGCGGCGTACTTCTCGGAGTGCTTCGGCCCGGTCTCGTTCGCGGTGTCGGTCGACTCGACGGCCGACGCGCTGGAGCTGCTGCGGCGCACCGTGCGCGAGAAGGGCGCGATGACGGTCGGCGCGTACACGACCTCGGCGGACACCGAGCGGGCCGTGGAGGAGGTCTGCCTGGAGGAGTCGGCGCAGCTGTCGCTGAACCTGACGGGCGGCGTCTATGTGAACCAGACGGCCGCGTTCTCCGACTTCCACGGCTCGGGCGGCAACCCGGCGGCGAACGCGGCGCTGTGCGACGGCGCCTTCGTCTCCAACCGCTTCCGGGTGGTGGAGGTCCGCCGCCAGGCCTGATCTCGCGGCGCGCCCGGCGTGCCGGTCCCTGTTCGGGGGCCGGCACGTCGGCTATTCGGGGGCCGGTACGTCGGCGTGCCGCTGCACCCACGCGTGCATCGCGATGGCGGCCGCGGCACCCGCGTTGATCGACCGGGTCGAGCCGAACTGGGCGATCGAGCAGACCATGGCGGCGTGGGCGCGTGCCTCCTCGGTGAGGCCCGGGCCCTCCTGCCCGAACAGCAGCACACAGCGGCGCGGCAGCACTGTCCGTTCCAGCGGCACCGCGCCCGGCAGGTTGTCGATGCCGATGACCGGCAGGCCCTCGGCGGCCGCCCAGGCGGTCAGCGACGCGGTGTCCGGGTGGTGCCGGACGTGCTGGTAGCGGTCGGTGACCATGGCGCCGCGCCGGTTCCAGCGGCGCCGTCCGACGATGTGGACCTCCTTGGCCAGGAAGGCGTTGGCGGTCCGCACCACCGAGCCGATGTTGAAGTCGTGGCCCCAGTTCTCCACGGCCACGTGGAAGTCGTGGCGGCGGGTGTCCAGGTCCGCGACGATCGCCTCGCGCGTCCAGTACCGGTAGGCGTCGACGACATTGCGCCGGTCGCCTCCGGCCAGCAGCTCGGGGTCGTAGCGCTCGTCGTCCGGCCACGGCCGCGGGTGCGGGCCGACGCCGATCTCGGGGCCGTACCCCTCGTCGTACTGGAGCGGCTCGGCGCCCGGGACGGGTGCGGGCTGTTCTTCGGTGGTGCTCACCCGACGAGGGTACGGGTGCCGGCCTCGTCACCCGAACGGCTCTGTCCGGGCAGCTCGGCCCCGGCCGCGGACCGGCCGAGCAGCCGGTCCCGGCCGCGGGCGGCCCGCGCGCCCAGCCACACCAGGAACGCGGTGGGCAGGAACACGGAGTCCGCGCTGATCATCATGAGTGAGAAGAACGGCAGCCCGAACAGCAGCGCGATGCCCGCGTGCTCCAGCATCATGGCCACCAGGAGCACGTTCTTGACCTTGCGGTTGAACAGGGTGAACGGGAACGCGACCTGCGCGATCACGGTGCCGTAGGACAGCAGCAGCGCGATCACCCCGCTCGATCCCAGCAGGCCGGAGAGGGCCGGCCAGGGGGAGAAGTAGTCGAGCTGGAGCGGGAAGTAGAGCGCGGTGCCGTCCTGCCAGCGCGAGCCCTGCACCTTGTACCAGCCGGCCGTGGCGTAGATGAGACAGACCTCGGCCATGATCAGGGCGAGGGTGGCGTTGTGCGCCAGGTTGGCGAGGACGTCGAGCAGGGTGCGCGGCTCGCCAGGGGCGAAGCGGCACACCAGCCACCACAGCGCGTTTCCCAGCCACAGCACCCACAGGAGCACCAGCAGCCACCACTCGCCGGTGACGTCGGAGAACCAGGTGGCGGCCATCAGGAAGCCGCCGAGCACGATCCACAGCAGCGGCCCGGCGGGGCCCTGGCCGGCGCGGCCGCGGGCGGCACGCCGGGCGTCGAGCGACCAGACCTGGGCGCAGCGGGTGAGGACGAGGTAGACCGCCATGAGGTGGATGACGTTGTCGCCGCCGTCGCCCATGAAGATGGACCGGTTCTGCAGGGAGAGCACGCCGGCCATGAAGACCACGGAGACGGCCCGGGTGCGCCAGCCGACCAGCAGCAGGGCGGCGGAGAGCACCGCGAGGCCGTAGACGACCTCGAACCAGAGGCGCCCGTCGGACCACATGAGCACGGTGAAGGCGCGGTTGTCGGTGATCAGCTGCCGCGCCATGTCCCAGGACCAGGGGCCGTCCGGCCCGTACAGCTCCAGGCGGTGGGGCCATTCGCGCAGCAGGAAGAACAGCCAGGTGAAGGAGAAGCCGATGCGGATGATCGCGCTCTGGTAGGGGCCGAGCGCCTCGCCGGTGACCTTCTGGACGGCGGCGGCGAGCCGCCGGTCGAAGGGGCGGCGGGGGCGCGCGGGCGCGGCGTCCGCCGCGGGCGCGGGGGTGGGGCGCGGGCTCTGGCTCATCGGGCCGTCTCCGTCCCGGCCGCGGCGGCCTGCGCCGCGTCCTTCGCCTCGTCGTCCGCCGCGTCCTTCGCCTCGGTGCCGGTGGCGGCGCCGGGGCGGTCGGGGGCGGTGATGCGCCACCAGGGGTAGTCGAGGAAGACGGGCTCGGTGTCGATCTTCTCGGTGCTCCAGGGGGCGGCCGGAACGGGCCGGGTGACGGTGCGGAGCTGGATCTTGTCGACGGTGCCGCCGAGGGCCCGCTCGTCGAGGCGCTGCATGACGATCCGGCGGACGTACTGCTCGGAGAGCCGCCCGCGCAGGCCGTTGGGGCGGTGGTCCTCGGTGTGGGAGCCGAGGTAGAAGTCCCAGGCCCGGCGCAGCTCGTTCTGCCGGGTGTGGCTGGGCAGCGGGTTGCCGCGGATCCCCTCGACGTCCCAGGCGGTGAGGTCGGTCCAGCCGCTGGTGCCGCGGCTGCCGTCGGCGTGTACGACCTCGGCCCTGACCTGCACGGACATGTTCTGCTGGAGCGGGTTGGGCGCGAACAGCTTCCAGTTCTGCTCGAACTCGGGGTAGATCCAGTCGTCGACCGCCTCGCCGTGCTGTTTGGTCAGCGTGTTCGACGGCGCGACGTGCAGGAACACCATCGCGAGATGGACGCAGGCGAAGACGCCGGCCACGGCGAGGGCGACGGCCGCGACCACCTGGTACGGCATCGAGAGCCCCGCGATCCCGGCCCGCGGCGCTGGGGGCTCGGGGAGCGGATCCGCTTCGGCCACCCGTTCGGACGAACCTTCCGGTCCGGGCGCGGTCCCGCCCCCGTCGTCGTACGAGTCCATCGCGCCCCGCTCCCGCTCGGCCTCAGCAGTTATCCACAGGGTTGACACCATACGGGCCGCCGAACGACCATTGAAGTCAGTCAACCGAACGATCGGTCGGTAGGGAGTCCGATGGCCACAGGTACGGCAGAGACGACAGCGACAGAGGGCGCGACGGCGACCCAGGCCGCCCTCGAAGCGGTGTTCGACGCCGCCGTGGCAGCCGACGAGCGCATCGAGCCCCGCGACTGGATGCCCGACGGCTACCGGACCGGCCTCATCCGCCAGATCGCCCAGCACGCCCACTCCGAGATCATCGGCATCCAGCCCGAGGCCAACTGGATCACCCGCGCGCCCTCCCTGCGGCGCAAGGCGATCCTCATGGCCAAGGTCCAGGACGAGGCGGGCCACGGCCTGTACCTCTACAGCGCGGCCGAGACCCTCGGCACCAGCCGCGACGAGCTCCTCGACAAGCTCCACAGCGGCCGCCAGAAGTACTCGTCGATCTTCAACTACCCCACGCTGACCTGGGCCGACGTCGGCGCCATCGGCTGGCTCGTCGACGGCGCCGCCATCACCAACCAGGTCCCCCTCTGTCGCTGCTCCTACGGTCCGTACGCGCGGGCCATGGTCCGCGTCTGCAAGGAGGAGTCCTTCCACCAGCGCCAGGGGTACGAGGCGCTCCTCACCCTCTCGCGCGGCACCGACGCCCAGCGCGCCATGGCCCAGGACGCGGTGAACCGCTGGTGGTGGCCGTCGCTGATGATGTTCGGCCCGCCGGACGACGTGTCGACCCACTCCGCGCAGGCGATGGCCTGGAAGATCAAGCGCCACTCCAACGACGAACTGCGCCAGCGCTTCGTCGATGCCACCGCCCCGCAGGCCGAGTCCCTCGGCCTCACCCTGCCCGACCCCGACCTGAAGTGGAACGAGGAGCGCGGGCACTACGACTTCGGCCCCATCGACTGGGACGAGTTCTGGGACATCCTCAAGGGCAACGGCCCCTGCAACGAGCAGCGGCTCACCAAGCGCCGCCAGGCCCACGAGGACGGCGCCTGGGTCAGGGAGGCCGCCGCGGCCTACGCCGACAAGCACCGGCCGCACACCGGCCACGACGACACGCACCACACCGGCACCGCCGCCGGACCGCACAAGGACGGGGAGGCACAGGCATGACCACCGACGGATGGCCGCTGTGGGAGGTGTTCGTGCGCGCGCGCCGCGGACTGTCCCACACCCACGCCGGCAGCCTGCACGCACCCGACGCCGAGATGGCCCTGCGCAACGCGCGCGACCTCTACACCCGCCGCAACGAGGGCGTGTCGATCTGGGTCGTGCCCTCCGCCGCCATCACCGCCTCCTCGCCCGACGAGAAGGACCCCTTCTTCGAACCCGCCGCGGACAAGGCCTACCGGCACCCCACCTTCTACGAGATCCCGGACGGGGTGAAGCACCTGTGACCGGCCACCCCACCACCGCGCCCGCCGCTTCCCTCGCCCTCGGCGACGACGCCCTCGTCCTCGCCCAGCGGCTGGGGGAGTGGGCGGGCGGCGCCCCCGTGCTCGAAGAAGAGGTCGCCCTCGCCAACATCGCGCTCGACCTCCTCGGCCAGGCCCGCGCCCTGCTCTCCCTCAGCGGCGACGAGGACGAACTGGCCTACCTCCGCGAGGAGCGCGCCTTCCGCAACTGCCAGCTCGTCGAACAGCCCAACGGCGACTTCGCCCACACCATCGCCCGGCAGCTGTACTTCTCCACCTACCAGCGCCTCCTCTATACACAGCTCGCCGCCGGCGGCGGCCCGCTCGCCGCGATCGCCGCCAAGGCCGTCAAGGAAGTCGCCTACCACCAGGACCACGCCGAGCACTGGACCCTGCGCCTCGGCGACGGCACCGAGGAGAGCCACCGGCGCATGCAGACCGCCTGCGACGCCCTGTGGCGCTACACCGGCGAACTGTTCGAGCCGCTCGACGGCCTCGACGTGGACAGCGCCGCCATGGAGACCGCCTGGCTCGACTCCGTCACCGCCGTCCTCGGCCGGGCGACGCTCACCGTCCCCGCCGGGCCGCGCACCGGCGCCTGGTCCGCCGGTGCCGGCCGGCAGGGACTCCACACCGAGTCCTTCGGCCGCATGCTCGCCGAGATGCAGCACCTGCACCGCAGCCACCCGGGGGCATCATGGTGACCACCGCGCCGAGGCCGGCCCCGACCGCCCTCGAAGAGGAATTGGCCCGGATCGCCGGCGCCGTCCCCGACCCCGAGATCCCCGTGATCACGCTCGCCGAACTCGGCGTGGTGCGCGGCGTCCACGTCCACGCCCCCGGCCGCGTCGAGGTCGAACTCACCCCGACCTACACCGGCTGCCCCGCCGTCGAGGCGATGTCCGCCGACATCGAACACGCCCTCCACGCGCACGGCGTGCCCGAGGTCAGCGTCGTCACCGTCCTCAGCCCCGCCTGGTCGACGGACGACATCAGCGACGAAGGACGCCGCAAACTCGCCGAGTTCGGCATCGCCCCGCCCCGCCCCCAGGGCCCGGCCGGCGGACCGATACCGCTCACCCTCGCGATCCGCTGCCCCCACTGCGGCTCCACCGACACCGAACTCCTCAGCCGCTTCTCCTCCACCGCGTGCAAGGCGCTGCGCCGCTGCACCGCCTGCCGCGAACCGTTCGACCACTTCAAGGAGTTGTAGATGGCCTCCTCCGCCGCCACCGCCGGCGACGCCGGACGGGCCGGGTTCCATCCGCTCCGTGTGAGCGAGGTCGAGCGGCTCACCGACGACTCCGTCGCCGTCACCTTCGCCGTCCCGGCCGAGCTGCGCGACGCCTACCGCCACACCCCCGGCCAGCACCTCGCCCTGCGCCGCACCGGCCCCGCCGGCGAGGAGATCCGCCGCACCTACTCGATCTGCGCCCCGGCCGCCGCCGAGGGCGAGACCCCCGTCCTGCGCGTCGGCATCCGCCTGGTCGACGGAGGCGAGTTCTCCACCTACGCCCTCAAGGAACTCGCCGTCGGTGACACCGTCGAGGTCATGGAACCCATGGGCCGCTTCCTCCTCGACCCGCGCCCCGGACACTTCGCCGCCGTCGTCGGCGGCAGCGGCATCACCCCGGTCCTCTCGATGGCCGCCACCCTGCTCGCCCGCGAACCCGAGGCCCGGTTCTGCCTGGTCCGCAGCGACCGCACCGCGGCCTCCACGATGTTCCTGGACGAGGTCGCCGACCTCAAGGACCGCTTCCCCGACCGGTTCCAGCTCATCACCGTGCTCTCCCGCGAGGAACAGCAGGCCAGCCTGCCCTCCGGACGGCTCGACGAGGAGCGGCTCACCGCCCTGCTGCCCGCGCTCCTGCCCGTCAGCGAGATCGACGGCTGGTTCCTGTGCGGCCCCTTCGGCCTGGTGCAGCACGCCGAACGGGCCCTGCGCGGCCTCGGCGTCGCCCGCACCCGTATCCACCAGGAGATCTTCCACGTCGACGACGGCTCCGCCCCCGCCCCGGCCCCCGCGGCGGACGCCCCCGCCCACGCCACGCTGACCGCCACGCTCCACGGCCGGTCCGGCAACTGGCCCGTCCAGCAGGGCGAGACGCTGCTCGACACCGTGCTGCGCGCCCGGGCGGACGCCCCGTACGCCTGCAAGGGCGGCGTGTGCGGCACCTGCCGCGCCTTCCTCGTCACCGGCGAGGTGCGGATGGACCGCAACTTCGCCCTGGAACCCGAGGAGACCGAGGCCGGCTACGTCCTGGCCTGCCAGTCCCACCCCGCCACCCCGGAGGTCGAGCTCGACTTCGACCGCTGACGGACCGGCGCGGCCGGGTGCGTCCGGGCACGACCGGGCGCGCCCGGCCATTCCCTTCCGGTAGAACCTGTTCTATCTTGACGATCCGTCGGATCAGCTCAGGGGCAAGGCCGGAAGGGACAGGACCGTGGACTTCACCTTCACCGAAGAACAGCAGGCGGCCGCCGAAACGGCCAAGGCCGTCTTCGCCGACGTCCCACCCGACACCGTCCCCAGCCCCGCCCTCACCCCCGGCGCCGTCGCCGACGACTTCGACCGCGCCCTCTGGGCCCGCCTCGCCGACACCGACCTCCTCGGCCTCACCCTCGCCCCCGCCCACGGCGGCTCCGGACTCGACCCCATCGCCCTCTGCCTCGTCCTCCGCGAATCCGCCCGCGCCCTGGCCCGCATCCCCCTCCTCGAAACCAGCGCCGTCGCCCTCACCCTCCAGCAGTACGCCCCCGAGGCCACCGCGACCGCCCTGCTCCCCCGCGTCGCCCGCGGCGAACTCGTCCTCACCGCCGCCGCCCACGGACGCACCGGCCACGACCCGGCCCCCCTCTCCGTCACCGCCCACCGCGGCCACGGCGCCTGGACCCTCGACGGCCACACCAGCGCCGTCCCCTGGGCCCACCACGCCGACCACATCGCCGTACCCGCGCACACCCACGACGGACACACCGTCCTCGCCCTGCTGCCCCGCAGCCGGCCCGGCCTCACCCTCACCGCGCAATACGGCACCCACGGCGAACAGCTCGCCGAACTCCACCTCGACGACGTCCGCCTCGACGACACCGACGTCATCACCACCGAAGGCGCCTGGGAACGGCTCCACGGCCTCCTCACCACCGGCACCTGCGCGCTCGCCCTCGGCATCGGCGAACAAGTCCTCCGCATGACCAGCCAATACACCGGCAAGCGCGAACAGTTCGGCCACCCCGTGGCCACCTTCCAGGCCGTCGCGGTCCAGGCCGCCGACCGCTACATCGACCTGCGCGCCATGGAAGTCACCCTCTGGCAGGCCGCCTGGCGCCTCACCACCGACGCCACCGGCAGTCTCCCCGCCGCAGGAGACATCGCCGTCGCCAAGATCTGGGCATCAGAAGGCGTCCGCCGCGTCGTCCAGACCGCCCAGCACCTCCACGGCGGCTTCGGCGCCGACACCGACTACCCCCTGCACCGCTACCACGCCTGGGCCAAACACCTCGAACTCGCCCTCGGCCCCGCGGCCCGGCACGAAGAAGAACTCGGCGACCTGCTCGCCACCCACCAGCTCGGCTGACCGCCGGGGGAGAGGCCGACCGCCGGGGAAGTGTCAGAGAACGTAGGCGGGGCTTCCGTCGTCCGTCACCATCGGACGCCCCGCGCCCTCCCACGCCAGCATCCCGCCGTCGACATTCACCGCGTCGAAGCCCTGCCCCACCAGATACTGCGTGACCTGCGCCGAACGGCCACCCACCCGGCACACCACAAACGCCTGCCCGGCCTCCGCCATGGCCGCCGTCACCTCGCCGAACCGCGCCACGAACCCGCTCATCGGCACATGCAGCGCACCCTCGACATGACCGGCCGCCCACTCGTCGTCCTCACGGACATCGAGCAGCAGAGCACCGGCCGGCACGGAAGCCGCGTCGACCGACGGCAGCGGGGCGAAATTCATGAACCTGGCCTTCTCTCAGCGACGACGCGTCCCGACGGACGCACACCCCTCGAAACCTACTGCACCAGCGCCGCGAGCTCCGCCTCACGCTCGGCGACCTGCGCGAGCAGCTGCTCCGCGATCTCCTCCAGCAGCCGGTCCGGATCGTCCGGCGCCAGCCGCAGCATCGCCCCGATCGCACTCTCCTCCAGCTCCCGCGCCACCAGCGACAACATCTCCTTGCGCTGCGCCAGCCACTCCAGCCGCGCGTACAGCTCCTCGCTCTCGCTGAGCCGCACCTGCGGCACCGGACCGGCCGCCCACTCCGCCGACAGCTCCCGCAGCAAACCCTCGTCACCACGGGCATAGGCCGCGTTCACCCGCGTGATGAACTCCTCGCGCCGCTTCCGCTCGTCCTCGTCCCGGGCCAGATCCGGATGCGCCTGACGCGCCAGATCCCGGTACAGCTTCCGTACCTCGTCCGACGGCCGGACCCGCTTCGGCGGCTGCACCGGCCGGTCCGTCAGCATCGCCGCCGCCTCGGGCGACAGCCCGTCGGAATCCACCCAGTCGTGGAACAGCTCCTCCACCCCGGGCATCGGCAGCACCGCGGCACGCGCCTCCTGCGCCCGCCGCAGATCCTCGGGATCCCCGCTGCGCGCCGCCCGCGCCTCCGCGATCTGCGCGTCCAGCTCGTCGAGCCGCGCGTACACCGGGCCCAGCCTCTGGTGATGCAGCCGCGAGAAGTTCTCCACCTCGACCCGGAACGTCTCCACGGCGATCTCGAACTCGATCAGCGCCTGCTCGGCCACCCGCACCGCCTTGTCGAGCCGCGCCTCGGGCCGCTCGGCACCGCCCGCGCCACTCGGGCCCTCAGTGCCGTCGGCGCTGGTGCCGGAGCCGTCAGCGTCCGCCGACACGCCCTCGGAGCCGGCGTCCCGGCCGGACTCGCCCTCAGCGCCGGCGCCGTCTGCGGGTCGGTCCTCGGACTGCCCTTCCACCGGCAGCTCCGCGACGGGGCGCCCGTCCTCGCCCGGCTCCTCGGACCCGCCGGCCCTGCCCTGGTCCACGCTCACGTCCACGCCCGTCCACGTCCTCGTTCCGGCTCGTCCCACCCAGCCTACGGTCCCTCCCGGGGGCCCCTCCCCCCTCCCTCCCCCTCCCCTCCCCGTTGTTCTGCTTGTGGCCCCTCCGGCGCAGGCCCCTCACCGGGCACGTCCCCCACCGCGCACGTGTCGATCACGTGCGCGGGGCGGCGCCGTGCAGGACGGACCCCGGGATCTGGGATCAGACGCCTGCTTCGGCCGCTATGCGGCCGGTGCGGATGGCCGTGGTGAGGTCGGCGTGGTCCGCGGTGGTGCGGTCGGCGTAGGCGACGGCGAAGGCGGCTATGGCCTCGTCGAGCTCTTCGTTCTTGCCGCAGTAGCCGGCGATCAGGCGCGGGTCGGCGCTGTGGGTGTGGGCGCGGGCGAGCAGGGCGCCGGTCATGCGGCCGTAGTCGTCGAACTGGTCGGCGGTGAGGGCGGCGGGGTCGACGCTGCCCTTGCGGTTGCGGAACTGGCGCACCTGGTAAGGACGCCCGTCGACGGTGGTCCAGCCGAGCAGGATGTCGCTGACGACCTGCATCCGCTTCTGGCCGAGCACCACGCGCCGTCCTTCGTGTCCGGTGTCGGGCACGGTGAAGCCGACGGCGGGGAGGTGCGGGAGCAGGGCGGAGGGGCGGGCCTCCTTGACCTGGAGGACGAGGGGCTCGCCGCGGTGGTCGAGCAGCAGCACCACATAGGAGCGGGTGCCGACGCTGCCGGTGCCGACGACGCGGAAGGCGACGTCGTGTATCGCGTACCGGGCGAGCAGCGGGAGCCGGTCCTCGGAGACGGTGGCCAGGTAGGGGCCGAGGGAGGCGGCGACGGCCGCGGCCTCCCGGTCGCCGACCCGGCGCAGCACCGGTGGGGCGTCGACGAAGCGCCGGCCGCCGCCCTCGCTGTCGGGCACGGCTTCGGTGGAGCGGGCGGCGAAGCGGGCGCTGGTGTTGTTGCGGGCCTTGGCGGAGACGCGTTCGAGGGTGCCTATGAGGTCGCGGGCGTCGGTGTGGGAGACGAGTTCCTCGTCGGCGATGGCGTTCCAGGCGTCGAGGGCGGAGAGCCGGGCGAGGAGGCGCATGGTGCGGCGGTAGGCGCCGACGGTGTCGAAGGCGGCGGCGCGGCAGGTGTCCTCGTCGGCTCCGGCTTCGCGGCCGGCGAGGACGAGGGAGGTCGCGAGCCGCTTGAGGTCCCATTCCCAGGGGCCGATGACGGTTTCGTCGAAGTCGTTGAGGTCGATGACGAGGCGGCCGCGGGCGTCTCCGTAGAGGCCGAAGTTGGCGGCGTGGGCGTCGCCGCAGAGCTGGGCGGCGATGCCGGTGACGGGGGAGCCGGTGAGGTCGTGGGCCATGAGGCCGGCGGACCCGCGGAGGAAGGCGAAGGGGCTGGCGGACATGCGGCCGACGCGGATGGGGGTGAGTTCGGGGACGCGGCCGTGGTTGGACTCCTCGACGGCGCGCACGGCGTCGGGGCGGTCGGGAACGGGGGTGAGGGTGGCGTGTGCGGAGCGCGGTACGTCGTCGCGGAGGATCCTGCCGCGCTGTTTGGCGGTGGCGGCGGCTCCGGCGCCGGCGTGCCGGGCGAAGCCGGGCACGTGGGGGAGGCGGGTGGGCGGCTGGGTGTCGGCCGCGTGCTCGCGCGGTCCCGGTACCACTGTGATCGTGTCGTCCATCGGGACGTCCTCCCCCGTCGTGCGTGTGGTGCGTGTGTCGTGGTGTCGCGTGTGCGGTGTGGAGCCCTCGCCGTGTCGTGTCGTCGACGTCGGCTCGGGCGACTGGGCAAGACCGTACAGCCGGGGCTGCGAGGCCGTCTCCCCCTGTGGACAACCGCCTGTGGACAACGTCCCGCCGGCGCCCGGCAGTGCCGGATCAGACGCCGACGGCCTCTTCCAGTTCCTCCTCCAACTCCTTCTTGGCCTGGGCTTCTTCGGCCTGTGCCGGGGCGGCGGCCGGGGCGACGGCACGGCGGCGGCCGCGGCTCTCGGTGAGTCCGGCGACGGCGGTGAGGACGGCGCCGGCGAGGAGCCAGAGGGCGAGGACGAGGACGTTGCGGCCGAGGGCGTGGCCGTCGAAGTAGACGTGGCTGCGGACGCCTTCGACGAATCCGGCGCCGTTCCAGAAGGCGTGCAGGGAGCCGAAGAAGCCGGGCTGGAGTTCGGGCCGGTAGATGCCGCCGGAGCTGGTGAAGTTGAGCATCACGAACAGGACCATCACGCCGAGGGTGGTCCAGCGCTTGAGGAAGGTGTGGAGTCCGACGCCGGTCAGCAGGATGCCGGCGCAGTACAGCCAGGAGAGGGCCCAGACGCCGGCGAGGCCGTGGTCGACGAGGTGGAAGAGGGGTCCCGCGAAGACGGTGCCGATGAGGCTGACGACGAGGGACGTGCCGGCGGCGAGGAGGGCCCGGAGGCGCATGGGGAGAACGGCTCCGGCACCGCCGATGACCGCGACGGACGCGTAGGAGCCGATGCTGAGGGCGACGAGGAGGAAGAAGACGCCCTGGCCGGTGGGGTCGCCGGGGGCGACGGGGACGACGTCGGTGACCTTGAGGGGCCGGCCCTGGGTGGCGGCGACCTCGGTGAAGACCTTCTCGACGGCCATGGCGCTGGTGTCGGAGGCCGCGGAGGCGACGAGGAGTTCGGGGGTGTGGCCGGGGGCGCCGGGGAGGTAGGCGCCGGAGCTGGACTGCTCGCGCAGGGCGGTGGTGGCGGTGGGGCGGTCGGGGACGGTGCGGACGTCGAGGGCGCCGGCGCCCTTGTCGTGGAGGGTCTGGGCGAGGACCTGGACCTGGGGGCCGGTGCCGACGATGTCGACGCGGAGGTCGTGGGGTTCGGGGGCGTGGAAGGCGCCGAGGTAGGCGAGGCCCATGCCGATGCACATCAGCAGGGGGGTGAGGAGATGCCCGAGGACGTGGCGCAGTGCTCCCCTGGTGGTCGGTCCTGCGGACACCTGAACCTCCATGGTTGGCTTTTACAACTGAACAACCGTTGTACTATACAACTGAAAGGGTGGAGTCCGATCGGCGGGCCGCCCGCGGCACAGGGAGCGCACCATGAGCGACGGCGCGCGGGAGACGTCCCTCGACACCATCCAGCGGGAGCTGACGGCCTTCGCCCGCCGGGCCCGGGCGGCGGCGGCGCGGCTCCATCCGGAGCTGCCGCTGGTCTCGTACACGCTGCTCGCCCACATCGACGACCGGCAGGGCTGCCGGGCCACCGACCTCGCGGCGCACTATCTGCTGGACAAGTCGACGGTGAGCCGCCAGGTGGCGGCCCTGGAGAAGCTCGGTCTGGTCGAGCGGCGGCCGGACCCGGCCGACCACCGGGTGCAGGTGCTGCACCCGACCGATGCGGGCACCCGGCTCCTGGCCTCGACCCAGGCGAGCCGGCTCGCCGCGTATGAGGAGCGCCTCAAGGACTGGTCGGCCGAGGACCTGGCCGCGTTCGCGGGCTATCTGCTCCGCTACAACGCGGCGGGCACCGGAAGCCTCCCGGCCACCCCTGGCCCCAGGTCCTGATACCGGCCCAGGACCCCTACAGCCCGGCGTCGCGTGCCAGCAGGGCCGCCTGCACCCGGTTCTCGCAGCCCAGCTTGGCCAGGATGCGGCTCACATAGGTCTTCACCGTGCCCTCGCTCATATGGAGGCGGCGGCCCGCGTCGGCGTTGGACAGGCCCTCGCCGAGCAGCGCGAGCACCTCGCGCTCCCGCTCGCTGAGGGCGGTGATCCGGGTCCTCGCCTCCTCGGCACGGGCCGCCTCCCGGCCGGAGGCCAGCCGCTCGACGACATGCCGGGTGGCCGCGGGCGACAGATAGGCGTCGCCCGCGGCCGCGGCCCGTACCGCCCGGATCAGTTCGGCCGGCGCGGTGTCCTTGAGCAGGAAGCCCGCCCCGCCGTGCTCCAGGGCCCGCAGCACGTTCTCCCGCTCGCCGAAGGTCGTCAGGACGACGACCTTGGCCGAGGGCGCGGCGCGGCGCAGTTCGGGCAGGGCGGAGAGGCCGTCGAGCACGGGCATCTGGATGTCGAGCAGGACGACGTCGGCGGTGTGGGCGCGGGCGAGGTCGACCGCCTCGCGCCCGTTGGTGGCCTCGGCGACGACCTCGATCTCCGGGTCCGAGGTGAGGATCATCCGGATCCCGGCCCTGATCAGCGGTTCGTCGTCGGCGATCACGATCCTGATGCTCCGGCCCGCGCCCGCCCCCGAAACCGGGCGCGGTCCCGGTACCGCGCCCGAAACGGGTCCCGTCACCGGTCCCGTCGCCTGTCCCGGTCCGGTTCCCGGCCCGGCTGCTGTCCCTGCCCCGTCCACACCGACTCCCCAACGGCCCCCGCGCGCACGTGCCTAGCGCACGACCTCGTACGACTTCTTCTCGATCAGCTTGCCGTCCTTGAAGCAGAACCGGAAAACCGGCTCCTTCTCCAGGTCCTCGCTCGTCGCCGAGCTCATCAGCACCAGGCAGCTGGAACCGTCAGGCTCCGCGGGGCCCTTGCCGTGCAGGCCGGTGGTGGCGATCGTGTCACCCGAAGGAAGCTTGTCGCGCACCGCCTGCTCGCTCTCGCCGACCTTCACCGCGTCGTACTGCTGTGGGTCGATCATCCCGTTCGACGCCGAGCCCAGCAGGAAGTACATGCCGAAGCCCCCGGCCACCAGCAGCAGCACCAGGGCCGCGACGGCGATGCCGCAGCCGATCGCTATCCCGCTGCCCGTGCTCCTGCCCCTGCCCGCCTGCATCGCCATCGCCAGCTCCCGTTCGGCCACCGTCCAGCCGGACGGTCCGACTGCGACAGGACCACGGTGGCCGCGCGGGGGCCGTTTCGACTGCTGCCGGAAGTCGTCGGCCGCATCGACGAAAGGCGCGGCGTAAGGGTGGGCGGACGGCGCGGGCAGGGCGTCCGCGGCCGGGGACGCGAAGGGATCGACGTACGGCGTGGCCTCGACCGCCCCGTACGGCAGGACTCCGGCGACCCGGAAGCCGCCGTCGTCCGCCGGCCCCGCGTGGACGATTCCGCCGACCAGCCGGGCCCGCTCGTGCAGCCCGGTCAGGCCCTGGCCGCCGCTGACGACGTGCGAAGGAGCCTCGGCCGTCCGCTCGTTGAGAACCTCGACGACGAACGCGTCCGGCTCGTAGCGCACTTCGACGGCGATCCTGGCGCCCGGCGCGTGCTTGTAGGCGTTCGTCAGGCCTTCCTGGACGATCCGGTACGCGGCGTGGTCGACGGCCGGCGCGAGCGCCCGGGCCTCGCCGTGGCAGGTCAGTCCGATCACCGTCCCGGCGGCGCGGGCGGCCGTGACGAGCCCCTCGATGCCGGCGGTCCCCCGCGCCGCCCGCCCCGTCTCGTCCCCTGGCCGCACCACCTGGACGCCCGGATCGCCGCTGGCCGGGGCCTCCACCCCGTCGCGCAGGATGCCGACGACCTCGCGCAGCTCGTGCATGGCGTCCATGGACGCGCCGCGCAGCACACCGACGACCTCCCGCTGGCGGTCGGTCAGATGCGGGTCGACCTCAAGCGCTCCGGTGTGCACGGAGATCAGCGCCAGCTGGTGACCGAGGCTGTCGTGCATGTCCTGCGCGATCCGCTGCCGCTCCCGCATCCTGGCCTGCCCGACGAGCATCGCCCGCTCCCGCAGCAGCTGCAGATTGCGTTCCTGGAGCGCGTGCAGCAGGGTCCGGCGCTGGGTCCAGTAGCGGTGGGCGAGACCCGGCGCCAGCGTCGTACCGAGGAAGTACAGCGTCGAGACGAAGGCGAGCGTCAGCACCCGGTGCAGGTCCCACGCCTCGGCCGCCGTCACCGCGAGGTTGAGTCCGTACGCGGTGCTGTACGCGGCCAGTGCCCGCCCGGCGCTCGCCACATAGCGGCCCGCGGACCAGCCGACGAGGATCATCAGCGCCAGGAAGCCCGGGGTCAGCGGGGCGAGCGCGGAGGTGACGACGAGCACCGTCGCGGGCAGCCGGCGCCGCAGCAGCGACAGCACGGCCGAGGCCACGGCGACAGCCGCGAGGGCCGGTCCCCCGCCGCCCGACACGTCCTCGGTGCCCGCGGCCAGCAGCGCCATGACGACGGCGAGCACCAGCTCGCCCGCGGTCCTGCGCCGCGACCACTGCCCCGGCACCGCGAACCAGTGCCACGCGGCGGCCGGCCACGACCTGACGGCCCGGATGTTCACGACATCCCGGATCTTCCTACGAGCTTCCACGGCCGCACGATAGGCGTGCCCCCGCCCGGCCCGCCGTCCTCTTTCGTCTCGCCCCCGACCGACGAACGTCGCGCGCCCCCAGCTCCGGACACCCGCACCCGACGCCCCCGCCGCACCCGACACCCCGCCCCCGCGTGACGAAGGCAACAGGCATGCCGACAAACGCGGAAGCCCCGTAGGTCATCGACCTACGGGGCTTCCGTCTGGTGCGCGAGGGGGGAGTTGAACCCCCACGCCCTTTCGGGCACTGGAACCTGAATCCAGCGCGTCTGCCTATTCCGCCACCCGCGCATTGGGTGGTCTCCCGGCTCCCTCACCTTTTCGGTTCGTTCGCCTGGCGACATCTGAAGATTAGCACGTCGCAGACCTCGGATTCACATCCGTTCCTCCGCCCCCGGTTTCGATGCCCGCCCCGCGGACGAGAGACAGGGGAGACCGCGGGAGACGGACAGAGAGATGAGACGGACGTGACGCACGGGGCCCTCCTGCTCCACAGCCGGGTGCGGGACACTGTCCACAGGCCGCCTCTACGATCCGTGGGGGAATCCGTGAGGGAATCCATGGGGGAAGGCGCGCGGAAGGTCTGTGAGAGGTGACACTCGTCCACAGGACAGAGAAGGGGAACCAGCCGATTTCCCGACGCGTGGATACGATCAGTAAGCAGTACCAGGACGACAACGACGGAGGAGGTGCCCCATGGGAGTCCTGAAGCGGTTCGAGCAGCGACTCGAAGGTCTGGTCAACGGCACCTTCGCCAAGGTGTTCAAGTCCGAGGTCCAGCCCGTCGAGATCGCCGGCGCGCTCCAGCGCGAGTGCGACAACAACGCGACGATCTGGAACCGGGAACGGACCGTCGTCCCCAACGACTTCATCGTGGAGCTGAGCGCGCCGGACTACGAGCGCCTCAGCCCCTACTCGGGCCAGCTCGGCGACGAGCTCGCCGGCCTGGTCAGGGACTACGCCAAGCAGCAGCGGTACACCTTCATGGGGCCGATCAAGGTCCACCTGGAGAAGGCCCCGGACCTCGACACCGGTCTGTACCGGGTGCGCAGCCGCACGCTCGCGTCGAGTTCGTCACAGTCGCAGCCGCCCGCCGGCGCCCCGCAGCACCCCGGCCAGCCGCACCCGGGCCACGGCCAGCAGCCGCCCCGCGGCGGCTACGGCTACCCCCCGGCCGGTGCCCCGCCGATGCCCGCGAGCCCGCCGCCGGGTGCCCCGGCCATGCCGGGTCACCGTCCGACGGCGCCCGCCGCGGGCCGCCCCGGCGGCCCCGCGCCGGTGCCGGGCGGTGGCGGCGGCCAGGTCCGCCGCTGGATCGAGATCAACGGCACCCGTCATCAGATCTCCCGCCCGACTCTGGTCCTCGGCCGCAGCACCGACGCGGACGTGAGGATCGACGATCCCGGCGTCTCGCGCCGGCACTGCGAGATCCGGACCGGAACGCCCTCGACGATCACGGATCTCGGGTCCACCAACGGCATCGTGGTGGACGGGCAGCACACCACCCGCGCTACGCTCCGCGACGGCTCGCGGATCGTCGTGGGCAGCACCACCATCGTTTACCGGCAAGCCGAAGGGTGAAGCGGGGGCAATGTCAGAGCTGACCCTGACGGTCATGCGGCTGGGTTTCCTGGCCGTTCTGTGGCTGTTCGTCATCGTGGCCGTCCAGGTCATCCGCAGCGACCTGTTCGGCACGCGGGTCACCCAGCGCGGCTCACGCCGCCAGGACGCGCGGCCGCAGCAGCAGGCCGGGCGACAGGCCGCCGCGCCCCCGCAGCAGCGCGGCGGGCAGCAGGCCGCGCCCGCCGGCCGGCAGCGCCGCGGCGCCCCGACCAAGCTGGTCGTCTCCGAGGGCACCCTCACCGGCACGACGGTCGCCCTGCAGGGCCAGACCATCACGCTGGGCCGGGCCCACGACTCGACGATCGTGCTGGACGACGACTACGCCTCCAGCCGGCATGCCAGGATCTACCCCGACCGGGACGGTCAGTGGATCGTCGAGGACCTCGGGTCCACCAACGGCACGTATCTCGACCGGACCCGCCTCACCACCGCCACACCGATTCCGCTGGGCGCGCCGATTCGTATCGGCAAGACCGTCATCGAGCTTCGGAAGTAGTGCGACATCATGAATGAGCGCGAGCGGAGCGGGCTCCCGACCGGAGGGTGGGCAGTGTGGCTCGAGACCGGCGGCACCCCGACACGGCGCCGACAGGGCAGGTGGGCATGAGTCTGTCACTGCGTTTCGCCGCGGGCTCGCACAAGGGCATGATCCGCGAGGGCAACGAGGACTCCGGCTACGCCGGTCCGCGGCTGCTCGCGATCGCCGACGGCATGGGCGGCCAGGCCGCCGGTGAGGTCGCCTCGTCCGAGGTGATCTCCACCCTGGTGACGCTCGACGACGACGTCCCCGGCTCCGACATCCTCACCTCGCTCGGTACGGCGGTGCAGCGCGCCAACGACCAGCTGCGGATGATGGTCGAGGAGGACCCGCAGCTTGAGGGCATGGGCACCACGCTCACCGCCCTGCTGTGGACCGGCCAGCGCCTCGGCCTGGTGCACGTCGGCGACTCCCGCGCGTACCTGCTGCGCGACGGTGTCCTGACGCAGATCACGCAGGACCACACCTGGGTGCAGCGGCTCGTCGACGAGGGCCGGATCACCGAGGAGGAGGCGACCACCCATCCGCAGCGTTCGCTGCTGATGCGGGCGCTCGGCAGCGGCGACCACGTCGAGCCGGATCTCTCCATCCGCGAGGTCCGGGCCGGCGACCGCTATCTCCTCTGCTCCGACGGTCTGTCGGGCGTCGTCTCGCACCAGACGCTCGAGGAGACCCTCGCCAGCTACCAGGGCCCGCAGGAGACCGTGCAGGAGCTGATCCAGCTCGCGCTGCGCGGCGGCGGCCCCGACAACATCACGGTGATCATCGCCGACGTCCTCGACGTCGACGGCGGCGACACCCTCGCCGGCCACCTCAGCGACACCCCGGTGATCGTCGGCGCGGTCGCCGAGAACCAGGTGCAGCCGCACGACGGCGGTGCCATGCACACGCCCGCCGGCCGCGCCTCCGGACTCGGCCGCCCGGCCCCGCACCAGCAGCCGCCGGCCGGCGGTTTCGGCCCGCCCGGCAGCGGTGACGACCACGGGTACGGCGGGATGCCGCCGCAGGGCTCCTTCGGCTCGTACGCCGAGGAGGACTTCGTGAAGCCGCGCACCGGCCGCAAGTGGCTGAAGCGCGTGTTCTTCCTGGTCCTGGTGCTCGCCGTGATCGGCGGCGGTGCGTACGGCGGATGGCGCTGGACGCAGACCCAGTACTACGTGGGGTCGAAGGACGGGCACGTGGCGCTGTACCGGGGCATCAGCCAGGACCTGGCCTGGGTGAAGCTCTCCGAGGTCGAGAAGGACCACCCCGAGATCGAACTCAAGTACCTGCCGGCGTACCAGCGCAAGCAGGTCGAGGACACGATCGCGGGCGGCAGCCTCGGCAAGGCGCAGACGAAGATCTCCGAGCTGGGTCTTCAGGCCTCGGCGTGCAAGAAGACCGAGGAGCGTCAGAAGGCCGCCGCGGACGCCGCCGACAAGGCGAGCGGCAAGCCGCCGACGGGGACCGAGGGCACCGCCGCGCCGAACACCAAGCCGACCGCGCCCGCGCCGTCCCCCGGACCGACCCTGTCCGCTGAGGAGCAGAAGCTGGCCTCGAACTGCGGCAAGCAGTAAGCAGACCCGTAGGGGGCCTTTCACCACCATGAGCGTTGTCACCAACACGACCA
Source organism: Streptomyces sp. NPDC048623 (assembly GCF_040650755.1). NCBI lineage: Bacteria > Bacillati > Actinomycetota > Actinomycetes > Kitasatosporales > Streptomycetaceae > Streptomyces > Streptomyces sp. NPDC048623. The sequence goes on from NZ_JBEZHV010000005.1 coordinate 322,469, forward strand.
CCATCGGCGCCATCGAGGCGCCGAGCCGCCGCAACACCGAGCTGGTGCTGCTCGCGTTCGCCGTCGCCATCCCGGTGTTCGCGTACCTCAACGTCGGTCTGGCGATCGACGGCTCGGTGCCGGCGGGCATGCTCGGGTACGGAGCGGGTCTCGCCCTCCTCGCGGGCATCGCGCACCTCGTGGTGCGCAAGTGGGCACCGTACGCGGACCCGCTGCTGCTGCCGCTCGCGACGCTGCTCAACGGCATGGGCCTGGTGCTGATCTGGCGCCTGGACCAGTCGCCGCGCATCATCGCCCGGTACAAGACCTTCAGCCCCGACGCCCCGAACCAGATGATGTACTCGGCGATCGGCATCGCCATGTTCGTGGGTGTGCTGCTGCTCCTGAAGGACCACCGGGTCCTGCAGCGCTACACGTACATCTCCATGGTGGTGGCCCTCGTGCTGCTGCTGCTGCCGCTCGTGCCGGGTCTCGGCGCGGACGTCTTCGGCGCCAAGATCTGGATCAACGTCGGCGGCTTCTCCATCCAGCCCGGTGAGTTCGCCAAGCTGGTCCTGGCCGTGTTCTTCTCCGGCTATCTGATGGTGAAGAGAGACGCGCTCGCGCTGGCCAGCCGCCGGTTCATGGGGCTCTACCTGCCGCGTGGCCGTGACCTGGGCCCGATCCTGACGATCTGGGCGGTCAGCCTCCTCATCCTGGTCTTCGAGAACGACCTCGGCACCTCGCTGCTGTTCTTCGGCATGTTCGTGATCATGCTGTACGTGGCGACGGAGCGGACCAGCTGGGTCGTCATGGGTCTGCTGATGTCCACGGTCGGCGCCGTCGTCGTCGGCTCGACCGCCTCCCACGTCCAGTCCCGCGTGGCCGCCTGGCTCGACCCGTTCGAGTGCCTGAAGACGGCACCCGAGGGCTCGAACATGGCCATGGCCTGCGACCAGATGACCCAGGTGCTGATGTCCTTCGGCTCCGGCGGCATCCTCGGCACCGGCCTCGGCCAGGGCAACTCCGACCTGGTCGGCTTCGCCGCCAACTCCGACTTCATCTTCGCCACCGTCGGCGAGGAGCTCGGCCTGGCCGGCGTCATGGTCTTCCTGCTGTTCTACGGTCTGATCGTCGAGCGCGGTGTGCGCACCGCCCTCGCGGCCCGCGACCCGTTCGGCAAGCTGCTCGCGATGGGCCTGTCCGGCGCCTTCGCGCTGCAGATCTTCGTCGTCGCCGGCGGTGTGATGGGCCTCATCCCGCTGACCGGTATGACGATGCCGTTCCTCGCCTACGGTGGCTCGTCCGTGATCGCCAACTGGGCGCTGATCGGCGTGCTGATCCGGATCAGCGACACCGCGCGCCGCCCCGCGCCCTCCCCCGCCCCGAACCCCGACGCCGAGATGACGCAGGTGGTCCGTCCGTGAACAAGCCGCTGCGCCGTGTCGCGATCTTCTGCGGCCTGCTGATCCTCGCCCTGCTGGTGCGCGACAACTGGCTCCAGTACGTGCGCGCCGACGAGCTCAACGCCCACCCGAAGAACAAGCGGGTGACGATCGAGCGGTACGCCGGCGAGCGCGGCAACATCATCGTCGACGGCAAGCCGATCACCGGCTCCGTGGACTCCGGCGACACGTACTACAAGTACAAGCGCACCTATGTCGACGGTCCCATGTGGGCGCCGGTGACGGGGTACGCCTCGCAGGCCTTCGACGCCAGCCAGATCGAGAAGATCGAGGACGGCATCCTCACCGGCAACGACGACCGGCTGTTCTTCGACCGCACGCTCTCCATGTTCACCGGTGAGAAGAAGAAGGGCGGCGACGTCGTCACCACCCTGAGCGGGGCCGCGCAGAAGGCCGCGTTCAACGGCCTCGGCTCCAAGACGGGTGCGGTCGTGGCGATCGAGCCGTCGACCGGCAAGATCCTGGCGCTCGCGTCCACCCCGTCGTACGACCCCGCGTCCTTCGCCGGCTACCACAACAAGGACTCCGAGGCGTGGAACGGCCTGGAGAAGGACAAGAACAAGCCGAAGCTGAACCGCGCGCTGCGCGAGATCTACCCGCCCGGCTCCGTGTTCAAGGTGGTCACGGCCGCCGCGGCACTGGAGAGCGGCAAGGTCACCGACATCAACGCGCCGACCGAGACCCCCGAGGGCTGGAAGATCCCCCTCTCCACCAGGCCGATGGTGAACCACGCCAGCGGCTGCGCGAACGCGAGCCTGAACAAGGCCCTGGAGGTCTCCTGCAACTCGGTGTTCGCGAAGCTCGGTGACGACGTCGGCCGGGACAAGATGGTCGAGACGGCCGAGAAGTTCGGTTTCAACGCCGAGCAGTTCGTCCCGGTCCGCGCCGTCGCCTCGGTCTTCGACAAGAAGGCCGACCGCGGTGGAAACGCCCTGTCGTCGATCGGCCAGTTCAACACCGCGACCACGCCGCTGCAGATGGCGATGGTCACGGCCGCGATCGCCAACGACGGCAAGCTGATGAAGCCGTACATGATCGACGAGCTGCGCGCGCCGAACCTGGACGTCCTCGAGAAGACCGAGCCGGAGCAGCTCAGCACCCCGGTCTCGCCGGAGACCGCCCAGAAGCTCCAGCAGATGATGGAGAACGTCGTCTCCAACGGCACCGGCGGCAACGCCGACGTGAACATGGACGGCGTGAAGGTCGGCGGCAAGACGGGTACGGCGCAGCACGGCGAGAAGAACGCCAAGCGCCCCTACGCCTGGTTCATCTCCTACGCGAAGACCGCGCAGGGTTCGCCGGTCGCGGTCGCCGTGGTCGTCGAGGACTCGGCGGGCACGGACCGCGAGGACATCACGGGTGGCGGCCTGGCGGCCCCGATCGCCAAGGCCGTGATGAAGGCGGTGCTGAAGAGCAGGAGCTGAGGGGCAGGAGCTGATCTTCCGGCCGGCCGGCGCCGCACGCGGTGGCCGCGCACAGTGAGCGACGCCACGGCCGGACCCCGATTCCGCAGGCGACCGGTGCACTACCTGGCCCCCGCCGTGTACCGGTCGGGTATCAGGTGGCGGTCGGCGGAGGAAGCGCCTCCTCTCGGCCGGTAGCGTATGCGCGAACAGCACACACCGCCGGACCACACACGGGTGCGGTCGGGACAGACGGAGAGGGCTGGAGAAGCTATGGAAGAGCCGCGTCGCCTCGGCGGCCGGTACGAGCTGGGCTCGGTGCTCGGCCGTGGTGGCATGGCCGAGGTGTACCTCGCGCACGACACCCGGCTCGGCCGCACCGTCGCCGTGAAGACGCTGCGGGCCGATCTCGCCCGTGACCCGTCCTTCCAGGCCCGGTTCCGCCGCGAAGCCCAGTCCGCCGCCTCGCTGAACCATCCGGCGATCGTCGCGGTCTACGACACCGGCGAGGACTACGTCGACGGGGTCTCCATCCCGTACATCGTGATGGAGTACGTCGACGGGTCGACCCTGCGTGAGCTGCTGCACTCCGGGCGCAAGCTGCTGCCCGAGCGCACGCTGGAGATGACCGTGGGCATCCTCCAGGCCCTGGAGTACTCGCACCGCGCCGGCATCGTGCACCGTGACATCAAGCCGGCGAACGTCATGCTGACGCGCACCGGTCAGGTCAAGGTCATGGACTTCGGCATCGCGCGCGCCATGGGCGACGCGGGCATGACCATGACGCAGACCGCCGCGGTGATCGGCACGGCGCAGTACCTCTCCCCGGAGCAGGCCAAGGGCGAGCAGGTCGACGCCCGCTCCGACCTGTACTCCACCGGCTGTCTGCTGTACGAGCTGCTGACCGTGCGGCCGCCGTTCATCGGCGACTCACCGGTCGCCGTCGCGTACCAGCATGTGCGCGAGGAGCCGCAGCCGCCGAGCGTCTTCGACCCCGAGATCACGCCCGAGATGGACGCGATCGTCCTGAAGGCACTGGTCAAGGACCCCGACTACCGCTACCAGTCCGCCGACGAGATGCGCGCGGACATCGAGGCGTGCCTGGACGGCCAGCCGGTCGCGGCGACCGCCGCGATGGGCGCGGTCGGCTACGGCGCGGGCTACGGCGGCGGATACGCGCCGGAGGACCAGCCGACGACGGCGCTGCGCCAGGCCGACCCGGCCGGCCAGACCACGATGCTGCCGCCGATGAACCCGGACGACGGCGGATACGGCTACGACGACCGCCCCGGCGGCCGCCGCCAGAACCGCCAGAAGAAGTCGAACACCTCGACCATCCTGCTCGCCGTCGCCGGCGTCCTGGTCCTGATCGGCGCGATCCTCATCGGCCAGTCGCTGATGAGCGGCAACGACAAGCCCCAGCAGGTGCTTGTCCCGTCCTTCGTCGGGAAGTCCTTCGATGAGGCCAAGGACCTCGCGACGAACTCGCAGGTCAAGGTCGCCCAGTCCGGCACCGAGCGCTGCGACCAGCCGAAGGGCATGATCTGCTCGCAGAACCCGGCGTCCGACGGCGTGGCGAAGATGGACACCGGCGCCACGGTCAACGTGATCGTCTCCGAGGGCGCGCCGCAGATCGAGGTCCCGGACGTCGTCGAGCAGTCCCAGGCCCGCGCCGAGGAGACCCTGAAGGGCAAGGGCTTCAAGGTCGTCGTGCAGCAGAAGGAGTCCGACGAGGACCCGGGCCAGGTCCTGAGCCAGGACCCCACGGGCGGCTCGAAGGCGGAGAAGAACTCCACGGTGACCATCACCGTCTCCAAGCAGGCGATGAAGATCGTCCCGCCGGTGGTCGGCAACCCGCTGACGCAGGCCGATCAGCAGCTGAAGGCGCTCGGATTCGTCGTGGTGACGGAGTACGTCGATTCCGACCAGCCGAAGGACCAGGTGCTCGGCCAGACCCCGAACGGCAACGAGAAGGCCGCCGAGGGCTCCGAGGTGAAGCTGCGCGTCTCCAAGGGCCCGCAGCAGCCGACACAGCAGCCGGTCCCGCTCGTCATCGGCCAGACCCTCGACGAGGCCCGCGCGACGCTCGCCGCGAGCGGCTACCAGCTGGGCAACGTGGAGGGCTCCGCCGATGGTGACGCCCGCATTCGGCAGCAGGACCCGCTGCCGGGCACGCCCGGCCAGCCGAACCAGGTGGTCAACGTGAAGACCGAGAAGAACGGCGGCGGCTTCTTCGGCTAGCCGGCGCCCGTAGGAGACAGGCACGACGAAAGTGGGACCCGCCCAGGAGGGCGGGTCCCACTTTCGTCGTTCGGGAAGCGGTTTGGTTCAGCGCAGTTCGGCCGGCGGCGTGCGCTGCGCGTCGACCTTCTCCGTGCGCGCCAGCTCGCCCCACACGATGAAGCGGTAGTCCGAGGTGTACATCGGGGTGCAGGTCGTCAGGGTGATGTAGCGGCCAGGCTTGGCCTTGCCGGACTCCTTGGGAACGGGCTGGAGGACGTCCACGTCGTACTTCGTGGTCTCCGGAAGGGTCTTGTAGACCTTGTAGACGTACCAGGTGTCCTTGGACTCGAAGACGATCGCGTCGCCCGTCTTCAGCTTGTGGATGTTGTGGAACTTCGCGCCGTGGCCGTCGCGGTGCGCGGCGAGCGTGAAGTTGCCCTGCTTGTCCTGCGGGAGCGCGGACTTGACCGGCGCGGTGTAGTAGCCGGCGACGCCGCCGTTGAGGATCTCGCTGTCGGTGCCCTTCTTCACGAGCACCTCGCCGTCGCCCATGGCCGGCACGTGGAGGAAGCCGATGCCGTCCTTGGTGTCGAGCGCGCCGGGGCCGGGGTCGGCGGCCCAGTGCTCGCGGACCTGGTCGCCCTCCTTGCCGGCGGCCCGGTCGGCGAGGACGTTGGTCCACCACAGCGAGTAGACGACGAAGAGGCCGAGGACGAGGCCCGCGGTGATGAGGAGTTCACCGAAGACGCTGATGATCCCGGCGATCCGGTTGCGCGCTCGTGCCACAGGGTCGTCCCGTTCCGAAGATTCCGAAGATGGTGGTGTCGATGGTGGGGGCTCAGCCTACGAGCGCTTCCGGCTTTCCCTTGTCGCGCGGGCGTTCCTCGACGAGCTTCCCCCACACGATCATGCGGTACGTGCTGGTGAACTCGGGCGTGCAGGTGGTCAGCGTGATGTAGCGGCCGGGGCCCTTGAAGCCGGAGCCCTGCGGCACCGGTTCGATGACCGAGACGTTGGACGGCGAGGTCTGCGGGAGGATGCTCGCCATCTCGTACGTGTAGTAGGCGTCCCGGGTCTCCACGACGATCGGGTCGCCGGGCTTCAGCTGGTTGATGTAGCGGAACGGCTCTCCGTGGGTGTTGCGGTGGCCGGCGACGGCGAAGTTGCCCTGCTTGTCGGCCGGCATGGCGGTCTTCAGCTCACCCTCGCCGTAGTGGCCGACCATGCCCTTGTCGAGGACCTTGGTCTTGCTGATGCCCTCGGCGATGGGGACGACGACGTCCAGCTTGGGGATGTACATGATGGCGAAGCCCTTGCCGGGCTCGAACGCTCCGGGCGCCGTCCTGTCGTCCTGGTTGAAGGAGTTCTCGATGTCCTGCTTGGCCCGGTCGGTCTCCTGGCCGGCGCGGACGTTGGTCCACCACAGCTGGTAGGTGACGAAGAGCAGCATCACCACGCCGAAGGTGATGAAGAGTTCGCCGACGACCCGGCTGAGGACGACACCGAGGCTGTCCTTGGCGGCGCGGGCGGCCCGGCGGGCCTCGACCCGGGACAGCGGACGGCCGGGTTCCGCGGTGGTGGCGGCGGTCGGCTCCGGCTCAGCGGCGGCAGCGCCGCCCCGCCCCTTGCGCCGGGCGGCCCGGCGGCGCTCGGCCCGCCCGGGGCCGGGGAGGGGCTCGGGAGCGGGCCGGAGAGCGCCCGGCTCCTCGACGGTCCGCAGCGCCATCGTCCCGTCATCCTCCGGAAGTTCGGGCTCCGGCTCGTACCCGGGCTCCGGTACGTCGACGGCGACCGGGTCACCGGCCACCGGCGCCTCGTACCCGGCGGGCTCGTAGGCGGGCGTGGCGGCGTACGAGCCGTCCCCGTAGCCGCTGCCGTGCCCGGCGCCGTAGGCGCCCTCGTACGCCCCCTGGTCCGCGCGGTACGGCTCCTGGGGCATCCGCTGCTCGTGGGGCGCCTGAGGCGCGCCCTGGGCGCCGTACGCGGCCCCGTAGGCCTCCGGGCCCGGTATCGGCTCGTGACGCTCGTAGACGGCCGTCTGCGGCTCGTACGGCTGCCGCGGTGCCTGCTGCGGTGCCTGCGGCGGCGGTACGGCTCCGGGGGCGGCGCCTCCGGGCGCGGGTACCGGCCCGCCGGGTACCGCTCCCTGACCGGTCCCGGGCTCCGGTTCCTCCGACAGGTTCGTCGCCCGGAACCACGGCGACCCGGCGGTCACGCGACGGCCTTGCCCACCACCGGCGCGAGTCCTTCCGACCGCGCGACCGCGCCCGTGTCGCCGCACTGCTCCAGCCAGTTGGCGAGCATCAGGTGCCCGTGTTCGGTGAGCACCGACTCGGGGTGGAACTGCACGCCCTCGACGGGCAGTTCACGGTGCCGCAGCCCCATGATGATGCCGTCCTCGGTGCGCGCGGTGACCTCGAGCTCGTCCGGCAGGGCGGCGGGCTCGGCGGCCAGCGAGTGGTAGCGGGTCGCGGTGAACGGCGAGGGCAGTCCGGCGAAGACGCCCTTGCCCTCGTGGCGTACGAGGGAGGTCTTGCCGTGCAGCAGCTCGGGCGCCCGGTCGACGACCCCGCCGTACGCCACGGCCATCGACTGCATGCCGAGGCAGACGCCGAAGACCGGCACGCCGGTCGCGGCGCAGTGGCGCACCATGTCGATGCACACGCCCGCCTGCTCGGGCGCGCCGGGGCCCGGCGAGAGCAGCACGCCGTCGAAGCCGTCCTGGGCGTGGGAGAGCTCCACCTCGTCGTTGCGGAGCACCTCGCACTCGGCGCCGAGCTGGTACAGGTACTGCACGAGGTTGAAGACGAAGCTGTCGTAGTTGTCGACGACGAGAATTCGCGCGCTCACTGGCCGTCCACCGTCACATCGTTGAACGGAAGCAGCGGCTCCGCCCAGGGGAACACGTACTGGAAGAGGACGTAGACGACCGCGAGCACCAGCACGACCGAGATCAGCGCCTTCACCCAGGCGTTGCCCGGCAGATGCCGCCAGACCCATCCGTACATGACGTCCGCCGCCCCTTCCGTTCGTTACGGGGACCAGAGTACGGGTCGGCGGCGCGGTCGGGGGTCAACCGCCCAAAGCCTGTGGACGGCTGTCCAAAGCCTGTGGACGACCGGCCGAGACCGGCCGGGTGGCGTCCAGGTGCGCCCAGACGATCAGCCGGTGGCTGCTGCCCCACTCGGGGTCGCAGGTGGTGAGGGTGAGATAGCGGCCCGGCCCGGTGAAGCCCGCGGCGCCCTTCCTCAGGGGCCGGGGGACGGGGTCGACGACGCCGGTGTCGGTGGGCACGGTGCGGTACGGCTCGCGGTCGATCCGGTACGTGTACCAGGTCGTCCCGTCGGTGAGGACGACCGCGTCGCCGGGGCGCAGCCGGGGGAAGTCCTTGAACGGATCTCCGTACGTGCGCCGGTGGCCGGCCACGGAGAAGTTGCCGGTCGCGCCGAGCCGGGCGGTGCCGGCGTAGTGCCCGAGGCCCTTCTTGAGGATCCCCGTCCCGGTGCCCTCCAGGACCGGCCACTCCCAGTCCGCGCCGAGCCGGGGCACGTACATGACGGCGATGCCCTCGCCGGCGGTGTACGGGCGGGGGGCGGGCGTCGCGCCCGGCGCGCCAGGCGCGACGTCCGGCTCGACCGGGCGGTCCGCCCACGCCTGCTGAAGGGTGTCGACCTGGCCCGCCGTGGCGCCGTCCGCCTGGATTCCGGTCCAGTACAGGACGTACACCACGAAGAGCACGATCAGGGTGCCGGCGGTGATGCACAGCTCGCTGAGGGTCCGTACGAGCAGTCGCACCGTCGTCACCGCACCCGGCTCCCCCCCGGTCAGCTCACCGGCCCGGTCAGCTCACCGGCTTCGCGTAGTGGAGGTCCACTGTGCCGGAGTAGCCGGGAAGAGTCACCGCCTTGTGCTCGTCGACCTTCCAGCCGAGGCCGTAGGCCTTCACGTACAGCTGGTAGTTCTGGAGCGCCGGGGAGTCGGCGAGGGCCTTCTCGAGGCGGTCGCGGTCACCGACGGCGGTGATCTTGTAGGGCGGGGAGTAGACGCGGCCCTGGAGGATCAGGGTGTTGCCGACGCAGCGGACGGCGCTGGTGGAGATCAGCCGCTGGTCCATGACCTTGATGCCCTCGGCGCCGCCCGCCCACAGCGCGTTGACGACGGCCTGGAGGTCCTGCTGGTGGATGACCAGGTCGTTGGCCTGCGGCTCGGGGTAGCCGGGGGCGGCCTGGGCGTTCGGCGGGGCGTCGTCGAGGGTGACGGTGAGGCCGGTGCCCGAGACCCCGGTGGTGCCGGCGGCGGCCTCCAGGGCGCGCAGGCGCTCGTCCTGGGCCTTGGTGGAGCCGTCGTCGCGGGCGGCGAGGGCGTCGACCCGGCTGCGCAGGGCGGCGGCGGACTCGTCGAGTCCCGCGTTCTTGTGGCTGCGCTCCTCGATCAGGTCGGAGAGCCTGAGGAGGGAGGCGTCGGTGCGCAGATTGGTGCCCTTGGCGGTGATGAAGCTGGTCACGAAGATCAGCCCGGCGAGGGCGAAAACGGCAGCGGTGAGCACCCGGACCGGCCGCCACCTGAGGCTTCGGCCCGGCCCAGCGGGAGTCTCGGCGGAATTGCTCAACGTACCCTGATCCCCTTCGGTGCCGCGGAACCACTACGCTAACGGACGCCCGGCGGCGGCAGCGGTCCGCTGTGACACATCCGTGGTCACGGTCAGGTCCGCTCCGTACGGTCCCGGCACCCGCCCCAGTTCACTGCGCGGTCACGCAGCGCATCGACAGGAGAGTTCCTCGTGCCGAAGTCACGGATCCGCAAGAAGGCCGACTACACGCCGCCGCCCGCCTCGAAGCAGACGGCGTCGATCAAGCTGACCAACCGCAGCTGGGTGGCACCGGTGATGCTGGCGCTGTTCGCGATCGGTCTGGTGTGGATCGTCGTCTTCTACGTCACCGACGGCACGCTGCCGCTCAAGTCCATCAGCAACTGGAACATCGTCGTCGGCTTCGGTTTCATCGCCGCCGGCTTCGGTGTCTCCACGCAGTGGAAGTAGCCGCGGAAACAGCGCCGGACAGAGCGCCGGGCCGAGCACCGGAAGCTCTGCCCTGAGTTATCCACAGTGTTGTGCACAGCACTGGATAACTTACGAAGATCTGTGGATAACTCACACGGTGTTGACGCCGGTACGACCGCGAGAACGCCTGTACGGGAGCACTTCGCCCCCTGCCTCTGCCACGTAAGACCAGGTCAGAGCCAGGGGGCGCCGTCATGCCCGGAGGGGTGTGAGAAAGTCGCCACACACTGTGGATAACTCTGGGGAAAGCTTTTCGCGGAGCTCGTCCACAGCCCTCCCCGCTCAGGTGAGCGCGGCGGTCCGGCCCAGGATGATCAGCAGATCGATCAGCAGCAGCGCCCCGAAGGCCCCGTACTGCACCAGGGCCCGGCGGGCCCGCGGCGCGTGCACGAAGGCGTACGTCAACAGCGCGCCCCCGATCAGCCCGCCGACGTGCGCCTGCCAGGAGACCCCGGGCCGGGCGAAGGTGAAGACCAGCGAGATCGCCACGAAGAGCAGCACCGGCCGCATGTCGTAGTGGTGCCGCCGGGCGAGCACCACCCACGCGCCGATCAGGCCGAAGACGATGCCGGAGGCGCCCAGCGCGCCCTGGTTCTCCGGGGCGAAGAGATAGACGAGCGCGGAACCCGAGAGTCCGGAGACCAGACACAGCGCCGCGTAGCGGATACGGCCGAGCTCCGGCTCGACGATCCCGCCGATCACCCACAGACCCAGCATGTTGAAGACGAAGTGCGCCGCCTCCTGGTGCAGGAAGGTCGAGGTGATCAGCCGGTACCACTCGCCGTCCGCGACCCCGACGACCTCGCCGAGCAGCGGGTTGTAGGCGTGCCCGATCATGTCCAGCTCGTCCACGAGCCGGGTGCCGGCCGCCTGCACCGCGATGAAGAGCCCCAGGTTGACCAGGATCAGGATCTTGGTGACGAACCGGCCGTCCGCCGTCACCCGGCCGCCCGCGACCGTCCGCGGCGTGTTGGCGTCCGGCGCGTGGCCGGTGCCGGAGCCGTTGCGGACGCAGTCGGGGCACTGGAAGCCGACGGAGGCGGACACCATGCACTGCGGGCAGATCGGCTTCTCGCAGCGGGTGCAGCGGATGCCGGTCTCGACGTCCGGGTGTCGGTAGCAGTGCATCAGGGTCCTCCGAGGACGGACGGGTCTGCGGGCGGCGAGCTCGGTCAGCACGTCGCCCCGCCCTCCATACGGACGGGCGGGGCGAAAAGGTTCCTGGGACGGGCCCGGGGGGCCGGTCAGCCCGGGCCGGTCAGCCGGACCGGTCAGCAGGACCGGTCAGCAGGACCGGTCAGCGGCTCTCGATCACGACGGTCTCGATCACGACGTCCTCGACCGGGCGCTCGGTGCGCGGGTTGGTCTCGACGGCGGCGATCGCGTCCACGACCTTCTTGCTCGCCGCGCCGGCGACCTCGCCGAAGATCGTGTGCTTGCGGTTGAGCCAGGTCGTCGCGCCGACCGTGATGAAGAACTGCGAGCCGTTGGTGCCGGGGCCGGCGTTGGCCATCGCCAGCAGGTACGGACGGTCGAAGAAGAGCTCCGGGTGGAACTCGTCGGCGAACTCGTAGCCGGGGCCGCCCATGCCGTTGCCGAGCGGGTCGCCGCCCTGGATCATGAAGCCCTTGATCACCCGGTGGAAGACCGTGCCGTCGTAGAGCGGGGCCGTCGAGACCGCACCGGTCGCCGGGTGGGTCCACTCGCGCTCGCCGCGGGCCAGCTCGGTGAAGTTCCGCACCGTCTTCGGGGCGTGGAACGGCAGCAGCCGGATCTCGATGTCGCCCATGCTGGTTCTCAGGGTCGCGTACAGCTGCTCGGCCACGTTCTGCCTTCCTCCGCCACTCCGGGCACTACAGGTTCGTGCGCATCCTCGCACGGCCGCATGCCCCGGATGCCCGCCCCGCATGCCGGAGCGCGGCACGGCGGGCATGATGCCGAAAAGGATGGAAAGGTGAAAAACCGACATCGCCACCCGAGGAGGAGGAATCCCGTGACCCGCATGGAGAGCGTGCGCGCCGCGACAGGTTCGGCGAAGGAGAGCGTGCTGCACGCCGCGGAAGTGGTGGCGCCGTACGCCGAAACGGCCCGGGACCAGGCCGCGCACTACGCGGTGGAGACGCGCGACTGGCTCGCGCCGAAGGTCTCCAAGGCCGCGTCGCAGGCCCGTGTCCAGGCCCGTACGCAGTACGACTCGCTCGTCGCACCGCACGTGCCGCCGCGGGTCGACGAGGCCGCGCAGCGCGCTGCGGCCGTGACCCGCAAGGCCGCCCGTCAGGCGGCCGACTACACCGTTCCGCGTGTCGAGCACGCGGTCGCCGCGACCGGTCCCGTCCTGGAGGAGGCCGGGTCGCGTTCGACTGCCGCCTGGGCCGCGCTGCGCGGTCAGGTGACGCCGAGGGACATCGAGAAGATCATGAGGAAGCACGAGCGTCGCGCCAGGTGCGGACGTCTCGCCAAGGGCCTTGTGGTCCTCGGGCTTCTGGTCGGCGGCGCGGTCGTCGCCTGGAAGTGGTGGGACAAGCAGGCCAACCCCGACTGGCTGGTCGAGCCGCCCGCTCCCACCGAGGTGGACGAGGAGACCGGGACGTCGCCTGACGACGAGGTGGCGGCCGAGAAGGCCGGGGAGAAGGCCGCGGGTCAGGACGAGGACCGTCGCTGATCGCCGGCCGGTACGGGCGAGAGGCGGAGCTGGTACGAGCAGGAGCCGGTACGGGCGAGAGCAGGTGCCGGTACGGGCAGGAGCCGGTGCCGGTACGGGCGGGAACTGCGGCCGGTACGGGCGAAGGGGCGCGGCGGAGGTTCCCGCCGCGCCCTACGCGGCACGGGCGGCGAGCGCCAGGCCGGAGAGGCCGGCCGAGCCGAGCCCCTGGGCGTCGGCCGCGTCGCCGCCGTCCACCGGCAGGTGCCGGACGGCGGGGGAGGAACCGTGCGCCTCGGCGCCGATGCGCTGCTTGATGGTGGGCGGCAGGGCGCGGCCCTGCGCGAGGTGCCAGTGGGGTGCCGTTCGCTGGGCGGGCAGCGGGACGGCGGCGCGCTCCGCGCGGGCCTCGGCGCCGCCGGCGAGGGCGGGCTCGTCGCCCTGGGCGAGGGCGGGCTGCGCGGTGGCGGCGCCGGCGGGCGTCGCGAGACCGAGGGAGGCGAGCAGGGCGAAGAGGACGGAGACGAAGGCGGTCCAGAACTGCTTGACCTTGGCGGTGGCCATGACCCCTCACTTTCGTGATGTCGAGTCCCGAGGGCCGAGGGTTCCGCGCGGTTCGCGAGCCTCGCGGAGATTTCGGCTGTTCTCGGATGGTTCATTTCGGATTGCGCGCTTTTCGTACATTGCTCATGATGGGGACGCGACTCCGGGATGTCCGGAGGCACGCAGCCGCCGCGCAGTTCTTCCGATGAACACCACTCGTACGGGTCAGTGAGGCGTACGGAGTCGGTGAGGCGTACGGATCAGGCTGCCGCCCTCGACCGCTCCGCCCAGCGCACCGCGGGGCCCGTGGCCAGGCCCGCCGCCAGGAAGACCGCGCCCAGGAGCAGCCAGCCGGCCGCGCCCCCGCCGATGAGCAGGGTGGTGACGAGCAGCGGCCCGAGGGTCCTCGCGACCGGCACGCCCGTCCCGTAGAAGCCCTGGTACTGGCCGATCCGGTCGGCCGGGGCGAGCGCGAAGCCGATCTCCCAGGAGCCCGCGGAGTGGCGCATCTCGGCGATCACCTGGAGCACCGCGCCGAGGACCAGGACCGCGACCGTGAGCCAGGTGCCGAAGGAGGCGGCGGTCACCGCGAACACCGCGCACGAGCCGAACATCACGACGCTGGAGCGGCGCACCGCCCGGCTCGCCCCGGACAGCCCGGTCACCGAGCGCGCGGCCCGCACCTGGAAGAGCATCACCGCGCCGGTGTTGAGGATCCAGAGCGCCGAGACCGTCCAGCCGGGCGCGGTGGTCCGCTCCACGATCCACAGCGGGAGCGCCAGGCTGAGCAGCGGGAGCCGGAGCAGCAGCAGTGCGTTGAGCAGGGTGAGGAGCGCGTACGGGCGGTCCCGCAGGACGACGAGGCGCGGCTCGCCGGTGCCGCCGGCCGGGCTGCCCGGCACCGCGGGGAGGCCGTGGAGGACGAGGGCGCAGAAGAGGAAGCCGAGCGCGTCGAGTCCGAAGACCGCGAGATAGGCGGTGCGGGTGCCGGAGGCGATGGCGAGTCCGCCGAGCGCGGCGCCGATGGCGAGCCCGGCGTTGAGCGTGGCCTGGAGCCGGGCCAGCATGCCGACCCGGGCGTCCGCCTCGACGAGCCCGGCGAGCAGGGCCTGCCGGGCGGCGGCGAGACCGCTCTGCGCCGTGGCGTACAGGACGGCGGCGAGCAGGAAGGGCACGAAGGAGCGGATGAAGAGGAAGGCGGCGACCGCCACCGCGGTCGCCACGGCGAGGAGTACGGCGCTGCCGCGCGGCCCGCGCCGGTCGGCGAGATGCCCGAGCGGCACCCCGGCGAGCGAGCCGATGCCCCAGGCGACGGCGAGCCCGGCACCGATCTGCGCGGCGGAGAGCCCGACGATCAGGGAGAAGTAGAGCGCCGAGGCCGTGTAGAAGGCGCCGTCGCCGACCGAGTTGCCGAACTGGGCGACAAGCAGCCTCCGCCGCACCCGCGCCCCGGCGTGCGCCGCCTCCCGCGCGCTCCCCTCGTGCCCCGTGTGCCCGGCCGGCTCCCCGCGCCCCGCCCGGCCCGTGCGCCCCTCGCGCCCCGGATTCCCCGTGCTCTCCGTGCTCTCCGTGCTCCGCGTCGTCGTCATACCCCTGAACCTAGGGGTCAGTGGCCCAGAGCTCCCGGTCCATTTCGGGCCTGCCGCGGTGGGCCACTTCAAGGGTCGGCGACGACCGGGCACGACAAAGCCCCTCTGCCTGCGTTTCCGCAGGTCAGAGGGGCTTACTTCCGGTGGAGCCTAGGGGAGTCGAACCCCTGACATCTGCCATGCAAAGACAGCGCTCTACCAACTGAGCTAAGGCCCCGGAGCGAGACCAGAGTACCGGGTGACCCCCCGTATCCCGCAAAAGGATTGGGACTCCCCGTGGACGACCACTCTCCGTAAGATGCTGACCGGGGTTCGCAGTGGTGAACCCAAGGGATGGGGAGAAGTAGTAATGGATACAGCGCAGCAGGAAGCCACGGCCAGAGCCCGGGAGCTTCAGCGCAGTTGGTACGGGGAGCCGTTGGGGGCGCTCTTCCGTCGGCTGATCGACGATCTCGGACTGAACCAGGCCAGGCTGGCGGCCGTGCTCGGGCTCTCGGCGCCCATGCTCTCCCAGCTGATGAGCGGTCAGCGGGCCAAGATCGGCAATCCCGCCGTCGTCCAGCGTGTCCAGGCCCTCCAGGAGCTCGCCGGCCAGGTCGCCGACGGCAGCGTCAGCGCCGCCGAGGCCACCGACCGGATGGACGAGATCAAGAAGTCCCAGGGCGGCTCGGTCCTCACCGCCAACAGCCAGACCACCTCCAGCAGCGGCGCGCCCACCGTGCGCCGGGTGGTGCGCGAGATCCAGTCCCTGCTGCGCTCCGTGGCCGCGGCCGGCGACATCATCGAGGCCGCCGACTCGCTCGCGCCGGTCCACCCCGAGCTGGCAGAGTTCCTCCGGGTGTACGGCGCCGGGCGCACCGCCGACGCGGTCGCCCACTACGAGGCGCATCAGAACTGAGCCCGGCCGGTACGGGCCGGGAGACGGTACGACGGGGAGCGGGCGCAGCGCGATGGGTGAGGTCTTCGCTGGTCGGTACGAGCTGATCGATCCGATCGGCCGCGGCGGGATCGGCGCGGTCTGGCGTGCCTGGGACCACCGGCGCCGCCGCTATGTGGCGGCCAAGGTGCTCCAGCAGAGCGACGCCCACGCGCTGCTCCGCTTCGTGCGCGAGCAGGCGCTGCGCATCGACCACCCGCATGTCCTCGCCCCGGCCAGCTGGGCCGCGGACGACGACAAGGTCCTCTTCACGATGGACCTGGTGGCGGGCGGCTCCCTGGCGCATGTGATCGGGGACTACGGCGCGCTGCCGCCCCGCTTCGTGTGCGCCCTGCTCGACCAGCTGCTCTCCGGTCTGGCCGCGGTGCACGCGGAGGGGGTCGTGCACCGCGACATCAAGCCGGCGAACATCCTGATGGAGGTCACCGGCACCGGGCGGCCGCATCTGCGGCTGTCCGACTTCGGCATCTCGATGCGCAAGGGCGAGCCCCGCCTCACCGAGACCAACTACGTGGTGGGGACGCCCGGTTATTTCGCGCCCGAGCAACTGATGGGCGCCGAGCCCGACTTCACGGCCGACCTGTTCGCGGTCGGCCTGGTCGCGCTCTATCTGCTCCAGGGCCGCAAGCCCGACTCGCACGCGCTCGTGGACCACTTCCGGGCCCACGGCACGCCGGGCGCCCCGCAGGGCATCCCCGAGCCGCTGTGGCAGGTCCTGGCCGGGCTGCTGCAGCCCGACCCGCAGGCCCGCTTCAAGACGGCCACGGGGGCGCGCAAGGCGCTCACGGCGGCCGTCGAGCTGCTGCCGGAGCCCGCGGCCGGTGAGGAGCCGGTCGAGGTCTTCGACCAGATCGGCCCGCTGCCGGCCGGCTTCGGCCCGGAGGGCCCGGAGGCCGCGGCCCCGGCCGCCCCGGCGCCCGTACCCGTACCCGTACCCGTACCCGTACCCGTACAGCAGCCTGTACCCGCGCCCGTACAGCAGCCCGCACCCACGCCCGTACCGCCGCAGGACGCGGCACCGCCCCTGCCGGGGCCGTCCGAGACGGGCAGCTTCCCTCTGCCGCCCCCGCCGCGCCAGGCACCGGCGCCGGCTCCCGCCGTGATACCGACCCCGACCCAGCAGGTCGTCGCGGCCCCCGCGCAGGCTCCGGCCGCCTTCGCGCAGGCGCCCACGGCCGCCGTGCCGTACGACGGGCCGGCGGCGCGGCCCGCGCCCCACCCGTACACCGCTCAGAGCCCGGTGGCCCCCGTACGGCAGCCCGGGCCGCCCGCCAAGGTCGCGGTGCCGGTCCTGATCGCCGCGCTGCTGTGCTTCGCCGTGGGGATCTGGGCGCTGATCCAGGCCTGATCCGGGTTCAGCGCGTACGGCGGGCGAGGAGCCACCAGGCGCCCAGGCCGAGCAGCAGCACGCCGCCCGCGCCGATGCCGGCCACGCCGACGATCCGCAGGGTGCCGCTGCGCTCCTCCGCCTCCGGGCCGCTCTGCCCGCTGGCGGCGGCGTCCCGGTCGTCCTCGGTCACCGAGAAGACGCCGGCGCCGCCCACGTACGCGGGGGCGGGCGCGGCCTGGCCGGTGACGTTCACCTTCAGGGTCAGCGGCAGCGCCTTGTCCCCGTAGGCCGTGGCCATCTCCGGGCTGAGCGTCGCCGACAGGTAGTACCAGCCGGCGAAGCGCATGCCGCTGGTGGAGTCGCTGGAGTCGAAGCGGTTCTCGTAGGCGACCGGCCGGTGCGGGTCGAGCGACATCGTCGCCGGATCGCCGGAGTACGTCATGGTGTCCTGGTCCACGTGCCCGCGCGCCGGGTTCTCCAGGGAGAGCATCAGCGCGTTGCCGACGTAGGCGTCGCCGGCCGGGCTGCTGCCGAGCTCGGCGGTGGTGAAGAGCTGCTGGCCCCAGTCGACCGGCACCCGGTAGTAGACCGTCTGGCCCGGCCTGATGTCGGTGCGCCACTCGCCCTGCGTCAGCGAGACCGCGTCGTGGAGGCCGGCGCCGCCGTCGCGCCGCCGCGGGCCGCCGGCGGGCGGCTGGGGCGTGCCCGAGGCCCAGGTGGACGGCAGGGCGGTCGGACCGGCCTTGGCGACGGCCGGCTCGGTCAGATAGCGGATCTCCAGCTCCCAGTCGCCGCCGTCCGAGCCCTCCTTGGACTCGCGCTCGACCAGGGCGTAGTACGTGCCCGCCTGCCGGCAGCTCGTCGAGTCCGGCTCGATGGTGCGGTCGGCGTACGCGACGACGGGGCGGGAGTGGTCGCCGAAGGAGAAGGACGTGCTCTGGTAGCCGCACTGGCTGTTGGAGCCGTCCAGCATCGTCACCTTGATGCCGTCGCCGTAGCCGGCCTTGGCACCCTTCGCGGGGACGGCGACGACGGAGACGTACGCGTTCTGTTTGTCGTCGAGGTCGACGCGGTAGTAGAGCTTGCCGTCCTTCTTGATGGTGTCGCGGTAGGTCCGCCCGGCCGTCAGCCGCTCCGCGTCCAGGTTGGACACGGCGCCCTTCACCCGCTGCGCGCCGCCGTCGAAGCCGTAGCCGCCGCCGTCCCCGGCCGCCCACGCCCCGCCCGGCAGGGCGAGGCCCGCGCACAGTGCCGCGGCCAGCGCCCCGGCCGCCCGCCCGGCCGCCCGCCCGGCCGCCCGCCCGTAAAGCGTCGCGGCCGTGCGGCGCCCGCGCCCGGTTCCCCGTTGCCTCTTCACGCGCTTCCGCTTCCCCTCGTCGTGTCCGTGCCGGCCCATCCTGCCCGCCCGTACCGCCGACACCCTACAAATTCGCGAGAGCAAGCATTTCGTTCGCTTTTGTTCGCTCCGGCGAACCATCGGCGAACAGAGTGAGGCCCCGGCCGCTCGAAGCGGCCGGGGCCTCACTCATGGACGATCTTTCGTCTCACACACCCGAACCTGCGGGCACGGAGTCGGTCGCCTCCGTCCACAGATCCTGCTCGGCGCGATCCGCCTGGATCTGGCGGTACACGAGGAGCCCGCCGATGGCGGCCAGTGCGACCAGGAGAAGCTTCTTCACCGCGCGACCTCGTCTTTCGTTGACGTAGGAGACTTCTGACGCCCACTCTACACACCGGTCGATACCGATCGGTGACCTAGGCCGCCCCCGTGCCACGCAAAACAATCGGCCCGGACGGGTGAACCGTCCGGGCCGATCTTCACTGTGGGGCTAACAGGATTTGAACCTGTGGCCTCATCCTTATCAGGGATGCGCTCTAACCAACTGAGCTATAGCCCCGCCGTTGCTTCGCGGTGTGTGTCCCGCTCGCTGACTCCTGAAGATTAGCGCACGTGGGGGCCAGTCCCAAAATCGGTTCGTGACCGACCCCCGCGCAGGTCACTCGTCCTCGGCGAGCGTGAGCTCGACACCGCCCACGAAACCGGCGGAGAGGTTGTAGATGAACGCGCCCAGCGTGGCGAGCGCGGTCATCAGGACCACGTCGATCACCGCGATCACCGAGGTGAACATCAGCACGCGCGGCAGCGACAGGAAGGACTGCAGATCGAAGCCGTTCGACTCGTTGGAGCCGGTCGCCTCGCTGATCGTGCCACCCACGGTCGAGAAGACGCCCATGGCGTCCATGACCATCCACAGCACCGCCGCGGCCACCACGGTGCAGATGCCCAGTGCGATGGAGAGCAGGAAGCTCACCTTCATCACCGACCACGGGTCCGCCTTGGCGACCCGCAGGCGCGCCTTGCGGGTGCGCGGCGTGGTGCGCGCGCCCGTCCGGGCCTTGCGCTGGGCCGCCGCGTTCTGGCCGGCCAGCGTGCCGCCCGCCCCGCCCATGGTGCCGCCGCCGCCCTGTCCGGGCTGGCCGCCCGGCGCGCCCTGCGGCGTGCCGTAGGCCTGCGGCGGGTGGTACGGGCCGCTCTGCTGCGCCCCCGTCCGCTCGCCGGGCAGTGGCCCGTTGTACGTCTCGTACGAGGGCCGCTGCCCCCGAGTGTCCGTCACCGTAATCCCCCTACCTTCGGCGGGAGTGCCCCCACCCTGGGAGTCCGCGGCGGAGCCACGGGCACCGCTCGATCCTGCGGACCGGCCGTCGGCCGAACCGGCGCCCGTGGCTCCACTCACGCTCTACTCCTCGTGCTCCCCGGTCGCGGGCTCCGTGCCCTCGACCGCCTCGGCTGTCTCGACCGTCTCGGCCGCCTCGACACCCTCGGCCGCCTCGTCGGCATCCTCGTCCTCGCCGCCCTCGGCATTGCGGGCGATTCCGACGACGGCATCGCGCTTGCCCAGGTTGATCAGCTGGACGCCCATGGTGTCACGGCCGGTCTCCCTGACTTCGTTGACTCGCGTACGAATCACACCGCCGGACAGCGTGATGGCGAGGATCTCATCCGTCTCCTCGACCACCAGCGCGCCCACGAGCGAGCCACGGTCCTCCACGATCTTGGCGGCCTTGATGCCGAGGCCGCCACGACCCTGGACGCGGTACTCGTCGACGGCGGTGCGCTTCGCGTAGCCGCCGTCGGTCGCGGTGAAGACGAACGTACCGGGCCGGACGACATTCATCGAGAGCAGTTCGTCGTCCTCGCGGAAACTCATGCCCTTGACGCCCGAGGTCGCGCGGCCCATCGGGCGCAGCGCCTCGTCCGTGGCGGTGAAGCGGATCGACTGCGCCTTCTTGGAGACGAGCAGCAGGTCGTCCTCGGCGGACACCAGCTCGGCGCCGATCAGCTCGTCGTCGCTGCCGTCCTCCCGCTCGCGCAGGTTGATGGCGATGACACCGCCGGAGCGCGGCGAGTCGTAGTCCTTCAGGGCGGTCTTCTTCACCAGGCCGGCCTTGGTGGCGAGCACCAGGTACGGCGCGGCCTCGTAGTCGCGGACCGCGAGGATCTGGGCGATCTGCTCGTCCGGCTGGAAGGCCAGCAGGTTGGCCACGTGCTGGCCGCGGGCGTCCCGGCCGGCGTCCGGCAGCTCGTACGCCTTGGCGCGGTAGACCCGGCCCTTGTTGGTGAAGAACAGCAGCCAGTGGTGGGTGGTCGAGACGAAGAAGTGGTCGACGATGTCGTCCTGCTTCAGCTTCGTGCCGCGCACGCCCTTGCCGCCGCGCTTCTGCGAGCGGTAGTCCTCGGTCTTCGTCCGCTTGACGTAGCCGCCACGCGTGATCGTGACGACGATGTCCTCCTCGGCGATCAGGTCCTCGATGGACATGTCGCCGTCGAAGGGCACCAGCTGCGAGCGCCGGTCGTCGCCGAACTTCTCGACGATCGCCGCCAGCTCCTCGCTGACGATGGCCCGCTGCTTCTCGGGCGAGGCGAGGATCGCGTTGTACTCGTTGATCTTGGCCTGGAGCTCGTCGTGCTCGGCGACGATCTTCTGGCGCTCCAGGGCGGCGAGCCGGCGCAGCTGCATCTCGAGGATGGCGTTGGCCTGGATCTCGTCGATCGTGAGCAGGTCCATCAGGCCCGTGCGGGCGATCTCGACGGTCTCGCTGCGCCGGATGAGCGCGATGACCTCGTCGATCGCGTCGAGCGCCTTGAGCAGACCGCGCAGGATGTGGGCGCGCTCCTCGGCCTTGCGCAGCCGGAACCGCGTCCGGCGCACGACGACCTCGATCTGGTGCGTCACCCAGTGGCGGATGAACGCGTCCAGGGAGAGGGTGCGCGGCACGCCGTCGACGAGCGCCAGCATGTTGGCGCCGAAGTTCGTCTGCAGGTCGGTGTGCTTGTAGAGGTTGTTGAGGACGACCTTGGCGACGGCGTCGCGCTTGAGCACGATGACCAGGCGCTGGCCGGTACGGGACGAGGTCTCGTCGCGGACGTCGGCGATGCCGCCGATCTTGCCGTCCTTCACCAGGTCGGCGATCTTCTGCGCGAGGTTGTCCGGGTTGACCTGGTAGGGCAGCTCGGTGACCACCAGGCACTGGCGGTTCTGGATCTCCTCGACCTCGACGACCGCGCGCATGGTGATGGAGCCGCGGCCGGTGCGGTACGCCTCCTCGATGCCCTTGCGCCCGACGACCAGCGCGCCGGTCGGGAAGTCGGGGCCCTTGATGCGCTCGACGAGCGCGTCGAGCAGGTCCTCGTGGCTGGCCTCGGGGTTGGCCAGGTACCACTGGGCGCCCTCGGCGACCTCGCGCAGGTTGTGCGGCGGGATGTTGGTCGCCATGCCGACCGCGATGCCGGCGGAGCCGTTGACCAGCAGGTTCGGGAACCGGGCCGGGAGGACCGTCGGCTCCTGGTTGCGGCCGTCGTAGTTGTCCTGGAAGTCGACGGTCTCCTCGTCGATGTCCCGGACCATCTCCATCGACAGCGGCGCCATCTTGCACTCGGTGTAGCGCATGGCGGCGGCCGGGTCGTTGCCCGGGGAGCCGAAGTTGCCGTTGGAGTCGACCAGCGGCATCCGCATCGACCAGGGCTGGGCGAGGCGGACGAGCGCGTCGTAGATGGAGGTGTCGCCGTGCGGGTGGTACGTGCCCATGACGTCGCCGACGACGCGGGCGCACTTGTAGAAGCCCTTCTCGGGCCGGTAGCCGCCGTCGTACATCGCGTAGAGCACGCGGCGGTGCACCGGCTTGAGACCGTCACGGACGTCGGGCAGCGCGCGGGACACGATGACGGACATCGCGTAGTCGAGGTACGAGCGCTGCATCTCGGTCTCGAGCCCGACGGGCTCGATCCGCAGCGGGGGCTCTTCGTCCCCGGCGGTCTCGGTGTTCACGGGAGTGGTGTCGTCGGCCATTGCTGGTCGTCAGTCCTTTCGTGCGGTCAGCTGAGACCGACTCAGATGTCGAGGAAGCGAACGTCCTTGGCGTTGCGCTGGATGAACGAGCGCCGCGCCTCGACGTCCTCGCCCATCAGCACCGAGAAGAGGTCGTCGGCCTGGGCGGCGTCGTCCAGGGTGACCTGGCCCAGCACGCGGTGGTCGACGTCCATGGTGGTGACGCGCAGCTCCTCGGCGTTCATCTCGCCGAGACCCTTGAAGCGCTGGATCGAGTCTTCCCTGATCCGCTTGCCGTTCCGCTTGCCCAGCTCGACGAGCGCGTCGCGCTCGCGGTCCGAGTACGCGTACTCGAAGTCGTCCCGGCCCCACTTGATCTTGTAGAGCGGCGGACGCGAGAGGTACACGTGCCCGTGCTCGATGAGCGGGCGCATGAAGCGGAAGAGGAAGGTCAGCAGCAGGGTGTTGATGTGCTGGCCGTCGACGTCGGCGTCCGCCATCAGGATGATCTTGT
The DNA here is from genome assembly GCF_040650755.1 of Streptomyces sp. NPDC048623. Lineage (NCBI taxonomy): Bacteria > Bacillati > Actinomycetota > Actinomycetes > Kitasatosporales > Streptomycetaceae > Streptomyces > Streptomyces sp. NPDC048623. The sequence goes on from NZ_JBEZHV010000005.1 coordinate 345,480, forward strand.
GATAGCGGAGCTTCTCGATGTCGAAGTCCTCGTGGACACCGGTGCCGAAGGCGGAGATCAGCGCCTGGACCTCGGTGTTCTGCAGGATCTTGTCGACCCGGGCCTTCTCGACGTTCAGGATCTTGCCGCGGATGGGCAGGATGGCCTGGTACATCGGGTTGCGGCCGGACTTGGCCGAGCCGCCGGCGGAGTCACCCTCGACGATGAAGATCTCGCACTTGGTGGGGTCGTTCGACTGGCAGTCGGACAGCTTGCCCGGCAGCGAGGCCGACTCCAGGAGGCCCTTGCGGCGGGTCAGGTCGCGCGCCTTGCGCGCGGCCACGCGCGCCGTGGCGGCGTTGATGCCCTTGCGGATGATGTCCGCGGCCTCGACGGGGTTGCGGTCGAACCAGTCCGTGAGGTGCTCGTGGACGACCTTCTGGACGAAGGTCTTCGCCTCGGTGTTGCCGAGCTTCGTCTTGGTCTGGCCCTCGAACTGCGGCTCGCCGAGCTTGACCGAGATGATCGCGGTCAGGCCCTCGCGGATGTCGTCACCGGTGAGGTTGTCGTCCTTCTCGCGGAGCAGCTTCTTGTCGCGCGCGTACTTGTTGACGAGCGTCGTCAGCGCCGCGCGGAAGCCCTCCTCGTGGGTGCCGCCCTCGTGGGTGTGGATCGTGTTGGCGAAGGAGTACACACCCTCGCTGTACGAGGAGTTCCACTGCATCGCGATCTCGACCGAGAGCGTGCGCTCCTTGTCCTCGGCCTCGACGTCGATGACGCTGGGGTGGATCAGCTCGCCCTTGCGCGAGTTGAGGTACGTCACGAAGTCGACGATGCCGCCCTCGTAGTGGTACTTCACCGTGCGGGCGGCGGGCTCGGCGGCCGCCTCGGCGTCCGGGTCGTCGGCGCCCACGGTCGCCTTCGCGGACTCGCGCTCGTCGGTGAGCGCGATGGTCAGGCCCTTGTTGAGGAAGGCCATCTCCTGGAAGCGGCGCGAGAGCGTCTCGAAGGAGTACTCGGTCGTCTCGAAGATGTCGCCGTCGGCCCAGAAGGTGACCGACGTGCCGGTCTCCGTGGTGGCCTCGTGCTGCGCGAGGGGCGCGGTCGGGACGCCCATCTTGTAGTCCTGCGTCCAGCGGTGGCCGTCGGTCTTGATCTCGACGGCGACCCTCGTGGACAGGGCGTTCACGACGGAGACACCGACGCCGTGCAGACCGCCGGAGACCGCGTAGCCGCCGCCGCCGAACTTGCCGCCCGCGTGCAGCACGGTCAGGACGACCTCGACGGCCGGCTTGCCCTCGGAGGCCACGATGCCCACCGGGATGCCGCGGCCGTTGTCGACGACGCGCACGCCGCCGTCGGCCAGGATCGTCACGTCGATGGTGTCCGCGTGGCCGGCCAGGGCCTCGTCGACCGAGTTGTCGACGACCTCCTGCACCATGTGGTGCAGGCCGCGCTCACCGGTCGAGCCGATGTACATGCCAGGGCGCTTGCGCACGGCATCCAGGCCTTCGAGGACCTGGATGTTGCTGGCGGTGTACTGGTTGTTCTCGTTGGGGTTGCCGGAATCGGCCACGAAGCGCCCTTTCTGGCACAGCACAGGCCGTTCTCCGGGCATACGGGAGCCGGCTGCGTCGTTCGACTTGTTCCGCAGGGTGGCGGGATTGTCTTCCAGTCTACCGGTACCACTGACACTCATGGGGGTTTGCCGGTACCTGAATGCTCATGTGCCGCCCTCGGCGGCCCTGAGACGACTCCCCATATCCGGAGAGGGGCTCCAGAGGCCTCTGGCGGCCACCTAGCGCTTCGGGTCGTAGCGCGTTGTGGCGACGGGCGGCGAGGGCCGGGCAGGGGCGAGGTGGGGGTCGACTGTTTGCGGGCATTCGTCCCGCTGGGGCTGGAGGTCCCCCCGCCGAAGGCAGGGGGAGGGTGGGCACAAACCCCCCAGGGCGGCGCCCGCTCCCCGTGCCTCCGCCCCTACGGACCCGCACCCGCGGTCGGTCCGGCTCAGCCGTACGTGTCCCCGGGCCCGGTGGACCCGGGCGCCCGCAACGGCCCGTACCCCCGGCGGGGTCCGCCAGGGCCAAGAACCTTGATCATGCGCACGGTCCCATGCCCGAGGTCCTCGTTCAGCCGCGCCACCAGCCTCGGCGCCAGCAACCGCAGCTGCGTCGCCCACGCGGTGGAGTCGCACTGCACGGTGAGCACCCGCTCCTCCGGGTCCTCGTCGTACTTCAGCGGCACACAATGCTTCGCCAGGTCCTCGCCGACGATCTGCGGCCAGCGCCCCATCACCCCGCCGACCGCCGCCGGCGTCTCCCAGCCGCGCTCGGTGATCAGCCGGTTGATCGCGGCGCCGAGCGCCATCGGATCGCGCCCGTCGGCACGCGCGCCGGAGCGCAGTCCGCCCCCGCGCCTGGCCTGCTTCTTCTGCGCGGCCGCCGCGCCCCGCGCCTTCGCCTGCTCCTTGGCGGCGCGCAGCGCGACCCGCGCGAGGTCGACGCCGGTGGGCGCGGGCTCGGGAGCCGCACCTTTGTCCACAGGCTGTGGGGAAACCGGCGCACCCGGCGCACCGTTCTCGCTCATACGCGTTCCACCTCCCCGCCGGCCACCGCGTACCGCGTCCCCGTCAGGACCCCCGGCACGTCGTCGTCCACCGCCGCCGTCACCAGGACCTGCTCGCCCGGCGCCACCAGCTCCGCGAGCCGCTCGCGCCGCCGCGCGTCCAGCTCGGCGAAGACGTCGTCGAGGACAAGCACCGGCTCGTTGCCCTCCGCCCGCAGCAGGTCGTACGAGGCGAGGCGCAGCGCCAGCGCGTACGACCAGGACTCGCCGTGACTCGCGTACCCCTTGGCCGGCAGGTCGCCGAGCTTGAGGAGCAGGTCGTCGCGGTGCGGGCCGACCAGCGTGACCCCGCGCTCGATCTCCTGCTTGCGTACGTCCGCGAGCGCGGCGATCAGCTGCCCGTACAGCTCCTCACGGGTGTGCCCGGAGCCGGGCGCGGACGGCTTGTACTCCAGCTGGACCGGCCCGCCGCCGGGCGCCAGCTGCTCGTACGCCTTGTCGGCGAGCGGGCGCAGCATGCCGATGAGGTCGAGCCGCTGGGCGAGCAGCTCGGCGCCGGCCCGGGCCAGGTGCTGGTCCCAGACGTCGAGCGTGGACATGTCCATGGAGCGGCCGCCGTGCCGCCGCGCCATGGCGGCGGACTTCAGGAGCGTGTTGCGCTGCTTGAGCACCCGCTCGTAGTCGGAGCGCACGCCCGCCATGCGCGGCGCGCGCGCCGTGATCAGCTCGTCGAGGAAGCGCCGGCGCTCCCCGGGGTCGCCCTTGATCAGCGCCAGGTCCTCCGGCGCGAACAGCACCGTCCGTACGATGCCGAGCACGTCACGCGGCCTGACCTGCGAGGAGCGGTTGATACGGGCCCGGTTCGCGCGCCCCGGGTTGAGTTCGAGCTCGACCAGCTGGGAGCGCTCGCCCTGGGTGACGGCGGCCCGGATGACCGCCCGCTCCGCGCCCATCCGCACCAGCGGGGCGTCGGAGGAGACGCGGTGGCTGCCGAGGGTGGCGAGATAGCCGACCGCCTCGACGAGATTGGTCTTGCCCTGCCCGTTCGCCCCCACGAACGCGGTGACGCCCGGATCGAGCGGAACCTCGACCCGGGCGTACGAGCGGAAGTCGGCCAGCGACAGATGCGTGACATGCATGGTGGGCGCCGACCTTCCCCCGGCTGCTGTGCACCGCGGGGTGCACAGCCTGTGGATTACTTCTTCGTCTCGACCGCGTGGCCGCCGAACTGGTTGCGCAGCGCGGCGATCATCTTCATCTGCGGCGAGTCGTCCTGACGCGACGCGAACCGCGCGAACAGCGACGCGGTGATCGCCGGCAGCGGTACGGCGTTGTCGATGGCGGCCTCGACGGTCCACCGGCCCTCGCCGGAGTCCGACGCGTAGCCGCGCAGCTTGTCCAGGTGCTCGTCCTCGTCCAGGGCGTTGACCGCGAGGTCGAGCAGCCAGGAGCGGATGACGGTGCCTTCCTGCCAGGACCGGAAGACCTCGCGGACGTCGGTCACGGAGTCGACCTTCTCCAGGAGCTCCCAGCCCTCGGCGTAGGCCTGCATCATGGCGTACTCGATGCCGTTGTGGACCATCTTCGCGAAGTGGCCGGCGCCGACCTTGCCCGCGTGCACGTTGCCGAACTCGCCCTCGGGCTTCAGCGCGTCGAAGATCGGCTGGACCCGCGCCACGTGCTCGGCGTCGCCGCCGTACATCAGCGCGTAGCCGTTCTCCAGGCCCCACACGCCGCCGGAGACTCCGCAGTCGACGAAGCCGATGCCCTTGGCGGCGAGCTCCTCGGCGTGCTTCTCGTCGTCCGTCCAGCGGGAGTTCCCGCCGTCCACGACGACGTCGCCGGGGGAGAGCAGCTGGGCCAGCTCGTCGATGGTCGACTGGGTGGCCGCGCCGGCGGGGACCATGACCCACACGACACGCGGACCCTTGAGCTTGCCCACAAGCTCTTCGAGGCTGTGGACGTCGGCGAGGTCCGGGTTGCGGTCGTATCCGACGACGGTGTGGCCGGCGCGGCGAATGCGCTCGCGCATGTTGCCGCCCATCTTGCCGAGACCGACGAGACCGAGCTCCATCAGAGATTCCTTAAGCGTCGTGTGCGGTTCGTACCCGGGTCCGAGCCTACGCCCGGACCCGCGTGCACACCTGTGGGGTCAGCCGCTCACTCGGCCACCCGTGGAACGCCCCTGAAGGCCGTGTCAGCCGCTCAGCCGCACCGGCATACTGCGATCCCCGGGGGGCAACCCCCGGACCCCCGGCAGAGACCTCAGCCGCTCAGCCGCACCGGCATGATCAGGTACTTGTAGGCCTCGTCCGCCTCCGCGTCGACCGCCGGCTTGCCGCTGAGCAGCGCGGGCTTGGTGGAGGTCGTGAAGGAGAGCTGGGCGACCGGGGAGTCGATGGCGCTCAGTCCGTCGAGCAGGAAGGTCGGGTTGAAGGCGATCGAGATGTCGTCGCCGTCCAGCTGCGCGTCCACGCGCTCCACAGCCTGTGCGTCGTCGCTGGAGCCGGCCTCCAGGATGAGCACGCCCTGCTCGAAGCTGAGCCGGACCGGGGTGTTGCGCTCGGCCACCAGGGCCACACGCTTGACGGCCTCCACGAAGGGGGCGGTCTCGATCACCGCGATCGAGTTGAACTCGGTGGGGAAGAGCGTCCGGTACTTCGGCAGGTCGCCCTCGAGCAGCCGGGTGGTGGTGCGGCGGCCCGCGCCCTCGAAGCCGATCAGGCCCTCGCCCTTGCCGGAGCCGGAGAGCGCCAGGGTCACGGTGTCGCCGCTGGTGAGCGCCTTGGCGGTGTCCAGGAGGGTCTTCGCGGGCACCAGGGCGACCGCGGAGGCGTCCGGGGACTCCGGCTTCCACAGGAACTCGCGGACCGCGAAGCGGTAGCGGTCGGTGGAGGCCAGGGTGACCGTGTCGCCCTCGATCTCGATGCGCACACCGGTGAGCACCGGCAGCGTGTCGTCACGGCCGGCGGCGATGGCCACCTGGGCGGCGGCGGAGGCGAAGACCTCGCCGGGGACGGTGCCGGTCGCGGTCGGCATCTCGGGCAGCGCCGGGTACTCCTCCACAGGCAGGGTGTGGAGGGTGAAGCGGGAGGAGCCGCAGACCACGGTCGCCCGTACACCGTCTGTGGAGATCTCCACCGGGCGGTTGGGGAGGGCGCGGCAGATGTCGGCGAGCAGGCGGCCGGAGACCAGGACGGTGCCGTCCTCCTCGACCTCCGCCTCGACGGAGACCCGGGCCGAGACCTCGTAGTCGAAGCTGGAGAAGCTCAGCGCGCCGTCCTCGGCCTTCAGCAGAAGGCCCGCGAGCACGGGCGCCGGCGGACGGGCCGGAAGGCTGCGGGCCACCCACGCCACCGCCTCCGCGAGTACATCGCGCTCCACCCGGATCTTCACCGGAACCGCCTCCTGCTTGTTGCTGGCTCTTCGTCGACTGCGGGAACCAGTCTGACGTACGCCACCGACACTCGGTGCGGCTCGGGGTCAAGTCGCGACAACAGGTCGCCGAGGCTCCGGGCTCGAGTTGTGCACAGGTCCCACTTCGAAGCGGATTCCGGGCTAACTATGAGTGGGAGTAGTAGTAGGGCCTGTGGAAACCGTGGATAACGTCGTCCGCGCAGGTCAGACCCAGTTTTTTGTCCACTGCCCCTGTGGGTGGCACCGGTGGACAACTGGGGTGCGCTGTGGACACAGGAAAGTTCTGCACACCCGATTCACAGGCCATGGGGAGTTCTCCCCAGTGCTGTCCCCAGCTTTCCCCAGGTTCCCCACAGCCCAAACGTCTCCCTTGGTGTGACGGCTTTCACTCGCCCCAGTGAGCCCGGGCGTTTCGTTGCCGAACAGTGGACAGGCGTGTGGAGAAGCTGTGGGCAACCGGACCCTGCCTGTGGGTTGCCGGTGGACAACCGAGCGGGGTCCCTGTGGACGGATCTTTCATCCACAGGCTGTGGAGATCGTTTGCCAACAATTCCACAGCCCTCTGACCTGGAGTGATGGGTTGTCACCAGGGGGGCCTGTGGATGCAATCCGGATAACTCGACAGTCCCCACCCTGTGGACGGGAGATCATCCCCCAATCTGTGGAGAACCCGCCACCGCACCTCACTAATCGAACAGCGCCGCCGCGCCGCGGAGCGGCCGCCGGCCTCGCGCGACTGCTCGGGACGGTGCTCCGAGCGGTCCGGGGACGGTCCGAGGCGGCCTTGAGGCGGCTCCAGGGAACGCCGAAGGGCGCCCCGGATGTCTACCCGGAGCGCCCTTCGGCGAAGCGGCGGCGTCAGCCGTTCTTGATGCGGTTGGTCAGTTCGGTGACCTGGTTGTAGATGGAGCGCCGCTCCGCCATCAGCGCACGGATCTTGCGGTCCGCGTGCATGACCGTGGTGTGGTCGCGGCCGCCGAACTGCGCGCCGATCTTCGGCAGCGACAGGTCCGTGAGCTCGCGGCACAGGTACATGGCGATCTGGCGGGCGGTGACGAGCACCCGGCTGCGCGAGGAACCGCACAGGTCCTCCACCGTCAGCCCGAAGTAGTCCGCCGTGGCCGCCATGATCGCGCCGGCCGTGATCTCCGGCGCCGAGTCCTCGCCGCCCGGGATCAGGTCCTTGAGGACGATCTCGGTCAGCCCGAGGTCCACCGGCTGCCGGTTGAGGCTCGCGAAGGCCGTGACACGGATCAGCGCGCCCTCCAGCTCACGGATGTTCCGCGAGATCCGGGAGGCGATGAACTCCAGCACCTCCGGCGGGGCGTTCAGCTGCTCCTGCACCGCCTTCTTGCGGAGGATCGCGATCCGCGTCTCCAGCTCCGGCGGCTGCACATCGGTGGTCAGACCCCACTCGAAGCGGTTGCGGAGCCGGTCCTCCAGCGTCACCAGCTGCTTCGGCGGGCGGTCCGAGGACAGCACGATCTGCTTGTTGGCGTTGTGGAGGGTGTTGAAGGTGTGGAAGAACTCCTCCTGCGTCGACTCCTTGCTCGCGAGGAACTGGATGTCGTCGACCAGCAGGATGTCCACGTCGCGGTAGCGCTTGCGGAACGCGTCGCCCTTGCCGTCGCGGATCGAGTTGATGAACTCGTTGGTGAACTCCTCGGAGCTCACGTACCGCACCCGGGTGCCCGGGTAGAGGCTGCGCGCGTAGTGCCCGATCGCGTGGAGCAGATGGGTCTTGCCGAGGCCCGACTCCCCGTAGATGAAGAGCGGGTTGTACGCCTTCGCCGGCGCCTCGGCCACGGCGACCGCGGCCGCGTGCGCGAAGCGGTTCGAGGAACCGATGACGAAGGTGTCGAAGAGGTACTTGGGGTTCAGACGCGCGTGCTGCTCGCCCGGCGCGCCCGCACCGGCGCCCTGGCCGGACGAGGAGCCGCCCATGCCGGGGGTGCCGCCGCCCGGACGCGGGCCGTGCGCTCCCGGACCGCCGTGGCCGCCGGGGCCGCCGTGGCTGCCGGGGCCGGCGTGGCTGCCGGGGCCGGCCGGACCGTCGGTGTCCGGGAGTTCGGCGCGCTCGGGGCGCTGCGGCGATTGCTCGTACGGGGGGCGCTCGTCGTACCGCGGCTGCGGAGGCTGCTGCGGCCGGGCCGTCGCGTAGGGGTCGCGCTCCTGGAAGCCGCCGAGCCGCTGCTGCTGCCAGGCGATGTCCTCCTGGGCGCGCGGCCAGGAGCCCGGGTCGGGGCGCGGCTGCTGGTAGTCCGGGTACGCGGGGCGGGCGGTCGGCAGTCCGTCGTCGGGCATCGGGCGCCCGTACTCGTCGTACTTCTCGCTCTTCTCGTACGCGTCGTATCCGCCGTAGCCGCCGTACGGCTGCGGGGCCGGCCGGGCGGGCGGCGCGGGGGGCGTCGGCTCGCCGGCGGAGTCGTCGACGGTGATCGCGATCCGGATCGGGCGGCCGCAGGCACGGCTGAGGGCCTCGCTGATCAGCGGGGCGAGCCGGCCTTCGAGGACCTGCTTGCCGTACTCGTTGGGGACGGCAAGCAGGGCGGTGTCGGCCACCAGTGCGAGCGGCTGGCAGCGCTCGATCCACTGCTTGTCCTTGGGCTCGATGCCCTGCTGGCCTTCGCCGAGGAGCTGTTCCAGCACGCGCGGCCACACTGCGGCAAGATCGGCAGGTACGTCAGCCACGGGGCACGCTTCCTCATTGGTCCCACGGAGGTGTGGTTCTGCGGGACGGTGGGTCGAAGTCCGGGTCCGGAAGGACAGGTAAGGACAGAACGGAAAAGACTGTGGAGTCCAGCCACGGTAGTCGGGGCGGCTGACGTGGTTCAAGTTGTTGTCCACAGCCTGTGTACAGACGGCCCGGTTGACGGGTCGGTTTGACCGGATGGCGTAGCCGCGCGTACCGTAACCAGGTCGAGTTGTCGATGGCTGCTGCCGCCTGCCTCCGATGGGCGAAGATCACTCTATGTGATCGCGAAGCGGTGCACTCGGGCGAATGCGAGAGCTACTCGTGGGCGCACGGTGACAGCCAGGCGATGTCCCGCCACCACCGAATCATTTCTGGAGCCCCCGAGTGAGCAAGCGCACCTTCCAGCCGAACAACCGTCGTCGCGCGAAGACCCACGGCTTCCGCCTGCGCATGCGTACCCGTGCCGGCCGCGCCATCCTGGCGAACCGCCGTGCCAAGGGTCGCGCGAGCCTGTCCGCCTGATCTGCCTCAACAGGTCATGACGTGCTGCCTACCGAGAATCGGCTGAGGCGGCGCGAGGACTTCGCGACCGCGGTACGCAGAGGACGCCGGGCCGGACGCCCGCTCCTCGTCGTCCATCTACGCAGCGGTGCAACGGACCCGCACGCGCCTGGGGAGAGCGCTCCCCCGACGCGTGCGGGTTTCGTCGTGAGCAAGGCCGTAGGCGGCGCGGTCGTCCGCAACCAGGTGAAGCGTCGTCTCCGCCATCTCGTGCGCGAGCGACTCACCCTGCTTCCCCCCGGTAGCCTGGTGGTCGTACGGGCGTTGCCCGGAGCCGGCGACGCCGACCACGATCAGCTGGCCCGAGACCTGGACGCCGCTCTCCAGCGACTGCTGGGAGGGGGCACGCGATGAAGTACCCGCTGCTGGCTCTCATCAAGCTGTACCAGTGGACGATCAGCCCGCTTCTGGGCCCCGTCTGCCGGTACTACCCGTCGTGTTCCCACTACGGATTCACGGCCATCGACCGGCATGGCGCGATCAAGGGCACAGCCCTGACCGCCTGGCGCATCCTGCGGTGCAATCCGTGGTCGCCCGGCGGCGTGGACCATGTCCCCCCGCGCAAGCGGCCGCGCTGGCACGAGATGCTGCGCTCCGCCCTGCGCGGAGACAAGGGCGGGTTCTCCGCCGAGACGAGCCCGGCCGCAGAGACCTCGCCCAATGCTCAAGGAGCCTGATTAGTGGACACGATTGCCAGTCTGTTCAGCTTCATCACCACACCTGTCTCATGGGTGATCGTCCAGTTCCACAAGATGTACGGGGCGATCTTCGGCCCTGACACCGGCTGGGCCTGGGGTCTGTCCATCGTGTCCCTGGTGGTGCTGATCCGCATCTGCCTGATCCCGCTCTTCGTGAAGCAGATCAAGTCGACGCGGAACATGCAGGCGCTCCAGCCGAAGATGAAGGCGATCCAGGAGCGCTACAAGAGCGACAAGCAGCGTCAGTCCGAAGAGATGATGAAGCTGTACAAGGAGACGGGTACCAACCCGCTCTCCTCGTGCCTTCCCATCCTGGCGCAGTCGCCGTTCTTCTTCGCCCTGTACCGCGTGCTCTCCAGCATCGCCGAGGGCAAGACCATCGGCGTCATCGACCAGCCGCTGCTCGAGAGCGCCCGTCAGGCGCACATCTTCGGTGCCCCGCTCGCCGCGAAGTTCACCGACAGCGCCGAGAAGGTCGCCTCGCTCGGTGCCTCGATCACCGATGTGCGCATCGTCACCGCGGTCATGATCGTCCTGATGTCGGCCTCGCAGTTCTACACGCAGCGCCAGCTGATGATGAAGAACGTCGACCTCTCGGTGAAGACCCCGTACATGCAGCAGCAGAAGATGCTGATGTACATCTTCCCGCTGATCTTTGCCGGCATGGGCATCAACTTCCCCGTCGGTGTCCTCGTCTACTGGCTGACCACCAACGTGTGGACCATGGGCCAGCAGATGTACGTGATCAACCAGAACCCGACCCCGGGCAGCAAGGCCCAGGACGCCTACCTTCAGCGCCTGCTCAAGGGCGTCACCCACCACGGTGAGGTCCGCGGCCGCCGCCGCAAGAACATCGTGAAGGCGATCGTCGCCAAGGGCAGCGACCGCAACGACAACGAGCGCCGCTTCTTCGCGGGCCTGGCCAAGGCCGGCTTCGCCGCCCAGGCCGACGGCACCGTGATCAAGGGCGACACCGCGGTCGCCGAGGCGGAGGGCGGTGCCGGCACCCGGCGCCAGCAGCCCAAGCGCCAGACCAAGTCCCAGCGCCAGTCCGGTGGCGGGCAGCAGCAGTCCCACGCGAAGGAGGCCGACGAGGCCGCCGAGCCGCAGGACGCCGCGCCCGGCGACAAGACCCCGTCGCTGGAGAAGAAGCCGCAGTCCCCGGCCAAGGGCGCCAAGGCGGGTTCCGCCGGCACCCAGGGCACGGGCGACCAGCCGGCACGGCCGAGCCGGGCCAACTCCGGCGGCTCCCGCCAGGGCCAGTCCAAGTCCGGCCAGCGCAAGGGCCAGCAGCGGCCCAAGCACCCCTCCTCCAAGAAGTAAGCCTCCACGAAGCAAGAAGGAGTCCATCCGTGACGGAAGGCACCACCTCCGCCGCCGAGGGTGGCGACACCCTGACCCGCCTGGAGCAGGAGGGTGAGATCGCGGCCGACTATCTCGAGGGCCTGCTCGATATCGCCGATCTCGACGGTGACATCGACATGGATGTCGAAGCGGACCGGGCCTCGGTCTCGATCGTCAGCGACTCCGGCAGCCGTGACCTGCAGAAGCTGGTCGGCCGCGACGGAGAGGTGCTGGAGGCCCTCCAGGAGCTCACCCGGCTCGCCGTGCACCGGGAGACCGGTGACCGCAGCCGGCTGATGCTCGACATCGGGGGCTTCCGCGCCAAGAAGCGCACGGAGCTGGCCCAGCTCGGTGCCAAGGCGGCCGAGGAGGTCAAGGCCTCCGGCGAGCCGGTCAAGCTGGACCCGATGACGCCGTTCGAGCGCAAGGTCGTGCACGACGCGGTCGCCGCCGCCGGTCTGCGCAGCGAGTCCGAGGGCGAGGAGCCGCAGCGCTTCGTCGTCGTGCTCCCTGCCTGAACCCTCTCGTAGTGCCGGCCCCGTCTGTTCTGCAGGCGGGGCCGAACTTTGTCAGCCTGATAGTCAGCCACACAGTGCGTTCGCGCGGTATGCGTGCGGTACGGAAGGACGGTTCCCCGTGACGGAGGCAGCGGAGCTTCCCCAGGCGCCGGAGCAGGCGCGGACGGTCTTCGGCGAGTACTTCCCGGAGGCGGTCCGGTATGCGGAGCTCCTGGCGGACGCCGGGGTCAAGCGGGGTCTCATCGGCCCCCGTGAGGTGCCCCGGCTGTGGGAGCGCCATCTCCTGAACTGTGCCGTGCTCTCCGAGGTCGTCCCCGAGGGCGTCACGGTGTGCGACGTCGGCTCGGGCGCCGGCCTGCCCGGTATCCCGCTGGCCCTGGTGCGGCGCGATCTGAAGATCACGCTCCTGGAGCCGCTGCTGCGCCGCACGAACTTCCTCCAGGAGGCCGTCGAGCTGCTCGGCCTCGACCACGTCACCGTGGTTCGCGGGCGTGCCGAGGAGATGCTGGGCACGCTGCAGCCCGTGCATGTGGTGACCGCCCGCGCCGTGGCACCGCTCGACCGGCTCGCCGGCTGGGGTGTCCCGCTGCTGCGTCCCTACGGCGAGATGCTCGCGCTCAAGGGCGACACGGCGGAGGAGGAGATCAACGGTGCCCGCTCCGCGCTCGCGAAGCTGGGTGTGGTCGAGGCCTCCGTGCTGCATGTGGGCGAGGGCGTCGTCGATCCGCTGACCACCGTCGTCCGGGTCGAGGTGGGCGAGAGTCCCGGCGGTGTGCGGTTCGCCGCCAAGCGCGCCAAGGCCGCCCGTTCCAGCCGGCCCCGCAGGCGCCGCTGAGCGGTCTCGGAATGTCCCGGGCCCGGCCCCAGGGTCGGCCTCGGGACTGTCCCGCTGATCCGTACAAGCTGCGATACGTACAGATTTCGGAGTGTCGGGCGGTTCCGGCCCGGCGGCGCGTGCATCGTGTTTCACGTGAAACGTCGCTCACTGCTGCAGGGGATCATCAGCCGCGGCCGCGCGGCTGCCACCCCCCGGGACCGCAAGCCCTCGGCGAAACCCCCCGTGAGGGTTAAAGGGTTGTCCACAGAGGTGGATTCATCCACAGAACCACGGGCCTCGCTGGTTCACGACCCCGAAAGCATGGCAGGCTCTGTTCATCGCGAGCCTGAAGCCGAGGAGAGTGAATCCTTGCGGTCCAACGCCAACATCGCGGGACCGATGACCGATCCGGTCCCCGGTCCCCGAACCGAATCGGTAGGGATGGATGTTTCACGTGAAACACCGCCTCCGATGGACGACACCCCCATTGGTCGTGCTGCCCAGCTGGCCGTAGAGGCCCTGGGTCGTGCGGGCGAGGGGCTTCCCCGGCCTGCCCAGACCCGCGTGATGGTGGTCGCCAACCAGAAGGGCGGCGTGGGCAAGACGACCACGACGGTCAATCTGGCCGCCTCCCTGGCCCTGCACGGCGCCCGCGTCCTGGTCATCGACCTCGACCCCCAGGGCAACGCCTCCACAGCGCTCGGTATCGACCATCACGCCGAGGTCCCCTCGATCTACGACGTTCTGGTGGAGAGCAAGCCGCTTGCCGAGGTCGTCCAGCCCGTCCAGGATGTCGAGGGCCTCTTCTGCGCTCCCGCCACGATCGATCTGGCCGGCGCCGAGATCGAGCTGGTGTCCCTGGTGGCGCGCGAGAGCCGTCTGCAGCGAGCGATCCAGGCCTACGAGCAGCCGCTCGACTACATCCTGATCGACTGCCCGCCCTCCCTCGGTCTGCTCACGGTCAACGCCCTGGTGGCGGGCGCCGAGGTGCTGATCCCGATCCAGTGCGAGTACTACGCACTGGAGGGCCTGGGGCAGCTGCTGCGGAACGTCGACCTGGTGCGGGGTCATCTCAACCCCACCCTGCATGTCTCGACGATCCTGCTCACCATGTACGACGGCCGGACCCGGCTCGCCTCGCAGGTCGCCGAGGAGGTGCGCACCCACTTCGGCGAAGAGGTCCTGCGGACCAGCATCCCGCGCTCCGTACGTATCTCGGAGGCGCCGAGCTACGGGCAGACCGTGCTCACCTACGACCCGGGCTCCAGCGGCGCCCTGTCGTATCTCGAAGCGGCACGTGAGATCGCCCTGCGCGGGGCGGATCTGCACTATGACGCCACCCAGGCCCATGGGGGACAGCCCCACCAGGGTCACCAGAACAACCAGCGAATGTCGGAGGGGATCCAGTGAGCGAGCGACGTAGGGGGCTGGGACGCGGTCTCGGCGCGCTGATCCCCGCTGCTCCCCAGGAGCGGCCGGCGTCGGCCATCGGCGTGGGTGCCGTTCCGGCCGCGTCCGCTCCCGGTGCCATTCCGGCGCTGGGCTCCGAGCGTGGTGTGGCCGCCGCGAAGCTGGCGACCCTGCCGGCGAGCCCGCAGTCCCCGGACTCCGTGGTGCCGGCGCCCTCCGAGCCGCTGCCGGAGTCCCCTGCCGGGGCGCACTTCGCCGAGCTGCCGCTCGACTTCATCACCCCGAACCCGCGTCAGCCGCGCGAGGTGTTCGACGAGGACGCCCTGGCCGAGCTGATCACCTCCATCAAGGAGGTCGGTCTGCTGCAGCCGGTCGTCGTCCGGCAGTTGGGTCCCGAGCGCTACGAGCTCATCATGGGCGAGCGCCGCTGGCGGGCCTGCCGTGAGGCCGGTCTGGAGCGGATTCCCGCGATCGTGCGGGCCACCGAGGACGAGAAGCTGCTCCTGGACGCCCTCCTGGAGAACCTGCACCGGGCGCAGCTGAACCCGCTGGAGGAAGCCGCCGCCTACGACCAGCTCCTCAAGGACTTCAACTGCACCCACGACCAGCTGGCCGACCGCATCGGACGCTCGCGTCCCCAGGTCTCCAACACGCTGCGTCTGCTGCGTCTCTCCCCGCCGGTGCAGCGCCGGGTGGCCGCCGGTGTTCTGTCGGCCGGTCATGCGCGTGCGCTGCTCTCCGTGGACGACGCCGAGGCCCAGGACAAGCTGGCGTACCGGATCGTCGCCGAGGGCCTCTCGGTGCGGGCCGTCGAGGAGATCGTCACGCTGATGGGTTCGGAGCCCTCGTCTCCGGTCAAGCCCAAGGGTCCGCGGGCCGGTGCCCGGGTCTCCCCGGCGCTGCGTGATCTGGCGACCCGGCTCTCCGACCGCTTCGAGACCCGGGTGAAGGTCGACCTCGGGCAGAAGAAGGGCAAGATCGTCGTCGAGTTCGCCTCGATGGAGGATCTGGAGCGGATCCTGTCGACGCTGGCTCCGGGCGAGGGCCGGGTCATGGACCAGGGGACGGCGACGCAGGACGTCGAGGACGGGCAGGACTCCGAGGACTGAGTCCGTTCTGTTCGAGCCCCGGGGCGGGGCGCGTTCGGTCATTCACCGGAACGCGCTCCGCCCTTTGCCTGTCCGCGGTATCGCCCCGATCGGCCCCTCGTTACGATTCTGAGAGGCATATTCGTACTGCGATGGCCGAGGGAAGCGAGGAACAGCCGTGGGGCGTCGGCTCGTACCGCTCACGCTGGACAACCTTCCGGATCTCCCCAAGCGATGCCGTTCCTGTGTGTTCTGGGAGCTCGATCCGGTGAGTGGCGAGGCGGCCGTGAAGGCCGGCCGTCCGGAGCTGGAGAAGGAAGCCTGGATCTCCGCCGTGCTCCTGGAGTGGGGCTCCTGCGGCCGGGTGGTCTATGTCGACGAGATCCCGGTCGGCTATGTGCTCTACGCGCCGCCGGCCTATGTGCCCCGCTCCACCGCCTTCCCCACGAGCCCGGTCGCCGCGGACGCCGTGCAGCTGATGACCGCGTGGATCATGCCGGGCTATCAGGGCCAGGGGCTGGGGCGGACGATGGTGCAGACGGTCGCGAAGGACCTCCTGCGGCGGGGCTTCAAGGCGATCGAGGCCTTCGGCGACGCCCGCTGGAAGGAGCCGGCCTGTGTGCTGCCCGCCGACCATCTGCTCTCCGTGGGCTTCAAGACCGTACGGCCCCATCCGAGCTTCCCCCGGCTGCGGCTGGAGCTGAGGACGACGCTCTCCTGGAAGGAGGACGTCGAGATGGCGCTCGACCGGCTGCTCGGTGCCGTCCAGAAGGAGCCCGCGCTGCGTCCCCTCTGAGCACCGCCTGATCTGCGCACCGCCCGACCAAGACGAAGGCCCGCCCCTCGGAAGGGGCGGGCCTTCGTTGTTTCACGTGAAACAACGCGTGCCGAGGGCCAGGCGTCAGGCCTTCGGCGTGACGAAGTCCTCCAGGTCGCGCAGGATCGCGGCCTTCGGCTTGGCGCCGACGATGGTCTTCACGACCTCGCCGTTCTGGTAGACGTTCAGCGTCGGGATGGACATGACGCCGTACTTGGCGGCGGTGGCCGGGTTCTCGTCGATGTTGAGCTTCACGACCTCGATCTCACCGTGCTCGGCGGCGATGGCCTCCAGCGACGGGGCGATCTGGCGGCACGGGCCGCACCAGGCGGCCCAGAAGTCCACGAGGACGGGCTTGTCGCTCTTGAGGACGTCCTCGTCCCAGGTGGCGTCGGTGACGTTCTTCAGGGTGCCGGCCACGGCGCCCTCCTTCATTCAGTGGGGTGTGGGGTGGGGGGAGCGTAGGGGGGTTCAGACCGCGCGGGTCTCGGCGAGCTTCTCGCTGTCGGCGAGGGCCGCCAGGAAGCGCTCGGCGTCGAGCGCGGCGGAGCAGCCGGTGCCCGAGGCGGTGATCGCCTGACGGTAGGTGTGGTCGACGACGTCGCCGGCACCGAAGACACCCGGGAGGTTGGTGCGCGTGGACGGCGCGTCGACCTTGAGGTAGCCCTCCGCGTCCAGCTCCAGCTGGCCCTTGAAGAGCTCGGTGCGCGGGTCGTGGCCCACGGCGATGAAGAGGCCCGTCACCGGGAGCTCGCTGGTCTCGCCCGTCTTGGTGTTGCGCAGGGTCAGACCGCTGAGCTTCTGGTCACCGTGGATCTCGGCGACCTCGCTGTCCCAGGCGAACTTGATCTTCGGGTCGGCGAAGGCGCGCTCCTGCATTGCCTTGGAGGCGCGCAGGCTGTCCCGGCGGTGGACGATGGTGACCGTCTTGGCGAAGCGCGAGAGGAAGGTGGCCTCCTCCATCGCGGTGTCGCCGCCGCCGACCACGGCGATGTCCTGGTCCTTGAAGAAGAAGCCGTCGCAGGTGGCGCACCAGGAGACACCGCGGCCGGAGAGGGTGTCCTCGTTCGGCAGGCCGAGCTTGCGGTGCTGGGAGCCGGTGGTGACGATGACGGCCTTGGCGCGGTGCACGGTGCCGGCGGTGTCGGTGACCGTCTTGATGTCCCCGGTGAGGTCCACGGCGACGACGTCGTCCGGCACGAGCTCGGCGCCGAAGCGCTCGGCCTGGGCCCGCATGTTGTCCATCAGGTCCGGGCCCATGATGCCGTCACGGTAGCCGGGGAAGTTCTCCACCTCGGTCGTGTTCATCAGGGCGCCACCGGCGGTGACGGCTCCCTCGAAAACGAGCGGCTTCAGCGACGCGCGCGCCGTGTAGAGCGCAGCGGTGTAACCCGCGGGCCCGGAGCCGATGATGATCACGTTACGGACGTCGCTCACGGGTTTCTTCCTCGTCTCTGCAGACTGCCTACTGCCTACGGGGGCGGTCGGTTGGGTCACTCACCCCACCCAACCGATCCTACGGGGCAAGCATTCCCAAGACCGCCGCCCGGCACGGCACAGAGTTCAGGACCGCGGGAGGGATTCCGTCAGCAGGACCTCGCCGGCGGCCTTCCCGCCGCTTGAGGCGCAGGCGGCATCGACTACATAGGCCTGCACCTTCGTGCTGTCGGCGGTGTCGGGCAGGACCAGGAGATAGGCGGGCGTCCCCTGGTAGTCGCCGCGTTGGAAGGCGAGGACCGGCTCCGTGCGTCCGGTGCCGGCCTTGACGCAGTCCGGCAGGGCCGCGGGCAGCGCCCGCTGCGGTGTGTCGCCGTCGTTCTCGGCGGTGAGCGACTTGGGGGCGGCGTTCTGGTCCTGCGGGGCCTTGAGGGTGCCGTTCAGGGTGAGGAGCGTGCGTACGGTGGTCGCCACCGGCTGTCCGTCGAACCGTGCGGTGTCCGCCGCACTGACCGTCGCGTCCGATGGGGTGTCGCCGCCCGACTGGAGGAAGAAGACGCTCAGGCCCAGGGCTGCGGCGCCGAAGACGGCTCCGAGGGCCGCGACGCGGCGGCGACGGGCCTTGCGGGGGCGTCCGGGTCCACTGGCGGCGGCGGGGCGCCCGGCGGGCCGGTCGACGGCGGGAGCGGAGGATGCGGGACGGGCGGGCGATGTTTCACGTGAAACACGTGCACCGGCCTCGGGGGCGGTCGCGTTCAGCAGTGCCTCGGCGGCGAGGGCGGCGTCGATCCGTCCGGCGATCTCGGCCGGCATCCGGGGCGGCCCGGGGAGGGTGCCGAGGAGCCCACGGATCTCCTCCAGGGAGTCCCGTACGTCCGCGCACAGGGGACAGGCGTCGAGATGCCGGCGTACGACGGCGCTGCGGGAGGGCGGGAGCAGGCCCTCGGTGAGGTCGGAGATCTCCGAGACGTCCGGGTGCTGAGTCGTGTCTGCCGCGGAAGTCACGCGCGTCCACCTCCGCCCTTCACAGCCGCTGGATTGCTCGGTCCGGTATCCGTAGGTCCCGGCACCGGTGGGACGGATGCCCCCGGCGTCCGGTTCCTTCCCCGGTCCGAGCCCTCGTTACCCACCGTGTTCCCGCGCAGATGAGTGAGCATCGGCAGGAGTTTGGCCCGTCCGCGTGCACAGCGGCTCTTCACGGTCCCGGCGGGGACATCGAGGATACGAGCGGCCTCGGCCACCGGGTATCCCTGCATGTCGACGAGGACGAGCGCGGCCCGCTGCTCGGAGGGCAGGGTGGCGAGCGCGGCCAGGAGCTGGCGGTGGAGGTCCTGGCGCTCGGCGGGCGCCTCGGCCGACTCGACCGGTTCGAGGAGCTGCTCGAACCGGTCCGTGTCGTCCACGGGCGAGGTCCGCCGTGAGGCGGCCTTCCGGGCCCGGTCGAGACAGGCGTTCACCGTGATGCGGTGCAGCCACGTCGTGACGGCCGACTGGCCCCGAAAGGTATGGGCGGCCCGGAAGGCCGACACCAGGGCGTCCTGGACGGCGTCGGCGGCCTCCTCGCGGTCGCCGAGCGTCCGCAGGGCCACCGCCCACAGCCGGTCCCGGTGGCGCCGTACGAGCTCACCGAAGGCCTCGGGATCACCGGCCACATGGCAGGCCAGCAGTTCCTGGTCGCTGCGCTCGTCGCGGATGGCGTCGTCCAACGGTGAGCCCTTCCCCCGGGTGTGGCGTCAGCTGGTGATCTTGATGTCCGAGATCTCGCCCCGGTAACCGCCCGGGACGCTCGGCAGATCGGTCAGCCAGACGAGCACATAGCGCGTCTTCACGGGCTTGGCCGGAGCGAGATTCACCTGGGTGCCCGACTGCGCGGCCTGCTTGGTGAAGTCGCCGATCTGACCGGGCTGCGAGGAGAAGTTCTCGGGAGTCGTCCGGAGCTCGACCGACGTGACGCCGTGGAACGCCACCTCGACCTTGGCAACCTGCTGGACCTTGCCGAGGTCGAGGATGATGCCGACCCCGTCCTTCAGGTTGCCGAACTTCGAAGGCGGTTCGTACCGCATGGTCGTCCACGCGGTACTCGGGTCACCGTCGTAGGCGTTCTTTATGGCCTCGGGGTTCTCCCGGCCGTCGTCGCTCTGTGGGTCGAAGTCCCGCGCGTCGACGATCGTGATCGGCTTCCCGTCCGCGGCCGGTTCCTTCTCGTCCTGGCCTGACTGCGGCTGGTTGGTCTGCGGAGTCTCCGTGCCCTTGTCCTGGTCCAGGAGCCGGTCCGCGATCTGCCAGCTGCCGAGGCCCAGGGCGGCGATCAGGAGGGCCGAGACGGCCCACTTCAGGGCCTTGCCCGTACGGCTCTGCAGCGGGGGCGGCGGGATCACGACCGGCTGGGCGGCCACGGGACGCTGCTGAGGGCGTCCGTAGGTGCCCTGCTGGTAGGTGGTGCGCTGGTACTCGGGCGGGGCAGGGAGCGGGAACTCAGGCTCCGGCGGGCGGATGCGGGGCATCGCCGCGACGGCCTTGGCGAGTTCGTCCGGGGTCGTGCAGGGCGGCTCCTGGCGCGAGGCCGTGGCCCCGTCGTTCGCGAGAGCGCGCATGGCGATCTCGGAGAGCCCCCGGTGGACGCCCGCGCGGACCTGGTCCGGCGGGAGCAGCCCGACGCCCTTGGGCAGCCCGGAGAGGCCGTAGGCGTCGTTCTCGTACGGCCAGCGCTGGGTGAGCGCCGCGTACAGCAGGGCGCCGATCGCCTCGGTGTCGGTGCGCTGCGGGCGGTCGGCGCTGATGCCACGCAGCGCGGCGTTCACGGCGAGGCCGCGGATGCGGTACTGGCCGGTCGAGCTGCGCAGCACGGCGCTCGGGGTGAGCCGGAGGTGCGAGAGGCCCTCGCGGTGCGCGGCGGCCATGGCCTGGGAGACCTGGCTGACGAGCTGATAGGCGTCGTGCGGCTCCAGGGGTCCGGCCGCGAGCAGCGCGGTCAGCTCGGTGGAGTCGGGCAGCCACTCGTGCACGACGTAGACGAGGTCGTTCTCCTCGACGGCGTCGAGGACCTGCACGAAGCGTGGGTCGCCGAGCAGCGCGGCCGAGCGCGCGGCGGCGAGCACGGAGCGGGCCCGGGAGTGGTCGGCGGGCAGGATGTGCACGCCGACGGCACGGCGGAGTTTCTCGTCGACGGCACGCCAGCTGCTGAATCCGTCCAGTCGGGTGACGCACTCCTCCAGCCGGTACCGCCTCGCCAGCTTGTGGCCGCTGTGCAGCTCCGGTGCCGCGATGGAAGGCTGTTCGCCGTTCTTTCGTTCGCCCGCCTTGTTCTCCGTGGACTCGGCGGACGTGCCCGCCTTCTTCTGCGCTTCCGCCACCCCGTCGGTCGCGGCCTTCTCCGCCTTGGCGGTCAGCGGGTCGTCACCGCTGTTGTCGGCCACGTCGACGGCAGCCGTGCTACGTTCCGCCACCGTCGTTCCTGCCTCCCCATCCGTTGCGCCACATCCAACAGCCATGCCAATTGTGCCCACAGTCCGGCGCTATGCACGACACGCGTCGGCGCCCGATGGTTGCGCGAACCTCGCGGGACTGCTTCCGGTCAGCGCCCCAGACGCCCGCGGACCATGCCGACCATGGAGTTGAGCTCCGCGATCCGCATGCGCTTGGCGGCGACGAAGAACACCCCGAGCAGGACGGCGCCGCCGACCAGGAGCGCGACGAGCGAGCCCAGGGCGCCCTCGCCGAGCACCTTCAGGAGGCCGAAGCCGACCGCGCCCGCGACGATGGCGGCGGGCAGCGAGGCCAGGCACAGACGGGCGTAGGTGCGCATCACGTGCGCGCCGTCCAGGTCGCCGCCGAGACGGTTGCGCAGCCGGCGCCAGGCGACGCCGACGCCGACCATGTAGGCCAGGCCGTAGGAGGCGGCCATGCCGACGACGGCCCACTGCGCGGGCAGCAGGACGTAACACACGGCCGAGGCGGCCGCGTTGACGGCGGCGACGATGACGGTGTTGTAGAAGGGCGTCCGGGTGTCCTCGTAGGCGTAGAAGCCGCGGAGCACGACGTACTGGACCGAGTAGGGGATCAGACCGAGGCCGAAGGCCATCAGGATGAAGCCCATGCCCTGGGCGGCCTCGACGCCGCTGGAGGCGTAGAGCAGCGTGCACATCGGGACGCCGAGCGCGAGGAACGCGAAGGAGACCGGGACGATCGCGACGGCCGAGTTGCGCAGGCCCTGTGAGATGTCGTCACGGACGGCGCCCGGGTCGTCGTCGGAGGCGGCGCGGGAGATCCTCGGCAGCAGTGCGGCCATGACCGAGACGGTGATGATGGCCTGCGGCATGCCCCAGATCAGCTGGGCGTTGGAGTAGGCCAGGAAGCCGGCGCCGTCCTTGCCGGACTCCTCGCCGGCGGCGGTGGCGAGCTGGGTGACGACCAGGACGCCGGCCTGGTTGGCCAGGACGAACAGCACCGTCCACTTGGCCAGCTTGACGGTCTTGCCGAGGCCGTGGCCCTTCCAGTCGAAGCGGGGGCGGAAGCGGAAGCCGGTCTCGCGCAGATACGGGATCATCGCCAGGGCCTGGACGGCGAGGCCGAGCAGGGTGCCGATGCCGAGCAGCCGGACGCCCTCGTCGGGGATCGTCTGCACGCCCATGTGGGACTCGGCGGAGGTGCCGTACACCCAGATGAACAGGCCGAACGTCACGATCATCACGATGTTGTTGAGGACCGGGGTCCACATCATCGCGCCGAACTTGCCGCGGGCGTTGAGGATCTGACCCATCACCACGTGCACACCCATGAAGAAGATGGTGGGCAGGCAGTAGCGGGCGAAGGTGACGGCGACGCTGTTGGCCGCCGCGTCGTCCGCGATGGTGTTGGACATCAGCCGGATCAGCAGGGGCGCGGCGAACACGGCGATGGCCACGATCGCGCCGAGCGCGACCATGACGAGGGTGAGGAGACGGTTGGCGTAGGCCTCGCCGCCGTCCTCGTCGTTCTTCATGGAGCGGACCAGCTGCGGCACGAAGACCGAGTTCAGACCGCCGCCGACGGTGAGGATGTAGATCATCGTCGGCAGGGTGTACGCGACGGTGAAGGTGTCACCGAGGAGCGCGGCGCCGAGGGCACCGGTGATCACCAGGCTGCGGACGAAGCCGGTGAGGCGCGAGACGAGGGTGCCGGCGGCCATCACGGCGCTCGACTTGAGCAGCCCGGAGGCGCGGCCGGCCTTCTTCGGGGCGGGCGCGGGCATGGGGTTCGGCTCCGGGGCGGGCGGCGGCACCTGGCCGGGGGTCTGCTGGTCCCGGTAGAGGTGGGCGAACGCGTCGGGCTCCGGCTGCTCCTCCCCCGCGTGGGTCACCAGGTCGTCCACGCCGGTGAACTGGACCGTGCGGGCGTCGTCGCCGTACGGCAGGTGGCGCGAGGGGCCGTCCGGCTCGGGAGCGGGCGTCTGGGCCCACACCCGGGGGTCCGGGGCGTGCGGGGGCACGGCGGGCTGCTGGTAGAGCGGCTGCGGCTCCGCGTAGGTCCCCGGCGGGGGCGGCGGGTGCGCGGCACGGTCGTAGAGCGCCTCGCCCACCGGGTCCTGGGCGGCCAGGTCCCGCGCCTGGTAGGGGTCGTGGGCGTAGGCGTCCTGGACGTACGGGTCCTGGGCGTGGGGCTGCTGCTGGTCCGGTGCGTACGGGTCCGGGGCGGCGTGCTGCGGCGGAGGCACCGGCGCGGGGCCGGGTGCCGCGGGCATCCCACCGGACGGCCCGGCGCCACCCGCGCCCTGACCGCGGTCACCGTCGTACGGCGCGTTCATGGTTACCCCACCTCATCGTCCGGCCGACCGGCCACGACATCGCTCAACGGTCCACTTTCTCACCCGGGCCGGACGGGTCGCCGCTTTCGGACCCGGTGTCCGGTTCCAGGTCACTCGGCTGCCCGGGATCGGCGTCGTTCGAAGGGGTGGCGCCGGGGCCTTCGCCCTTGCCGCCGACCCCGTTCCCGCCCTCGGTCTTACCGTCGGCTTCGGCCTCGGCCTCGGTGCCGGTCTCCGCCTCGGCCTTCGCGTCCGCCTCGGCGTTCCGGGCGGCGGCGCGCTTGCGCGCGCTGTACATCCGGATGCCGGCGAGGACGAGCAGCAGCACACCGCCCGCGATGACGAGCATCACCGTGGGGGTGATCTCGGAGACCTTCACGGTGAAGGTCATCGGGTCGCCGTAGGGCGTGCCGTCCTCGGTGTAGAGCTGGGCCGTCATCGTGACCGGACCGTTGGCGTTGGCCGAGGCGTCGAACTTCACCGACTGGCTGTGCCCGCCGTCGATCTTCACCGGCCGCACCGCCTCGCCGGAGTCGTCGTCCAGCTTCAGTCGGGTCTTGTTGCCGGACGTCAGCTTCAGGACCAGGTGGTCCACACCCTGGAGCAGCTTGTTCTGCACGGTCACGGGGATGGTGGCGCTGCGGCCGGACAGCGTGAGGTCCGACTTCTCGATCAGCTGCACCTCCTGGGTGAGGCTGTGCAGGTAGTCCTGGACCTCCTTGCGGTACAGCGCGGCCGAGGGGGCCTCGCCGCGCCAGGAGGTCGACATCTCGCGGCTGATCGCGTTGGTGAAGGGCGGCACCACGCGGTCCGGGGCGGTCAGGATCACCCGGAAGTCGTCCAGGTCGTCCCGGGTCGCCTTCATCTCGCGGAAGGCGGCGGAGTTCAGCTCCTGGGCCCTCAGCGTCCTCGGGTAGGCCGAGCCGCCGGGGACCCGCTTCGACGCGTCGGGGTCGGACTGTGCGGCGGCGGCCTGCAGGTCGAGCGGCTCCGACCAGCGCTTGGCGGCGAGCCCCTGGAGGGCCTTGGCCATCGCCTGCGCCTGCGCGGTGCTGGGCATGCGCTGCGGGGCGACCACGATGCTGCGCTGGTCCTCGGGAAGCTCCAGGGTGATCGCGAGCGACTGGGCGAGGAACTGCTGGACGGCCAGGGTCGAGTTCTCGGCCCGGATCATCTCGCCCTGGAAGGACTTGGACAGGGTCGCGTCGCTGACGATCGCGGTGGTGCCGCCGCCGATGGGGCGGGCCGAGGTCGGCGTGTACGAGAGGTCGTCGCGGAGGCTGTCGCTGCGGGCGATCACGTTGCGGGCGCCGGCGGAGGTGGCGACCGCCATGATCGACGGGTCCACGGCGCCGTCGACGGGCCAGGAGAAGTCGGTGGACGGCTTCACGTGCAGGACGGTCTCCACGGTGGTGGAGGCCAGCGCCGTGGCCTGCTGGAGGTGGCCGAGGGAGCCGGGGACCTCCTTGCCGTGGTGGGCGAGGGAGGCCAGGTCCGGGTCGGCGAAGGGCAGCGCCACGACCTTGCGGCCCTGGACGGCCTTCTCCAGGTCGTTCAGCCAGCGCTCGGCGATCGCCTGGTTCCGGCCGGGGACCTCGGTCGTCCCGTTCTTGACCATGTACGGCTCGGTCATGGCCGTGACACTGGCCAGCAGGTCCGGGTCGATCACCCAGGTGACCGGGAGGTCCCTGCCGAGCGCGACCATCTCGTGCAGCCGACCGCCGGGGGCGAGGTCGGCCGCCAGGTCGTCGTTCTCGAAGACCGGGGTCTGCTGCTGGTTGGCACCCGTCTCGGCGGAGACATGGGCCGTCGAGATCAGCGGCCAGAGATAGGTGAGCCGGGTCTTCTTCTCGGTGGCCTCGGGCTGGAAGGGCAGCAGCGTCCGCTCGATGCCGAGGACTCGCCCGTAGGGCCGGCTCGCGGTCTGGCCGGTCAGGGAGACCCCGAGCTGGTAGACGCCCGCCTCGTCCAGGTCGAGCTTGGAGACGGGCACGGAGAGCGTGAAGTCCTGGCTCAGTCCGGCGCCCAGTCTGGGGATCTTCACCGTGTAGGCGCCGCCCAGCGGAGCCGGGTCACGGCCGTCCCGGTATGTCTTGCGGCCGGAGACCTCGTCGATCTCACTGCGGCTGCTCAGCCGGGGTCCGACGCGCAGATCGACCGTGGCGTCCGTCACGGCCTGCTTGCCCTCGTTGGTGACCGTGCCCGTGAGAGTGACCGTGTCACCCTCCACCGGGGCGCTCGGGGTCAGCGTGTCGAGCGACACATCGACGGTGCCGGAGTCGCTCGCGCTCTCGGCGGCCGTCGCCGCGGGCGTGTGAGCGCCCTGGAGGAGGCCCGCGAGCAGCGGGGCCGCGACGGCGAGCGAGGCCGTACGCCGCATCCAGCGGCGGGCAGGTGAGGGAAAGGTCCCCTGGATAGCTGCCGCCTCGGCCACGCGTCGCCCGTCCTCGTCGTTGTCTGTGGTGTCAGTGGTGTCGGTGGTTCCCGGATGCTGTGTCCAGGCATGGTAACGAGGCACGCGGGGGCCAAGTGCCGGGGAGTGCTCCAGCCGATGCGCCGCGGCGGGTCCGGACCGGGCCGGGCGGCGGGAGAAAACGGGGACGTCGGGACAGGCCGGTGCACGTACCCTTTTCTGTTGTGCCGAACGCCAACGAAGACACCCCGACTGCCCTGAGCCAGGTGCAACGCCGCGCGGTCAGTGAACTACTGCGCGTGTCCCCTGTCGCCGACGACCTCGCCCGCCGCTTCAAGGATGCCGGGTTCAGCCTCGCGCTGGTCGGCGGCTCGGTTCGCGATGCCCTCCTCGGCCGTCTCGGCAACGACCTGGACTTCACCACCGACGCCCGCCCCGAGGACGTACTGAAGATCGTGCGCCCCTGGGCCGACGCCGTCTGGGAGGTCGGGATCGCCTTCGGCACCGTCGGCTGCCAGAAGGACGGCTACTTGGTCGAGGTCACCACGTACCGCTCCGAGGCGTACGACCGCACCTCGCGCAAGCCCGAGGTCTCCTACGGCGACTCCATCGAGGAGGACCTGGTCCGGCGTGACTTCACCGTCAACGCCATGGCCGTGGCCCTCCCCGAGAAGGAGTTCATCGACCCGCACGGCGGTCTGGAGGACCTGGCCGCGCAGGTGCTGCGCACCCCGGGGACGCCCGAGGAGTCCTTCTCCGACGACCCGCTGCGCATGATGCGTGCCGCCCGCTTCGCCGCGCAGCTGGACTTCGCGGTGGCCCCCGAGGTCGTCACGGCGATGACGGAGATGGCCGGCCGCCTGGAGATCGTCTCCGCCGAGCGCGTCCGTGAGGAGTTCAACAAGCTTCTGATCTCCTCCCACCCCCGCAAGGGCCTCGGCCTCCTCGTCGACACCGGCCTGGCCGCCCATGTGATCCCCGAGCTGCCGGCGCTGCGCCTGGAGAGCGACGAGCACCACCGACACAAGGACGTCTACGAGCACTCGCTGACCGTGCTCGAGCAGGCCATCGACCTGGAGGAGGACGGCCCCGACCTGGTCCTGCGTCTCGCCGCCCTGCTCCACGACATCGGCAAGCCGCGCACGCGCCGCTTCGAGAAGGACGGCCGGGTCTCCTTCCACCACCACGAGGTGGTCGGCGCGAAGATGACCAAGAAGCGCATGACGGCGCTCAAGTACTCCAACGAGATGATCAAGGATGTCTCGCGTCTGGTGGAGCTGCATCTGCGCTTCCACGGCTACGGTTCGGGCGAGTGGACCGACTCCGCCGTGCGCCGTTACGTCCGGGACGCGGGCCCGCTGCTCTCCCGGCTGCACAAGCTGACGCGCTCCGACTGCACCACCCGGAACAAGCGCAAGGCCGCCGCGCTCTCCCGCACGTACGACGGCCTGGAGGAGCGCATCGCCCAGCTCCAGGAGCAGGAGGAGCTGGACGCCATCCGTCCCGACCTCGACGGCAACCAGATCCAGGAGGTCCTGGGCGTCCGCCCCGGACCCGTGGTCGGCCAGGCCTACAAGTTCCTCCTTGAGCTGCGCCTGGAGAACGGCCCGATGGAGCAGGAAGCCGCCATCGCCGCGCTCAAGGAGTGGTGGGCGGCTCAGGCGGGCTGACGCGGAAGCCGCCGTTTCACGGTCGATGTTTCACGTGAAACATCGACGCGGCGGTCTCGGGCAGGGGTGATGTTTCACGTGAAACATCACCCCTTTCTGTTGGCGGCCCGGCGGGCCTTCCGGTCGGCGCGGGCCAGAACGAGCGTGAGGACCGCGTAGAGCAAGGTCACGAGGAGCACGATCGCGGGGGACCGCCCGTCCGGCGGCAGCATCAGTGCCGCGACCCCGGCCGCGCCCACGAAGGCGACGTTGAAGAGCACGTCGTAGAGGGAGAAGACCCGCCCGCGGAAGGCGTCGTCCACGGAGGTCTGTACGACGGTGTCGGTCGCGATCTTGGCGCCCTGGGTGGTCAGCCCGAGTACGAAGGCGGCCACCAGGAACGGTGTCCGCGCGAAGGTCAGCCCCAGGGCGGACGTCAGCACGGCGGCGGCACCCGTGCACACGGTCATCCAGCCGAAGGCGCCGAAGCGCCCGACAGCCCATGGGGAGAGCATGGCGGCGGCGAAGAATCCGGCCCCGGAGGTGGCGACGGCCAGCCCGAGGACGGCCAGCCCCTGCGACTCCGTGGTGCTCCAGGCGTACCGGGAGAGCATGAGCACGGTCACGAACAGAGCCCCGTAGCAGAAGCGCATCAGCGTCACGGCGGAGAGCGCCCGGGCGGCAGGGCGCCGCTCGGCGAGATGCCGCAGCCCGCTCGCCAGCCCGCGGGCGGTGGAGGCCAGCGCGGCGGAGAGCCGGGGCTGGAGCAGTTCCGGGTCGGGGCCGAGGAGCTCACGGGACATCAGCAGCGAGGTGAGCGCGGAGCAGAGATAGAGGAGAGCGCCCAGGAGGACCACAGCGGCGTCGGAGTCGTCCGCCACCAGCCGGACGCCGAAGGCCAGACCGCCGCCCAGGGTCGCGGCCAGCGTGCCGGCGGTCGGGGAGAGCGAGTTGGCGACGACCAGCCGCTCGTGGTCGACCACTCGCGGAAGGGCGGCGGAGAGACCGGCCAGGACGAAGCGGTTGACGGCCGTGACGGAGAGCGCGGAGGCGTAGAACAGCCAGTCCGGCACGGAGGCCAGCATGAGCACCGCGGTGCCGCCGGCCAGCAGGGCCCGGAGCAGGTTCCCGTAGAGGAAGACCTGGCGCCGCCGCCAGCGGTCGAGCAGGACCCCGGCGAAGGGGCCGATCAGGGAGTAGGGGAGCAGGAGCACCGCCATGGCGGAGGCGATGGCGGCGGCGCTGGTCTCCTTCTCCGGGGAGAAGACGACGTACGTGGCCAGGGCGACCTGATAGACGCCGTCGGCGCACTGGGAGAGCAGGCGGACGGCGAGCAGGCGGCGGAAGTTGCGCAGCCGCAGGAGGACGCGCAGATCACGCACGACGGACATGGCAGCAAGACTCACATACGACGAGGGCCCCCGGGCAGTGCCACGGGGACCCTCGTCATCGAGCCTTCATCGAGCCCTCGACGGCCGGCCGGCCGTCGGAAGACCGTCAGGTCAGCGCTCGACCTCGCCCTTGATGAACTTCTCGACGTTGGCGAAGGCCTCGTCGTCGAAGTACTGGACCGGCGGGGACTTCATGAAGTACGAGGACGCGGAGAGGATCGGGCCACCGATGCCGCGGTCCTTGGCGATCTTCGCGGCGCGCAGGGCGTCGATGATGACACCCGCGGAGTTCGGGGAGTCCCACACCTCGAGCTTGTACTCCAGGTTCAGCGGGACGTCACCGAAGGCGCGGCCCTCAAGGCGCACGTACGCCCACTTGCGGTCGTCAAGCCACTGCACGTAGTCGGACGGGCCGATGTGGACGTTCTTCTCGCCGAGGTCCCGGTCGGGGATCTGGGAGGTGACGGACTGCGTCTTGGAGATCTTCTTGGACTCCAGGCGCTCGCGCTCGAGCATGTTCTTGAAGTCCATGTTGCCGCCCACGTTGAGCTGCATGGTGCGCTCGAGGCGGACACCGCGGTCCTCGAACAGCTTCGCCATCACACGGTGCGTGATGGTGGCGCCGACCTGGGACTTGATGTCGTCACCGACGATCGGGACACCGGCCTCGGTGAACTTGTCCGCCCACTCCTTGGTGCCGGCGATGAAGACCGGGAGGGCGTTGACGAAGGCGACCTTGGCGTCGATGGCGCACTGGGCGTAGAACTTCGCCGCGTCCTCGGAGCCGACGGGCAGGTAGCAGACGAGGACGTCGACCTGGCGGTCCTTGAGGATCTGCACGACGTCGACCGGAGCCTCGGCGGACTCCTCGATGGTCATGCGGTAGTACTTGCCGAGACCGTCGAGCGTGTGGCCGCGCTGGACCGTGACGCCCTTGTTGGGGACGTCGCAGATCTTGATGGTGTTGTTCTCGCTGGCACCGATCGCGTCCGAGAGGTCGAGGCCGACCTTCTTCGCGTCGACGTCGAACGCGGCCACGAACTCCACGTCACCGACGTGGTAGTCGCCGAACTGGACGTGCATCAGGCCGGGCACCTTGGTCGCCGGGTCGGCGTCCTTGTAGTACTCGACGCCCTGCACCAGCGAGGCGGCGCAGTTGCCCACGCCGACGATGGCTACGCGAACCGAACCCATTCCGGTTGCTCCCTGTGTGATCGTGGAAGCCCTGCGGGAGCAGGGTTTCACTTGGCGGTGTCGTCGGACGGATCCGGCCGGGTACTGCCCCCGTGCCGGGGCAGGCCGCCCGTTTCTCCGGATTCTCTGTTCTGCTGCTGAGCGGCGCCCTCGGGGGCGTCGGGGCCGGATCGCTGATCCCGCCCCGCCCGCTCGCTCTCGATGAGCTCGTTCAGCCAGCGCACTTCGCGCTCCACGGACTCCATTCCGTGGCGCTGCAGCTCAAGCGTGTAGTCGTCGAGGCGCTCGCGCGTCCGGTTGAGGGAGGCGCGCATCTTCTCCAGGCGCTCCTCCAGCCGGCTGCGGCGGCCCTCAAGCACTCGCATCCGCACCTCGCGCTCGGTCTGGCCGAAGAAGGCGAAGCGGGCGGCGAAGTGCTCGTCCTCCCAGGCGTCGGGGCCGGTGTGGGAGAGGAGCTCCTCGAAGTGCTCCTTACCTTCGGCCGTCAGCCGGTAGACGATCTTGGCGCGGCGTCCTGTGAGTGACGTCGCCACGGCCTCCTCGGCACCGCTGCCCGGTTCCTCGATCAACCAGCCGTTGGCGACCAGCGTCTTGAGGCACGGGTAGAGGGTCCCGTAGCTGAAGGCCCGGAAGATGCCCAGGGAGGTGTTGAGCCGCTTGCGCAGCTCGTACCCGTGCATCGGGGCCTCGCGGAGCAGGCCGAGAACGGCGAACTCGAGGATTCCTGAGCGCCGGCTCATTCGTCGCCTCCTCCGTTCTCGGGACTCGTCTCGGGGACCGTGCGGAAAACTCCTATGCCGAGTCGATGTGCCGCACTGATGTATCGACTCGATACATCCCGACGATAGAACGGCCCCATGTCCGCGACAAGTGGGGCGCGAGTGACCGGCGTCACATCGTCAATTCACAGCAATCGAGTTGCCGGATTTGGGGTGAACTCGCCCCCTCGGCAGGTTTTGAGCGTGCGTAGTCTGTGCGGCATGCAGACCACCGGGAACCGAGCGACGCCGCAGGACGTCCGTGCAACGGGTGACCGGCTGCGGCACGGGCGGGCTTTTTCCGAGGGCCCGGCCGTGTGCATTTCGGGGGGACCGGAACTCAACTGCCGCTTCCAGGCGTACGCGCCTGCCCGAGGAGTAGTCGTTCGATGAGCGAGCACCGTCGCAAACCGCTGCCGCAGCCGCAGCAGCAGCCGCCGTACGGCGGTCGTGCCGCGGCACGGCGCGCCGCCCAGCAGCCGATGGGCCGCCGGGCGGCGCCCGGTCGTGATGCCGCCATGGGGTCCCCTTCGGCCTCGTACGGGCCGCCTTCCTCCTATGGAGAGGAAGAGCGCCCCTACGGCGGACGGGCCGAGGCGCGTCGCGCCGCCCAGCGGGGCGGGCGCAGGCGCGCCCCCGAGGGCGGCGGCGGGCCGGGCGGTCCCGGTGGCCGGCGTGGGGGTGGCGGAGGCGGCCGTGGTGACGGTCCCGGGCGTGGCCGTGGCGGCGCCGGTGGGCGTCCGCCCGGCAAGAAGCGGCTCATCGACTACCCGCGGTACGGCAAGTACGGCTGGCGCCGCTGGATGCCCTCGTGGAAGCTCGTGACGGGCCTGTTCCTGACGTTCATCGGCGGCCTCATGGGTGCGGCGACGATCGGGTACGCCATGGTGGGCATTCCCGACGAGGCGATCAGCGCCAAGCAGCAGAACAACGTCTTCTACTGGTCCGACAACTCGGTGATGGCCGCGACCGGCGAGGTCAACCGGCAGATCATCGACTACGCCGAGATCCCGATGCCCATGCAGAACGCGGTGGTATCGGCGGAGAACAAGACCTTCTGGGACGATTCCGGCGTCGACCCGATGGGCATCGCCCGCGCCGTGTGGAACATGGCCAAGGGCGGCGAGACCCAGGGTGGCTCGACGATCACCCAGCAGTACGTGAAGAACAACCGTCTCGACGACCAGTCGCAGACGGTGACCCGCAAGGTCAAGGAACTCTTCATCTCGATGCGTGTCGGCAACGAGAAGGACAAGACCGAGATCATGGCGGGCTACCTCAACACCTCGTACTACGGCCGGGGTGCTTACGGCCTCCAGGCCGCCGCCCGCGCGTACTTCGGCAAGAACGCCAAGGAGCTCAACCCCAGCGAGTGCGCTCTGCTCGCCTCGGTGCTGAAGGGCGCGACGTACTACGACCCGGCCGGCTACCCCGAGATCGACCCGGGTGCCAGCCGGGAGGCGAACACCGCACGCGCCCAGAAGCGCTGGGCGTGGATCCTCGACGAGATGGTCAAGGACCAGAAGCTCCCCGCCGCCGAGCGCGCGAAGTACACCGAGATGCCGAAGACCAAGCCGCGCTCCCAGGGCGCGCAGCTGGGCGGCCAGATCGGCTATCTGGTGCGGACGGCCGAGGCGAACTTCCTGAACAACAGCGACTACACGTCGCAGCAGCTCGCCAAGGGCGGCTTCCAGATCTACACGACCTTCGACAAGAGGAAGGTCCAGGCACTCGAGTCGGCGGTCAAGAACGTCTACAAGGAGCACATCGACCCGAAGAAGCGGCCGGACACGGACACCCACGTCCAGTTCGGCGGTGCCTCGGTGGACCCCGAGACCGGTGCCATCGTCGCCCTCTACGGAGGCGAGGACGCCACGAAGCACTTCACCAACAACGCGGACCAGACCGGTGCCCAGGTCGGCTCGACCTTCAAGCCCTTCGTGCTGGCCGCCGCGATGCGCGACGGTGTGCGGGACCCCAAGGGGGACAAGGTGCAGGGGCCCGAGACCCGCAGGATCGTCGACCCGGACAAGAGCTTCTACAACGGCACGAACAATCTGACGATCAAGAACTACGACGGGTCGATCTGGCTCGACGACAAGGGCAACGAGTGGCACCAGGCCAATGACGAGAAGGAGAGCCTTCCGAAGGTCGACCTGCGCAAGGCCATGATGAAGTCCATGAACTCGCCGTATGTGCAGCTCGGCATGGACGTCGGCATCGACAAGGTCCGCCAGTCGGCCATCGACGCGGGTCTGCTCGACTCCTCTCTGGTGAAGGCGAACGTGCCGTCGTTCTCGCTCGGTATCTCCTCCCCGAGCGCCATCCGCATGGCCGGTGCCTATGCGACCTTCGCGAACAACGGCGAGCGCAACGACGTCTTCTCCGTGACCAAGGTCCTGCTGCGTGGTCAGCCCGTCTACCAGCACAAGGCCGAGCCCAAGCGGACGTTCTCCACGGCCGTCGCCAGCAACGTGACCGACGTGCTGAAGGATGTCGTCAAGGCCGGTACCGGAACCAAGGCGAAGCTCGACGACCGCGAGGCGGCCGGCAAGACCGGTACCACCGACGGCAACAACTCGGCCTGGTTCGTGGGCTACACGCCGCAGCTGTCGACCGCCATCGACATGTACCGCTTCGCCGACGACGAGACGCTCAAGGACCGCAAGTTCGAGTCCATGTACGGCACCGGTGCCCAGCCGAAGATCCATGGTTCGTCGTTCCCGTCGCGTATCTGGCACGACTACATGACCGACGCCCTCAAGGACACCGACCCGAAGAGCTTCCCGCCGGCGGAGGACCTCGACGGCGAGGCCGTCTTCGGCGGTGGCGCGGTCAGCCCGACCCCGACGCCGACCGCCACCACCGAGTCGCCGACGCCGAGCATGACGCCGTCGACCGAGCCGCCCACGGGTAAGCCGACCAAGTCGCCCGGCCCGGGCAGCACCTGCAGCGTGTGGGACTGGCCGTGCGACACCAACGGCGGCAGCACCAAGGGCGGCACCAACGGCGGCAGCACCGGTGGGACCACCACCACACCCACCATCGATCCGACGAGCACAGCCACCGCGACGACCACCAGCGGTGGCGGCGGAGGCAAACCCGGCGGCACTACTTGGGGCGTGACCGGCTAGCCACGCTCCCCCGGGCCTGAAGGGCCGTCGCACCCGGTCCGTACCTCGCGTACGGAAACGGGCGCGGCGGCCCTCACCGTTTTCCCGGGGGCGTACGGCAGGATGTCCCCCATGCCGAGCCTCCAGAAGACGAGCCCTCCGCAGGACCCCCCGGTGGTCTGCCCCACCCGACGGGACGAGGTGGCCGCCGCG
This sequence comes from Streptomyces sp. NPDC048623, assembly GCF_040650755.1. NCBI lineage: Bacteria > Bacillati > Actinomycetota > Actinomycetes > Kitasatosporales > Streptomycetaceae > Streptomyces > Streptomyces sp. NPDC048623. The sequence goes on from NZ_JBEZHV010000005.1 coordinate 379,339, forward strand.
GGCAGCGAGCTGATCGGCGGGCCGATCGGACGCCGGGCGCTGCTCGGCGCGGGTCAGCTGACCCCGGTGCGCGTCGTGGCGCTCGTGGCCCTCGGGATGTACGCGCTCGGCATGGTGCAGAAGCTGCCCTGCTACAACTGGGCCTGGTTCCGGGGCTCCACCTCCCAGTACACCCACACCTGCTACTCCGACATCCCGCACCTGTTCTCCGGGCGCGGCTTCGCGGAGGGGCTTGTCCCGTACTTCGACCGGCTGGGCGGCGACATACCGTTCCTGGAGTACCCGGTCCTGACCGGGCTGTTCATGCAGGTCGCGGCGTGGCTGACGCCCGGCGGCGACACGACGGCGCAGGAGCAGGCGTTCTGGATGGTCAACGCGGGCCTGCTCATGGTCTGCGCGGCCGTCCTGGTCGTCTGTGTGGCCAGGACCCACCGCCGGCGCCCCTGGGACGGGCTCCTGGTGGCTCTCGCGCCCGCGTTCGCGCTGACCGCCACCATCAACTGGGACCTGCTGGCCGTGGCGCTGACGGCCGCCGCGCTGCTGATGTGGTCGCGGAGCTGGCCGCTGGCCTTCGGGGTGCTGCTCGGGCTCGCGACGGCCGCCAAGTTCTATCCGGTGCTGCTGCTCGTGCCCGTGCTGCTGCTGTGCTGGCGGGCCGGGAAGTGGCGGGCGTTCGGTACGGCACTGCTCGGCGCGGCCGGCGCGTGGCTGGTGGTGAACCTGCCGGTGCTGCTGCTCGCGACCGAGGGGTGGAAGCAGTTCTATGTCTTCAGCACCGACCGGAACGTCGACTTCGGCTCCGTGTGGCTGCTGATCAGCCAGCTCACCGGCGAGCAGATGCGCCCGGAGACGGCGAACTACTGGGCGCTGTTCCTGATGATGCTGGCCGTCGCGGGCCTCGCCTATCTGGCGTTCAACGCGCCCCGCAGGCCGCGGCTCGCGCAGCTGGCGTTCCTGATGGTGGCCGCGTTCGTGCTCGTGAACAAGGTCTACTCGCCGCAGTACGTGCTGTGGCTGATCCCGCTCGCCGCGCTTGCCCGGCCGCGCTGGCGGGACTTCCTGGTGTGGCAGGGCTGCGAGGTCATGTACTTCCTCGCGATCTGGTTCTACCTGGCCTACACGAGCAGCGGCAACAGGCAGGGCCTGCCGACCGACGGCTACCAGTTCGCGATCGTGCTGCACATGCTCGGCACGCTCTACCTGTGCGCCCTGGTCGTACGGGACATCCTGGCGCCCGACCGGGACGGGGTGCGGCAGGACGGCTCGGACGACCCCTCCGGGGGCGTCCTGGACGGTGCCGAGGACGTGTTCGTGCTCGGCAGGGCGGCGCATCCGGCGCGGCACGCGGCACCGGCCCTGGAGGGCCCGCGGGTGGAGTGGGGCACGCCGCCCCGCGAGTGACCGCCCCCACGGACGGAAGCGGCCCCCGGGAAGATCCCCGGGGGCCGCTGCGCGTCTCGGCGCTGCCGGATGCGGCTCAGCGCTCCACGAGCCGGTCGTACTGGGTCGTGGTGTGCCGCAGGTGCGCGACCAGTTCGTCGCCGACCTGGGGCTCCTGGGCGTCGGCCGGCACGAACAGGATCGACACCTGCATGTGCGGGGGCTCGGCGAACCAGCGCTGCTTGCCGGCCCAGACGAACGGCGAAAGGTTCCGGTTGACGGTGGCGAGGCCGGCCCGCGCCACGCCCTTGGCCCGCGGCATCACACCGTGCATGGCCTTGGGGGCCTCCAGACCGACGCCGTGCGAGGTGCCGCCGGCGACCACCACGAGCCAGCCGTCGGAGGCGGCCTTCTGCTGCCGGTAGCCGAAGCGGTCGCCCTTGGCGACCCGGGTGACGTCGAGGACCGCACCGCGGTACTCGGTCGCCTCGTGGTCGCCCAGCCACAGCCGGGTGCCGATCCGGGCCCGGAAGCGGGTCTGCGGGAACTGCTGCTGGAGCCGGGCCTGCTCCTCGGCGCGCAGATGGCTGACGAACATGGTGTGCAGCGGCAGCCGGGCGGCCCGCAGCCGGTCCATCCAGGCGATGACCTCCTCGACGGCGTCGGTGCCGTCGGTGCGGTCCAGCGGCAGGTGCAGGGCGAAGCCCTCCAGGCGCACGTCCTCGATGGCGGCGTGCAGCTGCGCCAGCTCGTTCTCGTGGACGCCGTGCCGCTTCATCGAGCTCATGCACTCGATGACGACCCGGGCGCCCACCAGGGCGTGCACGCCGTCCACGGAGGACACCGAGCGGATGACCCGGTCGGGCAGCGGCACCGGCTCCTCACCGCGCCGGAACGGGGTGAGGACGAGCAGGTCGCCGCCGAACCAGTCCTTGATCTTGGCGGCCTCGTACGTGGTGCCCACCGCGAGCATGTCGGCGCCGAACCGGGCGGCCTCGTCCGAGAGCCGCTCGTGGCCGAACCCGTAACCATTGCCCTTGCAGACCGGGACCAGACCCGGGAACTGGTCGATCACGGTCTTCTGGTGCGCCCGCCAGCGAGCGGTGTCGACATAGAGGGAGAGCGCCATGGCCGGCCCGGAACCTTTCTGATGGCTGCGGTGTGTCAGAGATGTGTACGAGACTACGCAAGCCTCGCACGCGGCGTCAGCGACGCGACCTGGACGTCAGCGACGCGACATGTAGATGTCCAGGGCCTTGTGCAGGAGCTTGTTGAGCGGGAAGTCCCACTCGCCGACGTACTCCACGGCCTCGCCGCCGGTGCCGACCTTGAACTGGATCAGGCCGAAGAGGTGGTCGGTCTCGTCCAGCGAGTCCGAGATGCCGCGCAGGTCGTAGACCGTCGCGCCCATCGCGTAGGCGTCCCGCAGCATCCGCCACTGCATGGCGTTCGAGGGCCGCACCTCGCGGCCGATGTTGTCGGAGGCGCCGTAGGAGTACCAGACGTGCCCGCCGACCACGAGCATCGTCGCGGCGGACAGGTTCACGCCGTTGTGGCGGGCGAAGTAGAGCCGCATGCGGTTGGGGTCCTCGTTGTTGAGGACGGTCCACATGCGCTGGAAGTACGAGAGCGGGCGCGGCCGGAACTTGTCGCGGACGGCCGTGATCTCGTACAGCCGCTGCCACTCGGCCAGGTCCTCGTAACCGCCCTGGACGACCTCGACACCGGCCTTCTCGGCCTTCTTGATGTTGCGGCGCCACAGCTGGTTGAAGCCCTTGAGGACGTCGTCGAGCGAACGGTTCGCGAGCGGGACCTGGTAGACGTAGCGGGGCTGGACGTCGCCGAAGCCGGCGCCGCCGTCCTCGCCCTGCTGCCAGCCCATCTTCCGCAGCCGGTCGGCGACCTCGAAGGCGCGCGGCTCGATGTGGGTGGCCTCGACGTCCCGCAGGCGCTTGACGTCCGGGTCCTGGATGCCGGCCTTGATCGCGGGGGCGTCCCAGCGGCGGATCACCACCGGCGGGCCCATCTTCACGGAGAAGGCGCCCTGCTGCTTGAGGTGCGCCAGCATCGGCTGCAGCCAGTCGTCGAGGTTCGGCGCGAACCAGTTGATGACCGGGCCCTCGGGCAGATAGGCGAGGTAGCGCTTGATCTTGGGCAGCTGGCGGTAGAGCACCAGACCGGCGCCGACGAGTTCGCCGGACTTGTCGAACCAGCCGAGGTTCTCCGAGCGCCACTCGGTCTTCACATCAGCCCATGCGGGGACCTGGCAGTGACTCGCCGCGGGCTGGCTCTGGATGAAGGCCAGATGCTGCTCACGACTGATGGTCCTCAGGGTCAGGCTCATGCGGGGCGCTCCTCGGCAGGTCTGTCCCCATCGGTTGCGGGGCTGCGGTTCTCGCGCCGAAGCCTACTGCGACCGGGGAGCGCCCCGAATGGCCCCGTGGGCCTTCTGGGCCCGGCGGGGGCCCAGGTGGAGGGCCCGCGGCTAGCCCATCAGGCCGCCGAAGAGGCCGCCGTGGGACATGCCGAGCATGAACCCGACCCCGGACGCGCCCAGTCCGAGGATCAGCGCGAAGCGCTCACGGGTGGTCACGGAGATGAACTGGCCGTATCCGCCCGTGAGGATGCCGATCAGTCCCGTCCAGGACGCCAGCAGGTGCAGGTTGTCGAAGAAGCCCGTGACGAAGGAGAGGACGCCGAGCGCGAGGGTGACGGCGAGCAGGGTGTCCTGGAGCGGGTGGGGCTTGCCGTCCGTGGCGAAGAGGGAGTGTCCGGGGTCGGGTCGCATTGCCTGTGCCATGGGGCACCTCCTGGCGTGGCTGCCGGAAGGCGGCGTCGTGTGACGCCGCCGACATCCGTTGTGTACAGATTGCGTCCCCTCACCACCGGATTTCAACCGCAGGGCAGTGTGCGGGTACTCTGTACGGTCTGCACCGGTGTCTGCCCAGGTCCGTCCTGGAGTCCGCCGGCAGCCCCCCGCTCGTCGGGGCGGACTGTCAGTGGCCGCGGCTACCGTTGCGCACGCATCACGACCCTCCTGCCACGGAACGACCGTGGCCGCTGAGTCCAAAGGAGGTGGGTTCCACATGCGTCACTACGAGGTGATGGTCATCCTCGACCCCGATCTCGAGGAGCGCGCTGTCTCCCCGCTGATCGAGAACTTCCTCTCCGTCGTCCGTGAGGGCAACGGAAAGGTCGAGAAGGTCGACACCTGGGGCCGTCGTCGTCTCGCCTACGAGATCAAGAAGAAGCCCGAGGGCATCTACTCGGTCATCGACCTGCAGGCCGAGCCTGCGGTCGTCAAGGAGCTCGACCGCCAGATGAACCTGAACGAGTCGGTCCTCCGGACCAAGGTCCTCCGCCCCGAGACCCACTGAGCTTCCGCTCAGCAGTTCTCGGGTCCGAGTAGCAGTAAGCAGCCGTAAGCAATCCCGCCGAGAGGTTCACCCATGGCAGGCGAGACCGTCATCACGGTCGTCGGCAACCTTGTCGAAGACCCCGAGCTGCGCTTCACCCCGTCCGGTGCGGCGGTCGCGAAGTTCCGCGTCGCGTCCACTCCCCGCACCTTCGACCGGCAGACCAATGAGTGGAAGGACGGCGAGAGCCTGTTCCTGACCTGCTCGGTCTGGCGTCAGGCGGCGGAGAACGTCGCCGAGTCGCTCCAGAAGGGCATGCGCGTCGTCGTGCAGGGCCGTCTGAAGCAGCGGTCCTACGAGGACCGTGAGGGCGTCAAGCGCACGGTCTACGAGCTGGATGTCGAGGAAGTCGGCCCCAGCCTGCGCAACGCCACGGCCAAGGTCACCCGCACCACCGGTCGCGGTGGCCAGGGCGGCTACGGCGGCGGCCAGCAGCAGGGTGGCGGCGGTGGCTGGGGTGGCAACTCCGGTGGCGGCCAGCAGGGCGGCGGAGCTCCCTCCGACGACCCGTGGGCCTCCAGCGCTCCGTCCGGCGGCCAGCAGGGCGGCGGCGGTGGCGGCTGGGGTGGCAACTCCGGCGGCGGCTACTCGGACGAGCCTCCCTTCTAGGGCTCGCGCCCCGGAAGCAGCTCGTACCCAAACTTCTTGATCACACAGGAGAAACACCATGGCGAAGCCGCCTGTGCGCAAGCCTAAGAAGAAGGTCTGCGCGTTCTGCAAGGACAAGGTCGCGTACGTCGACTACAAGGACACCAACATGCTGCGGAAGTTCATTTCCGACCGCGGCAAGATCCGTGCCCGTCGCGTGACCGGCAACTGCACGCAGCACCAGCGTGACGTCGCCACGGCCGTCAAGAACAGCCGTGAGATGGCGCTGCTGCCCTACACGTCCACCGCGCGCTAAGGGAAGGGTGACCGAAAAATGAAGATCATCCTCACCCACGAGGTGTCCGGCCTCGGTGCCGCCGGCGACGTCGTCGACGTCAAGGACGGCTACGCTCGCAACTACCTGGTCCCGCGCGGTTTCGCGATCCGCTGGACCAAGGGTGGCGAGAAGGACGTGGCGCAGATCCGCCGCGCCCGCAAGATCCACGAGATCGCGACCATCGAGCAGGCCAACGAGATCAAGGCCCAGCTCGAGGGCACGAAGGTCCGTCTGGCCGTTCGCTCCGGCGACGCCGGCCGTCTCTTCGGCTCCGTGACCCAGGCCGATGTCGCCGACGCGATCAAGACCGCCGGTGGCCCGGCCGTCGACAAGCGTCGCGTCGAGCTCGGCTCGCCGATCAAGACCCTGGGCTCGCACGAGGTGTCGGTGCGTCTGCACGCCGACGTCGTCGCGAAGCTCGGCGTCGAGGTCGTCGCCGCGTAACACTGCCCCTGGGCCCGGCCGGACCAGGTCGAAGTGGGCCTCGGGGAGGGTGAGGGTGGCCGGGGAGTTCGCGATGTGGCGCACCTCGGGCTCGACGCCGGCCTTCT